>CAILLX010000070.1 GCA_903835185.1 uncultured bacterium | reverse complement strand
GCCAAAAAGTGCAAAAAGCGACCAGAAGAGGTCGCTTTTTGCACTTGCTAAGATGGGGGTGGTCAGGGCATGTCACAAAAGATCAACGACGCCCTGGACATCCCCCGCTATCCCTCTCTATAATTAAGCAATGTTTTTAGACGCTCCGGCAAAACAACCTGTGGTATTCCTCGATCGTGACGGTACTCTCAACCAGGAGATCGGTTATATCCAAGACACGGCAGATCTTAAGCTAATCCCCGGAGCTGCTGCTGCTGTACGCCAGCTCAACGCAGCCTCTATAGCTGTTATTCTTGTCACTAATCAAACTGGCGCTGCACGCGGCTATTATCCCGAACAACATATTCGCGCCTTAAACACGCGTCTTGAAGAGCTGCTCCAATCTGGCGACGCTTATCTCGATGCAGTTTATTACTGCCCGCATTTAAAGGAAGGCTCAGTGCCTGAATGGTCTATCGATTGCTTCTGCCGCAAGCCGGCGCCTGGAATGATTGATCGGGCCTTTGCTGAACACCCACAGCTAGATCGTCTCAGAGCCTATGTGGTAGGTGATAAAGCAACAGATGTTGAGCTTGCTCGCAACTGCAAATTAAAGGCTGTGCTGGTAACTACCGGTTATGGTCACCAGGTGCTCAAAGGAACTTATCAGTGGCAGGTGGAACCAGACTTTATTGCCCAGGAGATAAGATATGCCATTGATTGGATCTTAGATGATCTCAAATCAAACCTGCCCGCCTGAGCGGAGCAAAACTTTGACTTCAGAGAGAAGCGAATTCATATCAAACGGCTTGGGCAGGTAGAGGTCTGCTCCAGCTTCCAGAGCCAGAGACTGATCAGGGTGCGAAGTTGCCATCACTATCCAGATAGCCTTGAGAGCAGTGTCATCTTTAAGAGCACGACAGAGCTCCCAGCCATCCATCCTTCTGTCAGACAGATTCGATTCGAGCAGGATGAGATCTGGATGAGGCTCGTGGTGGGCTAAACTCAAGGCATCACCAGCAGAACTGGTCACTTCTACCTGATACCCTTCCAGAGAGAGATTCTCCTGCAAAAGACAGGCCATGGCACCATCCGGTTCAACAACAAGTATCCGGGCCCGCCGTGCATCTACCAGCGCTGAGCCGAGCGGCTGTACATGATCGCCAACCCAGCGGCTGACCGGCTGTTGCTTGGCAGCATATCTGTAGTCGCGTGCTGTGGTGAGAACATCTACGTAACTCTGAAACCTGCGACTGGTGCTTGATACTATCCCAATCGACAGCGAGATGAGCGGCACCCGCCTGCGTATACCACCATGCCCGGCAGCTACAAGGTAGCCGCGCTCAATATCGTCACGAGGATAAAAACGTTTGCTGACAGTAGAAAACTGTCTGCAAATGCTTTCAGAGAGTACCTCGCGGAGCTCAGGCTGAGTGACCATCAAAAAATCATCTCCGCCTAAATGTCCAACAAAATCATTGTCACCAGCCAGCCCGATTAAAATGGCACCCAAGGCCTTAATCAGCTGGTCACCAGCCAGATCACCATAAGTCTCGTTATAGATGCGTAAGTTATTGAGATCAATAGAAAGGGCCGACCAAGGTCGATCAACGACCAGACATTGCTCAAGCATACGGCGAATTACAGACGGACCTGGCAGTTGAGTAAGCGAACTGGAAAGCTCTTCCTGCCGCCTCCTCAAGTGGGCAAGAACACGGATAGCCAGCTCTTTTTTATCTATGGGATCTCCTAAAACATCATCTGCTCCATAACGGAAAGAAGAGATCCTTTCACTGACATCATCACTCTTGTGCAGCAACACAAGAACAGGACGGGGGTGCACTAAGGTGGCTCTAATCTGCTGACAATACAATCTACCGTCACCTTCAGGCATATCGGCAGCCAACAGGATTAGATCAGGGTGCAGGAAAGATAAGAGTTCATTGGCTTCTTCAAAAGAAGCTACTGGATGCACTTTTGCTCCAGTCTTCTCTAAAACTGAAGCATAATCGGCAGCCTGGCGTGCCTGGTGAATAATCATAATTACAGGAGTTGGCAAGATCATCCTAGCCCCTCCCTCTAGCAGCCTGCTCTTCCAATGTTGCTGCCGGCAGCCTGACAGTAAAAGTTGTGCCGACAGATCTGCTTTCTACTCTAATCTGCCCACCCAAGGCCAGTACTAAAGAGCGGGTAATGTACAGACCAAGACCGGTACCTTCTGTCTGCCGCACAAGCGGGTTGTCTAATCGCGAAAACTTGTTGAAAATTTCAGGGAGATGCTCTGCTGGTATGCCTACTCCTTCATCACTTACTGAGACTTCAACAGTTTCATGCCCACCATCCAGAAGATCTCTTGCTGCAATTGTGACTACAGTACGGGCAGGAGAGTATTTGAGGGCATTGTCAATTAAATTGGTCATGATCTGCTCTAGCCGATCAGAATCAGCCCACACAGGTGGTAAGCCTGGCGGGATCTTAATTACAAGCTGGTGCTCGCGAGCCTTGTCGGCCAGATTACGCAAAACTCTCTGCACCGCCTCGCTTAAATCAATCGCCCTGATTGTCAGCTGCAACTTGCGTGACTCCATTCGGGAAACAGCTAAAAGATCTTCGACCAGCCTGGTTAAACGATCTGCCTGATCTTTAATAATCCCGACATAGCGCCTTTGCTGACTCGAGTCGAGTCTATCTCCTGCGCGCAGGATAGTATCAGCAAACCCCTTAATGCTAGTCAGCGGCGTCCTCAACTCATGGCTGACTGTACTGACAAACTCAGTCTGAGCCTGTTGTACCGAACTGGCCTGCACAATATAGACAACCGTAATATAGGCTGCTGTCTGCCCGCCGCTATCACAGACAGCTATATGACTTACTGGCACAGTGAAATCCATGCCAGAACGATTTACAACTGTGGCGTTGTGTAAGGCGTTATTACTTGAACTGGCTGTTTGCAGAAACAACAAGCTCTGATTCTCACCACCTGCAGTATCAGCATGGTGGCAGCAAGCACAACCGAGAAATGAGCCGAGACTCAACCCGACAATCTCTTGCGGCAGGCGATCTAACAGCCGAGAAAAAGCCGGGTTGCAAGCAGTGATTACTCCTTGCTCATCACTTACCACCAGTCCATCGGCGGAGAATTTGGACAGGTTTAAATAGATATCGTCCGCGCCAATGTTCAACTTACTTGTTCCCAAATATATTGAAAGTTGCCCACAAGCAGCGCCTGACAGGCCTGGGCAGGCCTAACTTAGCACTATCTCCGACAAGACAAGCACATTACAACCATATCTTAATTTAGGCAGCATCTGGCAATCAGTCAGAGTGCTGTCAACTCAAGAAGCTCTCGCAACCGCTCCGGGTCGCTCAAGTACAGATATCCAATCAGAGCCTCGAACGCTGTAGCGGCTCTATAACTGGACTGACCCATCTTACGGTAGCCGGACGGCTTGAGGTTGCGCGCCATGCGCACTATCTCCGTTTCATCAGAGCTTAAATGAGGTGCTAGTTGAGCTAAAAGGGCGGACTGAGCACCAGCTGAGACCCGGGAGGCAACTTTACTGTGTAGCTGCCTGGCTGTAGCCGTGCTCAGGACCTCTCTCTGGCGCTCAAACAGGTCGAAAACGGCATCACCCAGATGTGCCAGGATACGCAACGGCACAAGGCTGGCTTCTCTCTTGCCAATCGTCTTGCCAAACAACATTAAACGCTCTTGTCGTCTGGATTTTTAGCTTTTGTCTCACTTCCTCTGCCACGAAAAATCGACTCGAACACAACCTGCCAGCCAAAATTAGGCAGCGAGCTGCCGATACGCTTCAAGCGCCACGGCTCACTAACCATCCGGTAGAGCCATTCAAGATGAAGCCGTCGCATTACAATGGGTGCTCTTTTGCTCACGCCAGCCCAGATGTCGAAGCTGCCGCCTACACCAATGACAACACATTGAGAGAAAGCTGCTTGCCAGCGATCAATGAAATATTCCTGCCTGGGCACCCCCATGGCCACAAGAACCAGATCTGGTTGTGCAAGAGCCACCTGAGAAACAACCTTCTCTTCATCTGCAGCGCTAAAGTAGCCGTGGTGATAAGCAACTATATTTAGACCAGGATGTGTCTTAGCTAAAAGGACAACAGCTTGCTCCAGTACCTCTGCCTTGGCGCCAATTAAAGCCACTTTGCTCCCGCAGGAGGCCGCCTGGCTAAGTGTTGCCGAGGCCAGGTCAATCCCTGCCAGGCGTTGTACCTTATGCCCTGTCAGTTTAAGCGCCCAGACCACCCCGGCACCGTCAGGAATGATTAGATCGGCATGGCGGATAATGCGATCAAGTTCGCGATCCTGCTGAGCAGCAACTACCATCTCGGCATTTAATGTAATTATCTGCAGGCGCCTACGGGCACTCCAGGAAGACTTGATCAACTCAAGGGCCAGCGGCTCGTCTACTATGTCCACTGGATAGCCTAAAACTGTTTGTCGTGATCTTTTTGTAGCTGACAATATTGACATTACACTTGCTTGCAGCAGCTACAAACTGTTGACACTGTGACAGTTGGCTTTAGCTATCCGCTTACCTTTGTAGAATTCTACTTATCAAGCTGAAGTTCTGGCAAGCCATATTTTTTGCAGCTTCTGCCTTGGCGGCAAAGGTTGCTACAAGCTGAGCTCGCCTGTCCATAGCCTCCTTGATTGTGCTGCTCCAGGCAGGTCCGCTCGTTTCCTTGGTAAGATTTAACGCAGGCTGTTCAAACTCTGCCAACAAGCTGCTCACTTTAGGATCATAAGAGATACCAACCACAGGAACACCGCTGTGCAAAGCCATAATTAAGGCGTGCAAGCGCATAGAGACTACAAAGTCGAGCTGACTGAAAAGACTCAACCACTGGCTCGGCAGAATCAGTCCAGCCGGGTCGATGAGCAACCCTTGCCTGCCTAGACCGACCCAGCTCTGATAGAAGCGGTCAAGCAGCTCATAGTCTTTCTCCTTTTGCAACGGTAGCAAGACAAGTACTGCATCTTGCGGCAACGCTATTTGCAGCGCTTGGAGAAGATGAGTTAAATGAGCATCAGTGAGATCAACACTAGGTCGCAGAGACAGACCAACAAGTCTCGCCGCTGAACGCTCCCTTCCAGACACGACCTTATCCAGCTCTCTCTGGTAAGCAATAGGCAGAGGCGAAGGTTGAAGCGCCCAGACCGGATCAGCAGTCAACTCAGCAGTCAGCCCCCATGAGCTGACAAGCTGAGCTGAACGGGTGTCCCGCACTGAGATGACATCACACAATGAAAGTGCACATCTGCTCACCCACAGTGCCAGATCTGATTGCAGCGGTCCGAGCCCTTGAGCATAGATCATAGCCTGAGCGCCTGCCAGCCTGGCAGCTGCTATATGGCAAGAGTAAAAAAGAGCTGAGCCCACACTGCGGCTGTCTTGAAACAACCCACCACCACCACTTATCAACAGCTGTGCTTGCGCGCAAAGCTGAAGAAGCCTACATAGATCTGCTCTTGGTGCAGCTTTCACCCCAAAAGCTTTTTCAGTAGCAGCTGGATTAGCTGACAGTACAACAATATGATCTGGCAGAACCAGGCACTTAAGCTCTGATACTAACTGCTCGAGAATTGCTTCGTCACCAAGGTTGCCAAAGCCGTAATAGCCCGAGACGATGACAAGGTTGCGTTGTTTCTCTGACACTGACAGCCCCCTTTTCTGCTTTCTCAGGATAGCAAACTGTTAAGCCTAGATACTTATCCAACTCTTTGCGCTTATTGAGCGCCTTGACTCGCCAGTTCGCTATACTTCTCATGACTTTGCTCTTTCATCGACAGCTAAAATAATTACAATGCCTAGTTTTAACTACCAGGGAACATTAATAGCTCGCCAGGAATCCGACAGCATCTGCTGGGAACATATCCGCCCGTCTACTCCAGCTTCTATTGCCGAGCTTATACACAACGCCTCACAATCTGGAACGTATATTGTGAGCGGCACTCCCTCTGCAGTTCCGCAGCGATTTGCTGGCAGGGAGATTCTTTTCATCGACCAGAGCGGGACACAGCAGATAATCGAGCACCAGACACAGGATCAAGTCGCAAGTGTCTGTGCCGGCATAACTATACGTGAGTTGGACCAGCTGCTAGCAAGCACAGGGCAGTGGTGGCCAGTCTCGGCACCCCCGGCAACTACAGTTGCCAGTGTTATCGAGTGCGGGGAAGGCGGCTGCCTGGAGCATGGATTTGGCGGACCACGCGACCTGGTGTTAGGGCTGTCAGTCGCCCTGGCTAGCGGCGACATCATTAATTGCGGCGGCAAAGTAGTAAAAAATGTGTCTGGCTATGACTTGCAAAAGCTTTTTATCGGCTCTCGCGGCTGGCTGGGAATAGTCTTAACTGCACATCTGCGCCTCTTCCCCCGTCCTGAGTCCAGCCATACAATCTGCGCCTTAGCCTCCACGCCAGCCGCAGCCTTTGCCACTGCTGCCAATCTGATTAAGTCAGGTATAAGCATCTCGGCTCTCGAACTTGTCGACTCAACTTTGCTTGCTCAGCTGTCTGGACAGGCATTGAGTCAGCAGCTGCGCGCCCAACCAGGCACGACAGCTGTACTGGTACAGATTAGCGGACAGGAGGCTGTTTTAGCTGCGGCTCTCAAGGTCATCCATGAAGAGCTGTCTCAACGGCTCACATGTATTATCGACCTGGACGCTCACGAGCTCTGGCAGAAACTTAGCTGCACTAAGGAAGAATGCGGACTGGCGTCTGTGGAGGCAGCAGCTACTGCCAGCCAGATGCTTTCCATTTTGCAAACCTGCTTCTCTGCAGGACCGCCACTCTGGCAGTGCCGTCCAGCTCGCGGTCGCTTAAAACTGTTTTCTGCCGATGCTTCTGCAATAAAACCCTGGATAGAAACTCTGCGACTCTGGACAGAGAAACAAGAGCAGACTCTGGCAGTAGCTTATTGCGATCCAGATTGGCAGTGGAAAGTTATACTCCTTCCATCGCAAGACAGCTCAGCGGCAGCGCTCAAGCAGGCGATTAAGCAACAATTCGATCCCTCCGGCTGCCTGAATCCTCTGGTATCCTTGTAGATGCCAACAAACCGCTTGGCATCCCAGTTCAAGCAGAGGCTAATTCTGCTTAAATAGAGAAGCATTTATGGCAACTACAAGCAGTCCCACTGACCACCCCCTTGATACCGCAGACGATGCCTTGCCAAGTCAACCGTCCTGCTCTACCTCATTGATAAATATTGGCGAGGGGAAGTTGACTTGCGATCAATCACTGCTCGATGCTTGCATCCACTGTGGGCTTTGCCTACCTCATTGCCCGACTTATCTGGCTACAGCAAAAGAGACCGAGTCGCCGCGAGGACGGATCTACCTGATAAATCTCTGGGCAAGCGGTACCCAGCAGTTAAGTAATCGATTGACCGAGCACCTGGAGTCTTGCTTGGGATGTTTAGGCTGCCAATCAGCCTGCCCGTCCGGAGTCCAGTACGAAGAGCTGCTAAGCGAGTCCAGACCTCATCTAGCCAAGAGACGAGACAGGTACAGCAGGCGACTGCTTAGATTTGTCTGTCAGAAAGTGCTGCCTGATTATAAGAAACTACGCTCGTTAGGCAAGATGCTGCGCTTATGGCAGATTCTTGGCGGACCCAAACTGATGGTTGTTGCACCCTGGCTTGGCAAGCTGGCTGCGCGGCTCAACAGATGGCACTCTTTCCTGCCGCCGGTGCCCAAGTTCTCCAGGCTGCCCAGACAGTCCTGGGTCTCTGGTGAAAAAACCGGTCAGGTTCAGCTTTTCTCTGGCTGTGTCATGGATATACTTTACAATCACGTCAATCATGCCAGCATCCGCATGCTCACAGCACAAAAACGTATAGTGAGCGTCCCTGAACAGACCTGCTGCGGCGCGCTTGCTTATCACAGCGGTGAAATAGATATAGCACAGCAGCTGGCCAAGCAGAATATTGAGCTGTTTGAACAGACTACAGGAGCTATCGTAGTGACCGCCTCCGGCTGCACCGCGATGCTCAAACAGTATGGAGAGCTCCTGGCAGACGATGCTGAATGGGCAGGCAGGGCGAAAGCATTTTCACAGCGTGTAGTCGACATAGTCGAAGCACTAGATGCCGGGCAGTTTGCAAAAAAACCAGAGCAACTTGCCAGAAAGGTTACTTATCATGCTTCCTGTCATCTGGCTCATGCCCAGGGCGTGCGCTCAGCACCAGAGCGATTGCTCAGAGGAATTGAAGGGTTGTCTCTCATACCGCTTGAGAATGCCGAGCACTGTTGCGGCAGCGCTGGTATTTTCAACCTCACACACACTGAGCTAAGTGAGCAGATCTTAAAAGATAAAGTCAGATCAATCGCCGACACCGGTGCTGAAATGGTTGTAACTACCAATCCTGGCTGTTTGCTGCAGATAAGCTCAGGGATAAGAGCCGCAGGACTGCCGGTTGAAGTCAAGCACATAGTCGAGCTGCTCGACGAAGTTTATTAAGCTGGAATTAGCGACGAGGCAGCTTCTTGACTGCATCCCCAGCAGCTGTCAGTCTTTGCCACAAGTCAGCCAGAGCTGAGCGTTGTTCAGGCTTGAGCGCCATATCGCGCCAATCAAGTAAAACATCTTTCTCCAGCAGATCGCCCAGAACAAAATGGGCATAAATAGCATTATCTAAACGGCTAGTTTCAGTCAAACGTACGCCACTAGCAGACTCAGGCAGCTTGTCAGTTAAGATCAGAGCTTCACCAGCTACCAGTTTAGCCAATCTGTTCTTGCCATCTGCGCCTTTCCAAGCAACAACTATTTGACCTGTCCTTTGTGATTCAAGAGCCATGACACACACGCCTGCAGCAACTTCAACTAAAGCTGCTGCTCCAGCATCTACAGTCACGCAAGCTGCAGGCGTGTCGACAGCCAGCTTTCCGCCCTGGTTTACTGCTAGAGCACGACCGGCTGTCAAACAGATATGACCATTACCTATCCAGTCAATGCGTGCTTTATCGCTGGTGGCAACAAAGCTCCCTCTATATGCTTCCTGCTGCTCAGATGTGCCTGCCTGGGGCGCCTGGCAACCTTTCTGTTTCTTAGCCTGGTGACAGCTCCATAATAAGAAAGGCGCTGCGCCAGATGACTCTTCGCCCACAGATATAAGACTAGGGAAAGCTGCCGCCGACCGGGGCAGCAAAGCAGTCACCTTATGTCCCAAATGAGTTTCTTGAACTGATGCATCAGGCGACACAACATTTGCTATCTTGACTTCAATCTGACCAGAATCAGCTACTTGAGCTTCCTGGGGAGAGCCGCCCCCGGTAGAGCTGCCAACATGGAAATTAGCTGGAGAACTGGCAGCCGGCAGACGCAGGCTGAGACGAGAAGCTCGCAAATTATCAACTCCGGAGGCAGCTGGGGCTGCCCCGGGAATCTTAATCTGGTCTGGTAGCACTATTGGACCGATAGGTCGAAGAAGTAATGCTCTAAGGTCTAGTCCTGGATAGCTGGTAGACGTCTCATCTTCAAGATAAAGAAAAGAATGTAACGGCAACTCCATGCTATCTAACGCCAGTGATAAATCGATGAGCATAGGCATAAGAAAGACGTTGTATTGATTAGAGCTGCTGCTGACACTGTCCTCGTGCTCTTCGGACAACAGCCTTTGAATGGCAAGCGCTCCATGCTGGAGTTGAAAAGCAGCTACCTGAGCATGCAGCTGCCAGGCGAAAATTGCTCCGAGCGCAAGTATTCGTACAACTTGCCTAGACATCTGTTTGCCGCCTCGCATACTGTGATGATGTTCTCCTCGGAGCATTTTGTAGTAACTGACATTACTAATGACTCTTTACCCATTACATTATCTCTTCAGTTTAATCTACCAGCAGGCTGTAAGCAGGATCAATCTGCACACCTCACTGTGTCAGGCGGACTGCACTGTCGGAGCCAACGGCACACAGGCAGTTCTCCGTATCTTGAAGTTTTGCTGCGACAACAAGGCAGCGTCCTTGAGTTTATAATCTTAGGAGCAACAAGCAGTATAAAACAGCTTCCACTGATGAAGAAGGAGAGTACCTTGAAACAAGAGGCGCCAGGTAAATCCCGCCAGCCGGATCTTTTTATTGGAGACCTGTCACAAGAGCGCCTTCACCATTATTGCCAGAAGCAGGTCGTAGCAATCGATACAGAAACTAGGGGTTTAAACATACAGCGGGACCGCCTCTGTCTGGTACAGATCTGTGACGATGAAGGGATAGCCAGCCTGGTTCGCTATCAAGGAGAGCCAGCAATAAATGTCAAGCAGCTCCTTGAAGACAGATCTGTCCTCAAGCTCTTCCACTTTGCCCGTTTTGACGTCGCTGTCCTCAAACATTACCTGTCAGCTCAGGTTGGCCCTATCTGGTGTACAAAGATCGCCTCCAAGCTGGTGCGGACTTATACAGACCGACACAGTTTAAAAGACCTTGGCAAGGAGCTGCTCGGACTAGAGATGGACAAGTCCGACCAATCAAGCGACTGGGCACGAGATACTCTTACCGCCTCTCAGATGGAGTATGCAGCCAACGACGTGCGTTTCCTCATCCCTATCTACAAGCAGATGGAAGAAATGCTCAAGAGAGAACAGCTCCTTGAGCTTGCCTTCAAACTCTTTGATTTTCTGCCAGTAATTGCCGAACTGGATTTGAAAGGCTACAAAGAGATTTTTGAGCATTAATAAGCTGACAGGCAGCAAGATTCAATGTAAAAAAAATTGTGGAGCCTAAAGATGGAAAAACTGATTTACGAAAAATCTAGACCTGGTCGGCGGGCACAAACGCTCCCTGCCTCTGGAGTGCCGGAGGCTAACCTATCTGCCCTTTTGGGCTCGGCAGAAAGGCTTCTACCTCCTAAGCTCCCGGAAGTCAGCGAGCTTGATGCAGTAAGACATTTCGTCAGGCTCTCGCACCTCAATCACTCGATAGATACAGGCTTTTATCCGCTCGGCTCCTGTACTATGAAGTACAACCCGAAAGTAAATGATGCCTTGTCTTGCTTGGATGGATTCCGTGAGTTGCATCCGCATCAAGACGAGGATCAAATTCAAGGTGCGCTTGAGCTCATGTGGAGGCTACAAGAGTCCATCTCTGAAATTGTCGGGCTACCGGCAGTGTCGCTGCAGCCAGCAGCCGGAGCGCACGGCGAGCTGACCGGTCTTATGATCATCAAGAAGTATTTTCAACGGCGCAATGATTCAGCACGGACAAAAATTATCGTACCTGATACTGCCCATGGCACCAATCCGGCTACTGCCGCGGTCGCCGGGTTTACAGTAGTTGAGATCAAATCTAATGCAGAAGGGCTTGTCGATCCGGAAGCACTAAAAGCTGTGCTTGGACCAGATGTGGCAGCAATTATGTTGACCAACCCGAACACGTTAGGACTCTTCGAGGAGAAGATCTCGCAGGTACAGCAGCTTGTCCACGAAGCAGGTGGACTTCTTTATTACGATGGCGCTAATCTGAACGCTATTATGGGGCTGGTGCGTCCTGGCGATACAGGCTTTGACGTCTGCCATCTTAATCTGCACAAGACTTTTTCTACTCCTCATGGCGGAGGAGGTCCTGGCGGCTGTGCTGTAGCTGTTGCCAGCAAGCTTGAGCAGTTCCTGCCTGTACCGGTTGTAGTACGCTCTGGCGACCGATTTTCCTTTGACTACAACCGTCCAGAATCAATTGGCAAAGTGAAAGGTTTTTACGGCAATTTCGGTATTCTAGTAAGAGCCTACGCTTATATACTCACTCATGGAAGATCCGGACTGACTCAGGTTTCACGAGATGCAATTCTCAACGCCAACTATTTAAAAGAGCGACTGAAAAAGAATTTCCATCTCCCATATGACAGACCATGCATGCATGAGTTCGTTCTCTCCGGCATCTATCAGAAAGAGAGAGGAATAACTGCCACAAACATAGCCAAGCGCATACTCGATTTTGGCGCCCACGCCCCTACTGTCTACTTCCCGCTCGTAGTCTCTGAGGCGCTCATGATTGAGCCGACAGAGACAGAGTCAAAACAGACACTCGATGAATTTGTGGGCATCATGCTCCAGATTGATCACGAAACTAAAGAATCGCCGGATGTTGTGCATAATGCGCCACACAGCACACCTGTAGGCAGGCTTGACGAGACTCTCGCTGCCCGGAAGCCGAATCTTAGATGGGATGACACTAAGGCAGCAACGGCATAAACGCCGACGCACATCTTCTGCTTACACTAAGTGATCATACTCAATTTGGAACTTGAGATAACTCAGCTTCTCTTTCAGCCGCTTGATCTCTTTTCTTGTGCCTCTTATCGTGCATATGCACAAAAGAGCACAGGTATTGATATACAGCAGCGGCGTTGAGCCCATCATAATTCTAGTGAACTCATCTCCCACATATTCGTTATAACATTTGAAAGCTAGCCAGACGCCTATAAAATTGAGAAAGAGAAACCAGATCCAGTGGAAATAAAGGAACAAGCGTTCTCTAGCAAGCAAGATCATAAGTTTGCCTGCTTCAGCAAGCATCTCACTATTAGGAGCACGAACGTGACGTGGCGCAACTGGCGCAAAGAAAGGAACTGTTGGCGGCGGAGAGTCTGACGCCATCTGTTGGCGCTGGAGCATCTGTCTGTCGACAGTTGAGCCGCAGTTGGAACAAAATTTGGACTTGAGCTCGCATACCTGCGCACAACTCGGACACAGAGGAATCACTGCAGAATCATTTTTGCTTTTGTGCGAGAGTGGGACCAACATGCGCTTTCACGTTCCTTGCATCGCCGGGGTATAGCTTACCTATGTGTCAAGCTATTACCACCCCAAGTGCTTGAAAACCATCTTAATGGAAAGTAGTCACTTTGGCTGAGAAATCTGGAGAAGCAAAGCTGCTTGCAGTGGGGAATCTCCCATAGCTTGGAATAAAGGACACCTGAGTAGATTTAAGGTTACTTCCAGGCGGTTGACTTTGCAAGGAGGAACGCTCATCAAACATTGCCAGGCTCAGGAGCCTGGTGCGACTTCCAATTCGCCAGCAATGCGGGACAGGGCAGCGGTGCTACCAGGAAGGCGGGCGGCTGCCTTAAGCAGGTTGATTGCCACCCGGGGGTTGAACCGTCCGGAGGAAAATACCTCACGCATGAGCGCCTGTCTGAACACCTGCCCGCTAGCCTTTAACATCAACCGCTGCGCAAAAGGCAGTGCGCTGTCAATAAAGTTAAATTCAGGATCAATAGTAAGCGCCACCCCTTCTAAAGTAAGGAGAGCACGCATTATGTAGGTAAACTCGCTCGGCAGTTTGAACGGGTAACGCCAGATGATTTCGGAGAAGTCAAAAAGCATCTTACGGAAGCGCACCCGATTCAACCCTTCGGCAAAGCGAGCCTCAATAACAGGAGTCAGCTCGGCGCTCAAAGCTACCCTGTCCACATCTTCCGGCAAAAAGCCCATATCTATAAAATCACCGACAATCTCGTCATATTGTCTCTGCACAACATGCAGAAGTGCTGAGACCAGGCTACGTTTTAATTCTGGAGAGACAATACCTACCATACCGAAGTCAAACAATCCTACTCGACCGTCAGGCATTATGCGGATGTTGCCAGGATGAGGATCAGCATGGAAGAAGCCATCCTCAAGCAGCTGCCTTAAGTAAAAATTTGCACCGGATGCGGTGACTTGCCTGCGATTAATGCCCATTGCTTCCATCGTCTTAGTATCGGTCACCTTGACCCCGGCTACATACTCAATGGTCAGTACGCGTCTGCCTGTAAGGCGCCAGATTATCCGCGGTATGTAGATCTTGGTGTTATGACGGAAATTGTGGCGAAAGCGGTCAGCATTACGCCCTTCTCTTATATAGTCAATCTCCTCAAAAGTCGTCCTGGCAAACTCTTCCACTACACCAGGCCAGTTAGTGTGACGGCAAAGGCTGGGATATCGCATCACCTCATCAGCTATCGCTTCGAGAATCTGCACATCACGAGCAATCGTGATAGCTAGATTGGGACGCTGCACCTTAACCACCACATCACGCCCATCATGAAGGACAGCCCTGTATGCCTGACACAGACTTGCAGCAGCAATCGGGATCGAATTGAAGTAAGCGTAAAGACTCTCCGGTTCAGCCCCTAGAGCTTTGACAATAGTCTCCCTGGCAATCTCAGTAGGGTACGGCTCAACATCTTCTTGGAGCGAGGAGAGCTCCAACATGGCCGGCAAAGGCAGTAGATCAGCTCTTGTAGAAAGAGTCTGGCCAATCTTGATAAAAGTTGGTCCGAAGCGATATAACCTGTCACGCAACCAGCCTCCAAGAGCACGGTACTCCGCATATTCCTTCCCGCTTAGAACCGCCTCCTCAAGATCGCCACCGCTGACCCTCTGCGCCTCAAGGCGACTGTGCTCGTCAGCATGATAGCGAGCAAACCCGCGCACAGCAGCTATGATTGTCCAAACAATAGGGGCGACGCGTAAAGCGCCGCCTAGTCCCTGGAGAGCATAGATGCGCCAGAATACTCGCCAGCTGGACAAAAACAACGCTGCTGCCGTGACATTCTTGAAAGTCTCAAGGACCGGGTTAAACTCACTGTGACTTTCCGGACTTTTCAAGGCAACTGCACGCTAAGAACTACTCTTGACCACTATATTAAGGCAAATCAAACTGTTGTCAGTAGATGTAAAGATAAATTTAAATTCTGCAACCTAGCCAAGAGCGCTGACTTACCGCCCCCCATGCACTTTGAGCTGCATCTCTATTATCTCTTTGATCCCCTTGCCGGCCAGCTCCATAAGTTCAGGAAGCTTTGCTGAATCATACGGCTTTGCTTCAGATGTAATCTGCAGCTCAAGGATCATGCCTGACTCAGTAAGAACAACATTACTGTCCATCTCAGCTTGAGAATCTTCATTATAGTTAGGGTCAAGCAGTATCTGCCCGTTCACCTGGCAGATACTTACAGCTGCCATGTGTTCAGCAATTGGCAGTTCATCGAAAACCCCTTCTTTACGTAGCTTGAGCATAGCGTCATAAAGTGCCAGAAAGCCACCACAGATGCTAGCAACTCTTGTGCCTCCGTCAGCCTGCAGCACATCACAGTCAATCGTAATCGTGCGCTCGCCTAAAGCTCGCCTGTCAACGACAGCTCGCAAGCAACGCCCTATTATGCGCTGGATCTCGCTGGTACGTCCTGATGCTTGCCCACGTGTCACTTCTCGCACAGTACGAACAAGAGTAGAGCCTGGCAGAAGGGAGTATTCAGAAGTAATCCACCCTTCACCACGTCCCATTAAAAAAGCAGGCACGCGCTCTTCAATCTTGGCTGTAGTTAAAACCTTAGTATCACCAAACTCGACCAGCACCGAGCCGTCAGCATTCTTGGTGAAATTCCTTGTAAACTTTATCGGACGCAGTTGATCCCATTGCCGATTGTCGCGCCGACGGTACATTCAAAGCTCTCTTTCTAGGGATTCGGCTCCCATAACAGTGAATCCAAGACGCAGTATACCCGCAATCGCCTAATTGTAAGCATATTTGGCAACCTATGTTTTGTCCTGGCTGTGCTGTGCTTTCCTTTTTATCAGCATAAGTTTAATTGAAGCAGCTCCAGCGCCTCAGGCGGTCCAACTCAGGCTAGATCGGCTGCCAGGAAGATTTCTGTTCCCAGATAACAAAATGTGAAAAGCCGCTCTTCGGAGTTAATCACAAAGAACGGCTTCTCTTTTTTGCAACCTCGTGCCGTCTGTTGAGACGACTCGAGAAACTAGTGCCCGTTGACTAATCGGACTTATTGACAGCCCCTACGGGGTGGTGCCTGTTGTTCCGCCAGGAGCTGGAGTTCCAGGAGCTGGGGTAGCTGTTGGTGCTGGTGTTCCAGGAGCTGGGGTAGCGGCTGGATTAGCACCGGTATCCGTAGCTTGCGGTGTTGTTGGTGGGGTTGTTGGCGGTGTGCCAGCTCCCGTACCAGTCGATGGGGTTGTTGGGGTTTCAGTAGTGCCACCACCGCATGCCGTCAGGGACGCCACGAGCGCGAAGCTAGCCGCGGTAAGAGCGATTGTTTGAATTTTAGCCATCATAAACTTTGACTTCTCCTTCTTTTGACCGGGTACGAATTGACCCTGGTTATCACGGTCCGATTTTTGTCTCACAGGCTAGCTAGTTAGTAACAGTTACCAACCTGAGGCCGCCGCAATTCTAACAGGAAAAGGAGCAGGAGCAAACCACTTGAAAATCAACGCAAAAATTCGATACATGTTTTATCTGCTCTGATATTGCTGCTGCCCGCTCAGCAAGCGAATCTTCGTTCAACATCACTTTACTTGAACGCAGAAGAACAGATTGTCTTAACAGCTTGTGACTTTAATCGGCTCTAATGCCGCTGTTGTTACGGACATTAACTCTTGCCACGCCGACAGATGCCAATAGCTGGTTCTAGCATCGTGTCTCTATCTGCTGCTCAAAGAGTTGAGAGGCAATGCCGTTGAGGTAAAGTGTAAGAGCATGTCGGGACCACCTCGCAGGCTCGCAAGCCGCAATGATCCCAGCGGCTAAAGTGAACAGTATCGACTTTAGGTGTGCGCAGTGAGCAGACAGTCAAGCAAAAAAGAGTTACCGGCACGACCGTCAGCTCAAGGTGAAGACGCATCAAGCTGGATTGCTGAAGTGTCTCATGAGCTGCGCTTGCCGATTGCCAACTTGAAACTCCTCATTGAAACACTTCTCGAAGGAGCCTGCGAAGATCCCGCTATGTTAAAGAGGATGCTCTTACGATCAGCGCAGGAGGTGGAACGGCTGCAGCACCTGGTAGTCGACCTCCTCTCAGTTGAGCAGGTCTCTTCATCTCTGCATGATCTCAGATGCGAGCAGGTCTTATTTGCAGAGCGTGCCAGCTACTGCATTGAGACTTTGAAAAACAAAGCATCCTCAGCGCAAATCGCTCTCGAAATGGAGGTCGCACCAAATTTCTCTATTTATGCCAATCCGGAACAGTTAGATCAAGTACTTCTCAACCTGATTGAAAATGCAGTCAAATTCACCCCAGCCGGCGGCGTTGTCACTATAAAATCAGGACAGACAGCAGGTTCTTTTTCGGTCAGCGACACCGGAATCGGTATGCCTGCGAACGAAATACCCAAAATTTTTCAACGTTTTTACAGGATCGACCGTGCCGCCTTCCGAGGAAGCACCGGGCTTGGACTGTCAATTGTCAAACACATTGCCGACCTGCACGGTGCTAAGATAAGCGTGTCTTCCGAAGAAGGATGCGGATCAACCTTCCTGCTCGAATTTCCGGTATCACACAGATCTTTTGAAGTAAGCGGCCATGAGTAAATCTGCTAAATGTATTATGCTGGTCGATGATGACACTACTGTGATCGAGACTCTTGAGTACAACCTGAAAAGACACGGCTTCAATCCTGTCTCATTCGGCACTGGAAGCGGAGCCATCGCCCGGTTGGAGCAGACAGATCCTGACTTGATCATACTTGATTGGATGCTTCCAGATATGCAGGGTCCGGAAATTTGCCGGCTTTTACGTGAACGCTCTGTCGATTCTCCCATTCTCATGCTAACCGGTAGATCTGCTCCAACAGATATTGCTCATGGGTTAAGCTGTGGTGCCGACGATTATCTATCCAAACCGTTTTCAATCATTGAGCTTATGGCCCGCATTGCTGCACTGTTGCGCCGCGCTAAACAGTCAGGCTTTGTCAGCCGCCTCGTTGTCGGTGACCTTATTCTCGATGCTGATGCAGTAAGGGTCACCTTGCGGGGTGTCGAGGTGGAGCTTTCACCCAAAGAGTTCAATCTTCTCAAAGTCTTGATGGAGAATGCTGGTCGTACTCTCTCGATTGAGACGCTGCTCAATCAAGTCTGGGGACTGGATTTTACTGGAGACACAAAGACAGTGGCAGTACATATGCGCTGGCTCAGACAGAAGCTGGAGGATGATCCAAAGCATCCAAAACTACTCGAGACTATCCATCGCGCCGGGTACAGATTGAACCGCCCGGAAATACACTCAGAAGAAACACCACACAGCTGCGGAGAGGTGACGTGAAGACAGAAGCAGTGCTGATGATCAAAGGTGAGGTGCTGGCGCTCGGGCAGATGGTCAACAGATCAATTGCCGAAGTGACCGCACTGCTCGAGAACCAGTCCGGAGCCGGGCTGGCCTTTGTAGAAGAGCAAGAAGAACAGATTAACAGCTCATACCAGGAGATAGAAGAACGCTGTCTCGATCTACTCATGGAACGGCAGGTACTGACTGACCTTCAGATACGAACACTTTTCGCCTCAACAATAATAGCTGGCAAGTTCGAGCGCATGGCTGATCATGTTCAGCGTGTAGCCAAAATGGCTCAGTGGGCGGCAGAAGACAAGATCATTATTCCGCCCGCATTAGCCGAAATGGCCCGCTGCGTCCACAGGATGGTAGAAGATGTGCTTTACTGCTTTGTCACTGACAATGCCGAAAAAGTTCCTGTCATAATTCAAAGTGACAACCGCGTTGATTACCTGCATGATTTCCTCTCCAAGCAGCTTCTCTCCGACATGGGCGGGCAGGATGATGCTCAAGCACAGATGCGTACACAGTTTCTCTTTTCAGCACGATTTCTGGAGCGGATGGGAGACGCTGCTACGTCTGTAGCTAAACGCGTTTATTTTATCAGTACAGGTAGGCGCTACAAACCGCAATAATTGGCAAGGAGCAGCTGTGCCGGTATTAGTTCTTGCAGGTGATGAGGATTTCCTCCTGGATCGGCGGGTAAACGAGCTCAAAGCAGAGCTGGTCGATCCAAACTGGAGCTCATTCAACTTCCAGCGTATAGCGTCTCCTGACCTCAGCGAGTCCTGCGATGCTGCAGCTACCTTGCCGTTTGGTCCTGGCAACCGCATGGTCCTGCTCGACCGTTGCGACCTGTTCACAAAGAAGAAAGGCAAAGCTGCCGATGTGGACAAGATCTCTGATAAGGCACTCAAGGCGCTCCTGGCTGGTTTTGATGAAGCACTATCGGCGGTTGCGCCCCAGACACATCTGGTCTTTGCCTGTCCATACAACTTCGATTCAACTTTGAGAGCAGCAAAAATTGTAGAGAAGCACGCAAAAATTGAGACTTTCAGCAAAGAAAGATTTTCCCCCGGCTCAGCAAACCCCAAGCTCGAAACATGGTGCCGCAAGGAAGCTCATCGCTTTGCTGCAACAGTCGATGATAACGCCATATCTTATCTTCTCGACAGCACCGAAGCTGATCTCAGGCAGGTGTCAGTTGAGCTGGAGAAAGCTTCAGTCTATATCCTGCCAGGCAAACATATAACGCTTGAAACAATCACACTATTAAGTGCTTACCACTCTCACGTTTTTTTGTTATTAGATGCCTGGGCTTTCGGCAAACAGAAGGAAGCTCTTCAATCACTGACAGAGCTTTTGTCGCGCACAAGCGGCATTCCGATTATTGCTGCCATCAGTACAACACTGAGCAAATGGTTGAATTTAAAGGCTGCTGCCGACAGAGCCATATCTGCACTGCCGACCGGTCCTGGTCTCAGCAGGCGGGCTCTGCCGCCGGCAGAGCTTGCAAGAAAGATAGCAGGCGAGCTTGGACTAAAGCCTTATGCAGTTGAAATGGATTTAAAGCGAGCCGGACGATTTACAACAGCAAAACTGGCTGATATCAGGAGCCGGTTGTGCCAGCTCGAATATTCAGTCAAGACCGGACAACTTTCAGACGTCCAGGCGCTGACAATCTTTATTACCAGCTGACACCTGCCACCGCATCTGGTGAAGCGCCGACAAAAGCGACACTTTCGAGGAATAAGCATGAACGAGACGCAATATGTCATTGATGAGATTTCGACCATAGACACCTGGCGCATATTCAGGATCATGTCTGAGCTGGTCGAAGGCTTTGACACTATGTCTAAAGTCGGTCCAGCCGTCTCCATCTTTGGTTCAGCTCGCTCCAAGCCAGGTGACTCGCATTACAAGATGGCTGAAGAGATCGCCTTCAAACTGGCAGAGCGCGGATTTACCATTATTACTGGCGGTGGACCAGGAATAATGGAGGCAGGCAATAGAGGAGCCAAACGTGCTGGTGGAACGTCAGTCGGGTTAAACATTCATCTGCCGCACGAACAAGAATCTAATCCTTACCAAACTATCTCAGTCGATTTTCGTTATTTTTTCGTGCGCAAGCTGATGTTCATAAAATATGCCATGGCTTTCATCCTCATGCCAGGAGGTTTTGGTACTCTGGACGAGCTGTTTGAAGCGCTAACACTTATTCAGACAATGCGGATCAAACGCTTCCCTGTCTACCTTGTCGATTCAAAGTTCTGGGCGCCACTGCTCGGCTGGATGAAAGACACACTAGTAGCCCGGGAGCTTATTGCTGAAAAAGATCTGAAGCTGTTCTCTCTAGTGGATGACCCTGATCACCTGATTGAGCACATCTGCTGGTGCGAAAAGGAGAAGTGCTACGATTTTTCGGAGGACGATCCCCGCTGGCTCATCAGTCCGAAGACCTTGCGTGATGAGGATGCTCAGCAGCCCTGATTCCAGGCAAAGCTGAGATCGGCACTTGGCATGGCTTAGCTTTAGGCAGCTATTTCCCTATAATGGTGCAGTTAAGCAACCTGTTCTTGCAGGAGTTGAGGAGGTATTTCCTTGAAGATTGCAGTTTGTGTCAAATCAGTGCCGGATACCGAAGCCAAGATAAGCATACTGGCTGACCAGTTGACGTTCGACCATGCAGGAATCAAGTTTATCACCAGCCCGTTTGACGAGTACGCAATTGAAGCGGCTCTACAGCTCAAGGAAAGATACGGGGGTGAAATTACGGCATTTTCTCTCGGCGGCGAAGAGGTCGTTGAAGTATTGCGCAACACTCTTGCTCGCGGCGTTGACAATGGAGTGCACATTAAAGATCCTGAGTTCGCAGGCGCCGATCCGCTGACTGCAGCTAAAATCCTGGCAGCCGCAATAGATGGCGGTGACTTCCAGCTTATCTTATGCGGACAACAGGGGGTAGGTGGAGACAACAGCCAGGTCCCAGCCATGTTAGCCGAGCTGCTGGATCTTCCGCAGGCGACACTTGTAGTAGCTCTTGAAATTGAGGCAGATAAATTCAAGGCTCACTGTGAGATTGAAGGAGCTCATCAGATTGTACAAGGAACACTGCCGGCAGTGATTAGCACAGGCAAAGGGCTCAACGAACCGCGCTACCCGTCAATTAAAGGCGTCATGGCCGCTCGCCGCAAAGAGATAGTAATTAAAGATGCTGCAGCGCTGGGACTGTCAGGACAACTGACTGCCTCTCAACGCAAAGTAAAGCTGATTGCCTTAAATGCGCCGCCGGCCAGGCCATCTGGAAAGATGATTGCTGGTGACCCTGCGACCCAGGCTCACCAGCTGGCACGGCTGCTCCGGGAAGAAGCAAAAGTTATTTAGGAGACTGCATTCATGACTGAAAATATTCTAGTTTGGGTGGAGCAACGCAACGGTCAGATACGCAAAGCTGCTGGCGAAGTTCTTTTTGAAGCCCGTCGGTTGTGCACCGGCAGCGGTGGCAAGCTAGTCGCATTTTTAGCCGGAGGGAACGTTGCTCAGCTTGCTGCAACCCTGGCACGCTATCGGACTGACAAGATACTTGTAGCAGACGACCCGAGCTTAGAGTCCTACTCCACCGAACGGTATACGGAGGCTCTTGTCTGCGCTGTAAAGAAGGAGAATCCTCGCTATGTCATGGCGGCTCATACGGCAATGTCACAAGATTTGATACCACGCGCAGCAGCCCGAACAGATAGCGCTTGCGTCACCGATATCACTGAGCTGCGTGAAGAGAACGACGTGTTGAGAGCAGTTCATCCCATGTACTCCGGTAAAGTGCTGGGAGTCTTTGAACTAACGTCACCGCTGTCCTTTCTTACCTTACGCCCCAATGTCTTCCCGCCAGACCTGCCGGATGAGATACACGAAAGCGAGATGGAACAGCTCGCTTTCAACCCTGCGCCTGTGCGGGCCCAGGTGGTGGCAACTGTTGCATCAACTGGTGTCAAAGTGGAACTAAGTGAGGCACCAATTATTGTCTCTGGCGGTCGCGGAATAAAGGGACCGGAGCACTGGCCGATGCTTCAAGAGCTTTGCGATGTACTGGGAGCAGCACTGGGCGCTTCCCGAGCAGTAGTCGATGCAGGCTGGATTGATCATCAGCACCAGGTAGGTCAAAGCGGCAAGACAGTCAGTCCTAAGCTTTATATTGCAGTGGGCATCTCAGGAGCTGTTCAACACCTGGCAGGAATGTCGTCATCCAAAGTGATTGTTGCCATAAACAATAATCCGGACGCTTTGATATTCCAGTCAGCCACTTATGGTATCGTCGGTGACTGCTTAGAGATTGTCCCAAAACTTACTTCCGCATGCCGCACCTTACTGTCCGAAAGCTAGCATTGAGAGTCCAGACGGTAGATCAGTAGATCGGTGGATCTGTTGCTCTGTTGGACTTCTTACCCCAGCGCTGCTCGACATAATTGTTGATCAACTGAATAAATTCAGTTGACAGCGCCGGTCCGGACAAAGTGGTTATATGCTTGCCGTCTACATAAACTGGTGCTTTAGGATCTTCGCCAGAGCCAGGAAGCGAGATACCGATATCGGCATGTTTAGATTCGCCTGGCCCGTTGACTATGCAACCCATAACAGCTACACGAAACTCTTCGACACCTGGATAGCGCAGCTGCCAGAACGGGCGCTGCGAATCGAGATAAGATTGTATCTGTTGTGCCAGCTCATGAAATACTGTGCTGGTTGTACGGCCACATCCAGGGCAAGCAGTCACCTGAGGACTGAAAGCTCTTAAGCCTAGAGACTGAAGAATTTGCTGGCAAACAGTGACTTCTTGAATGCGACTGGAGCCAGGGCTTGGTGTCAGGCTCACCCTAATAGTATCTCCTATACCTTCGGCAAGCAGGATAGCTAAGGCAGCAGTTGAAGAAACAATCCCCTTGGTGGACATACCTGCTTCTGTCAGTCCAAGATGGAGCGCATAGCCACAGCGCGCCGCCAGAGCTCTGTAAACAGCAACTAAATCTGGAACATCTGAGACTTTGGCAGAAAGAACTATGTGATCATGTGGCAGACCATAACTTTCAGCTACTCTGGCAGATGCAAGAGCGCTGGTGACAATAGCTTCAATAAGAACAGAATGCACATCAAGCGGCTCTTGCAACCGGGAGTTGTCCTCAACCGCCCGCGCAAAAAGCTCTTGATCTAACGAGCCCCAGTTGACGCCGATGCGCACCGGCTTATCCCACAGCAAGGCAATCTCTACCATAGCTCTAAAATTCTGGTCCTGCCTGTCACCAGAACCAACATTGCCGGGATTAATCCTGTATTTTGCTAAAAGTTTTGCACAGTCAGGATATTCAGAGAGAAGAATGTGTCCGTTGTAATGAAAATCACCAATCAACGGGACTCTCACACCACTCTCATCAAGTCCTGAAACAATCTCCGGCACAGCCTCTGCCGCCTGTCGCGTGTTGACAGTAATACGGACTGCCTCTGCCCCGGACTCCCAGAGCTCTTTAATCTGACTGGCCGTTGAGTGAACATCCTCAGTAGGAGTGTTAGTCATTGACTGAACCAGCACTGGAGCTGCCCCGCCAATTAACCTGTCACCAACCCGTACACAGGTGGATGCTCTACGTGTGACTTTATTCATCTCCGCTTCCCAGGAATGCTGCCACTTTGACTGTGAAGTCCAATTTCACCTTGTCTAATCTAACATACATGAATAGGTCTCACAGTCAGGTAAAGTCGCTCCAATAAATAAGTTGCAAACTCTTTACTGCCCCCAGAGTGTCGGGTAGTTTTCACGCAAGCTGTAGACGCTCTGATTGGGGCTTATGATCAAGTGATCAACCACATTTATTCCAAGGATGGTGCCTGCTTTCAAAAGCTGCCTTGTTATGCTCAGATCTTCACTGGAAGGCTCTACACGCGAGCAGGAAGGATGGTTGTGACAGAGAAGAATGGCAAAGCTGTTGGCCATTAGAGCAGCTTTAAACACTTCGCGTGGGTGGACCAGAGCGGCAGCTAGCGTTCCGTGCGACACCTCGTGGAGTCCTATTACTTCGTGTTTAGTATTGAGGTGAAGGGTGACAAAGTGCTCTTCCGGAGCATGTCGCAGCGGCTGCAACAGCTTCTCTGCGTCACCGGGGCTGGCAATAGGACAAAGCTTATCTGCTGCCATCCCTTCATGTACAAGGGCCAGTTTGATTTGAGGCAGCCTGTATTGGAGCTGTCTGACCAGATTATTCTTCTTGTTTGGCATCATCATCTCCCCCGGCAATAAGTAAGACAAGGATCACCTGCCGCAAGCAGCCAGCGAACAAAAAGTTGCTGAGAACTGTCATTGGCAGTTGCGTCATGCTTCACTTCTCTATACGTAATTCCTCTGCCAAAAGTTCAAGGCAGACAGCCCCGGCAGTTCCTACTCTCCACCGTGCTAGGATGGTCATGATCGAACGAAGTCTTAACACCTGCGTCAGCGTGCATAACAAGAAGAACTGTCACAAGCAAAATTCCGACTCCGCAGCCGCTTCAGTGTGCGCTCTGGATGGACCGGCGCTCAATCCAGGGGCGGCAGGACTGTTCTGGAGTTACATTAACAGAACTATCTCTTTTGACGATCCGGACACCAGGATAAAGCGTTTGGGCGAGCTGTCAGTCAAGCAGCCAGGCAGCTCTGGATTACAGACAGAATTGCCTCCACCGGCAGACGATGAACTGTCGGCACGCCTTTTGGGCTCTCTTACAATCTCATCCTGCCGTGCTAGTCTCTTACTTAATCTACTTTTGGCCCTTGAAGATCTCGACCGCTTCACACCGATAAGCTTTCAAGTTGCTTGTGCAGGAACCAAGCAAATGGGAATCTCAAAGGCAGCCGACTGGCTGACAGTTTATCCTGCTGGTTCGCCTCAACAACTGTGGCTGTGCAGAGCATTAACTCATGTTGTTGACTGGCAAAGGTTGCGCGAAACCGGACCATGGTCGCAAGACAGTCGGGCTCAGTTCTTGGTGGCAGCTCTGGAGTTGGCAGAGCACTCTGCGCCAGCTAAGTTGACAGCCTCTGGACTCCAGAGCTGCCAGCAGGCATTTCGCCAACTCCTGGTTAAGTGGCGCCCACTCTTGCCAGGCAGCTTTCTCCCACACTTGATCATCCTTGTTGAAGGTCCTACTGAAGCTCTTCTTCTTCCGCACCTGGCGCAGTGTTTATCGATCAGTTTTGCTGCTCTTGGCATACACATACTGCCTGCCGGAGGGGCCAATCAAGTGGTGCGTCGTTTTCTCGAACTGCGCGATCTGACTCTCCTGCCGATAGTTTGCCTTCTTGACAGAGATGCTCAATCACAAGCATGCCTGCTATCTGATTCATTACGAGACAAAGATCGACTCCATGTTCTGGGCGCCGGAGAGATAGAAGACGTCTTTGCTTGCGAATTGCTCGTAGAACTAATTAATGAGCATCTCAGCAGCCACGGTCTGCCGCAGCAAATTACACTTGGTGATCTGTCCTCTGGCAGTAGACGCACCGCCGTTCTCAATCGTGTCTGGCGGGAGGCAGGGCTGGGTACTTTTGACAAGGTCGGCTTTGCACATACTATTGTGGAGACAGTCTGCCAGCCATCGCAGGTGCCCTCAGAAATAAGAGGGTTCCTCCAAGCAATAAAGCAGCTTGTCGCCGGAGCGGCTCCTCCTGAGGGCAGCCAACCGAATATGACATGACGACAGCATTTTAGCAAGGAGAGCTATGGCAACAAAATGTGACAGCCAGACAGGCAAAGATAGCCCAGGTCAGCCAGCAACAAGAGCTGCAACATTCTTATCAACTTTATTCTGGATAGCCGGCTTTCTCTTACTTTTCATTATCCCGGTCAGCTCTCCTTTAATCTGGTTGTCCGATCTCCTTCTTTTGATAGGTTTCTTCCCAATTTTGTTAGCCTGGCGTCCGGCATGGACCTGGCTGCTATTTGGTGTCTGCAATCTGTTTATCGGCGCAGTCCTCGAACTAGCTAAGTTTCTTCCTGACCAGAGCTTTCCAGTTGAGCTCAGGCTTGTCCGCGCACATATGGCAGACTATCACTGCCCTGTCGTCTGGCTCTTTGTCGGCTTGATCGCCATTATTTACGGTAGCGTCCGCCTTATAAAAAATTGCTGTCGGCATCTGCGCAAACATCGCCGCTGCTCGCCGTCTAATCGCCCTGACTGTAGTTGACCCCGGCTAAATCTTATTCAGCTGCCCGCTTCTTACCTTTGCCTAAAGCAACCTTAACTGAGCCATCTTCAGGAAGCATCACTCGCACCAAGAACTTTCTATCTTGCTCCCACATTTTAGGCAGGCTACCAGTCAGATTGTAGATGTGAGAACGTCCTTGCATCTGTTGATCAGGAAACTCAGCTTTCTTGGCGACAAAAAGCCATTGCTTAATGCAAAAGTTGAAAAGCGCTGGATCTCGCTCTTTCTGTCCAACCAGTTTCTGTTCCAGGGCAGTGGCATACATAATGCGTCCGTCTATATCCCCAGGAGCCATCTCGACAGAACGTTGCAACACCATTACGGCCCTGTCCAGATGTCCCATTCTCATCGACTGCTCGCCTTCCAGACGCAGGGCGTTAGGTGTATTTGTACCCAACTCAAGAAACTGATCTGAGCTAATAACCCCATTGTGGCTCTTACCAATTCCCGAGGTGTCCATAATGTAATCTTCTTTTGCTATCGCCGCTGGTATCACCAGGGCGCTTATCGCCAAAATTATGAGCGCTTTCTTTGCCATTTTGAGCTCCTTGTCCAGATTCAATCTCTCAATCAATACCTTTTACTCTCGCCTCTGGATGCTGCCTTCACAGCTCTCCCTAAGCTTTGCCACCGCTGCAGTTACATCAGAAGTACCATAAATACTTTTACCTGCCACAAGGACTCGAGCACCAGAAGCAACCACCTGTGGTGCAGTGGCAGGATCGATACCGCCGTCTACAGAAATAAGAACATCTTGCCTCCCAGCTTCATCAAGCATCCTGCGTATTCTGGCTATCTTGGGCAGGACTGCAGGAAGAAACTGTTGTCCTCCGAAGCCTGGATTGACAGACATCACCAGCACAGAATCAAGGTCGTTCAGCACATAAGTCAGGCAGCTTTCATCAGTAGCCGGGTTGAGAGCCACTCCGGACTTCATCCCTGCCGCTCTTATCTGGGTTAAACTTCGCTGCAAGTGGGTGCAGGCTTCAGCATGCACAATTAGATGGCTAGCCCCGGCACTAGCAAAGTCTGCAATATAACGATCTGGTTGGACTATCATCAGGTGGCAATCTATAGGCAGCTTAGTGGCACTGCCGATAGCTCGCACTACTGGCAGCCCGACAGTGATATTAGGGACAAACTGCCCGTCCATAACATCAACATGAATCCAATCGGCTCCAGCAGCTTCAGCCCGCTGAAGCTCTAAAGAGATATTGGCGAAATCCGCCGAGAGAACTGATGGCGCAACTAATACTCCCATCGCCTGCCTTGACTAGACACCAATAGACTCTAGGTTCCTAGTCGGTATGATGACTAGCCTGACTGCCCGTGGTCAAGTGGAACATTGACGGATTGCCCCGTTCTGGATGAAATTTATTTCAGCTGTTTTTATTTAAGTAGACTCAAAGACAGGCTCTTTACTGGTTTGACAAATCACAGCTGCTGATAGTATCTAGACTTAGAATTTTTGAACCTGGTTTTCAAGTAGCAGGGTATTCATAATTTACCGCAGAAGGGAGCAGTTATATGGAACCTGGTTCAGAGAGAAAACTTAGACAGGTCACTATTAAAAAAGCACGCCCCTCTCCCGAAGAGCTCAACAAAGGACAGCTGCTAGCTGTCAAAGCTCCTCCTTATTACAACAAAGAGTACTTTTACGAAGTCACAAGCGCGGGTGACAAGATGGTGCGTGCCACCCTTTACCATTCGCCTACTGTTCGCAAGTCCTGGAAGCACGAAGAGTTTGTTCTACTGCTCGAAATTGGTGTCATCCGGCTCGTCCACAAAGATGAGGTCCCAGCAACACCAGCCAAGAAGCTCTCCGACGACCAGACTACTGTTTAACCTTATGTAAGTGCTTTTTTATCCCTGAACTGCCCTTTGCTCCTTCCTGTTCGTTACTTTTTGCCTTATATACATTTCCTGACTGCAGACTGCCTGACGACCTGACAGCTGCCTCATCTCTTTTCGGCAGAAAGAGCCCGTGAATGATTGCTGAGACCTGAGGATCTCTCATGCAATAGACCATGGCCAAAACGTAGAGCATAACAATACCAGCGACATATCCAGCAGCAAGCACAAACTGCCTTAATGCTCGCTCAAATCCATAAGACCGGCGGGAGCGGTCAAAATGCCCACCGGCATTGGCGTGATCCAGCCTCTTTGTAATGCCTGCTCGAATAATCTGCTTTAGCCCACCTAGTTTTGTCGATTCCTTGCCGGAGAGAGCTCTCCCGCAGGAAACACAAAATCTTAGTGGAAGGTTCATGGCCGCTCCACAATATGGACAGGAAATAGCAGTCATAAAACTGGCAGAAATAAATACCGGAATCCGACGAATACACTTGGCTGTTTGCCCAGCCACCCTGTATGGTAACTGTTTACTTGAGCTCCGGCGAGCTCTTTCTGCTGGCTCACAGCCCCTTTTGTTACAAAGTGTAATGCCAAGCTAAAACTCAACCATGTCAGCATCTGCAGGAGCGCCGCAGTATTTGCTGTACATCTCTTCAATAGTCGACCGGTCCACTGTCAGTGTCTCTTGCTTACCCTGGAGCTCGATAATCCTCCCCTTCAATTCTTCAATCTGCTGTCCAATAACAGATATCTCTTCGTTGATCTCACTTTCAGTTACTGTTAACGCCTCAGCAAGAGTCGCAAACGCTTTTTCAATATCTGTTTCTGCCATAGCGCTCCCCTTTCAGGCGCGGCTAATCGCTGCTGTTTCGCCAATTGGCCAGGCACCAAAACTCAACCACACAACACGCTGAAATTTTATCACCTCTACATTGACTCAGTAGTCAATTGTGCCAAAGTCATCAGGTAGACGATAAATGTAAGAATGGCAAATAGAAAACCTCGGTTCAATACTCTGATTGTACACAATATCAGCAGCAACATTGATAGTTAAAGAAGCATGGTTGCCACCAGAGCTCAATCGCTAACGGACTCGGTCCGATGTCCTTTGTTGCCCTTACACAAACGACCGGAATAAGCAGTTGCCTCTTGATTGTCGCCACTGCCTATTTCATGGCTAACGGGACTTTAACAAGTCCTATGCCCAAACCAAGCCCAGCCTGGATCTATGGGCGGACATAACCTTTGGAAACGCCGCTGCGAACTGAACAGCCAAATATTCAACGGCAGCGCGATAAGCTTTGCAAGCATCATTAAATGTCAGCAACGGCTTGGTAGTCCATTTAAGACGATCTCTCGGTCATCGTGGTCCAGCGTTGGCAGCCGGTCACATTGGCTCCTGACGAACCCCGAGCATCATTTTCGGCATAGTCGCAAAAAAATCCCTCCCACAGGACCGATGATCTATGCCACCATATACGTCCATCAGGTTGGTTGTATCTATTGATATGTCAGCCTTGACGGATTACGCATTGTGCGTTACGCTAGATGCGTAATGAGAAATCCTTTTGAGTATGGTGGTGTCGTAGGTGCCGATGCATTTTGCAATCGTTCGGACGAACTCAAATTCTTGACGCGCGCTATCGAGAACGTCCAAACGGTGTTCATGTACTCCGAACGCCGCATGGGCAAGAGTTCGCTGGTTAAGCAGGTCCTGTCCAATTTAGACAAGCACCTGTTTGTCCCTGCTTATGTCGATCTATGGTCTACAGATTCAGCAGAGTCCTTTGCACTGTCGTTTGCCCGTGGGCTTACTGAAGCCTCCACCCATACAGTGGAGAAGATGCTGCTGTTCGCCAAAGAGCGGTTTCCATATCTGGTGCCGACCGCCGGTCTAGATGACTCGGGCAGGCCCAAGATCAGTTTCACGCTGAGCGCAAGAGATGTGTCCAAGCCGAATCTCGCACAAGTTTTGGAAGCCCCGCAACGCTTAGCCGAACGCACCCAAAAAACTGTTGTAATGGTGCTAGATGAGTTTCAACAAATTCTTGAGTATGAGAACGACCTGGTTGAGCGGCAGTTGCGCTCTTCTATTCAACATCAGCGGAATGTCGCTTATATCTTCCTAGGCAGTCGCAAACATCTGATCCAGAAGATGGTAATTGATAAGACCAGGCCGTTTTATCGCAGTGGACCACATTTCCCGCTGGGTCCGATCGGTACTGAACACTGGGAGCCTTTTATAAAAGCGCGCTTTGAGAGGTTCGGTAAGCTGATAAGCCAGCCGCAGATTAACTGGATCTGTCAGCTCAGCGAAGGGCACCCATTCTATACTCAGCATCTGTGCCATGCACTCTGGGAACTTGCTGAGCCAGGACACCCCATGAGTGAAGATCTTCTCCGTGCCGCATTGGAACTTCTGCTCAAGCAGGAAGATTATGCGTATTCTGTGCTCTGGCAATCTTTAGGACTAAATCAGCGCCGGATGCTTCAGGGACTCGCCTGGGAAGGCTCTGGTGCAACAGAGCCGTTTTCGTCGGCATTCGTCCATACATACGGGCTGCGCACTGCCTCAAATGTCCAGCGCGCAATCGAGTCCTTGTTGCCCAAAGATGTCATTGATCAGGAAGGCGGGCGTTACTTTATTTTGGATAGATTTTTCAAGCTGTGGATTGTTAATCTTATGTCCGGGACGATGGGACATCGAACGCCACTCCCAGACACCCTGGAACCCCAATAGATATCAATCTCAACTCGACCAAAATTGAGTCAAATTGTTCACCAGCGATATTCCACAAACGAACGTTGGGTGTTTTTAAACAAAGGTACGAAAAGTCTCATAGGTTACTGGACTTTGGGAAATCAAGCAGCGTTCAAAATGACTTTTCACAAGCCTCCCAATTTGCGCAAGGCGAGCATGCTACTACCGGCGGTGCATGAGGTAATAACCACACAGTATGATCTTTTTAGTCCGCTTTGGCCTTAGAAGGCGTTAATGCCCCTCCCTAATCTGACATTTGCTCTGTTCGTTAAGGCAGCTCCCTAACAGCCCTGGTTAAGGTCTATGACTCTGCTCCATGGAGGAAAACGTCCACCGCCTCCATCCCTTCTTCACTGTCCTGGTTGCTTTCTGCTCCACCTGTTGCTGCTTCCTGCTCAGAACTGCTAACATGACCTGCTCCAAACTGGCTTGACGACTTGACCAGCTGCAAAACCTGTTTTTCCACTCTGACAAGATGATCTTTTAAAGTCTTAATAGCTTCAGCTTCAATGTCGCGCACTTTGTCGTCCACACGCTTTCCTTCGTGATAAATAACCCGACCGGGCACGCCGACTACCACTGAATTAGGCGGTACGTCTTTCAAAACAATTGATCCTGAAGCCACCATCACATTGTCGCCAATAGTTATGTCCCCTTGAACTTCAGCGTTGCTGCCAACCACCACACCGTTACCTAGAGTAGGATGGCGTTTGGTGCCTCTAGTCAAAGAGCCTTGCCGTGCTGCAGACCCTCCTCCTAATGTCACACCTTGATAAAGAACTACATCATCACCAATTACTGCTGTTTCGCCAATCACTACTCCCATACCATGATCGATAAAGAATCTCCGCCCGATAGTGGCTCCCGGATGAATCTCTATACCGGTGAACACACGGGCTATGTGGGAGAGGAAGCGAGCGGCTGTATAAAAATGCAACTGCCACAGCCTGTGTGCCAATCTATGGGTCACTATGGCATGAAAGCCAGGGTAACAGAGCACTACCTCCAGCCAGCTTCGTGCTGCTGGATCTGTATTGAGAATGTTACTAATCTCTTCTGGAATACTCATACTGACACCTGTTTAGTAACATGTATGCACTATTTAAATTATGTTTGGTTTGTAAAGTGAGACTCAGTTATAAATTAGCTTTAAAAATACTCTACCGCCAGCAGTTTGCGTATTTTCCCCATTTCACCCTCAATATTCCGATATATGCTGGTGGGAATCGTAAAACTATCTGTCCAATTCCTACCATCGCTGGATAGATACCAACAGGCTACCTGCACCCACAAATAGACTGACTATCGAGCCGGACACCAAGCACAAACATTCCTGAGAGTCCCAATGGTTGATTGGCAAGAGAAACTAAAATCAGAAATAGTCAGCAAGCGAGAGCCACCCCTCGAGAAGCATCAGGCGAACAAATTTGCCAGCAGTGATAGTTCAGGGACTCTAAATCTCTTAAACGTTGGCACAAGCAAGAACAAAGCAGCACCAGCCCCCAAAGAGGCAACCAGAGCGCCTGAGAAGAAGGAAGAACAAGGCTCTCTTTTTTCTTTAGCCGGTGTAGCAGGAACTATAAAAGGTGCAGGCTGGGCTTTAGCAAGCATGCCGCTGGACATTTGCCGCTCTATCGTCAACCCGGATGTCAGTCGTGCCACTGAGATGGTCACAAAAGGACAATCAGGCAGGTTGGCTGATCAGTTCGGGCTGGCAGCTACTGCAAGAATGACTCTCAGCAATCTGGGAACAGGTTTGTCTTACCTGGCTGAGAACCACAGACAGGTGGTAAGTGGTGCTTACGGAAGCTACTACAACGCCTCATCCGAAAAGAAAGGGGTAATGGTCGGTCAGACCGTAGCTGTAGTTGGCACAATGCTGTGGGGCACTGGATTGGGCAGCAAAGCCGCCAAATTGGCACGCTTTGGACGGATCGAAGAAGGGCTGGCAGAAGTAAGCGCATTCTCCAGAGTCGGACGCGGACTCAAACTGGGAAAAGGATTGACCTCCTTAACCAGTGATATCAATGCTGCTAACTTAGCTGAGAAAGCAGCTAGCGGACGCCTCGTATTGCCGGCAAGAGCTGGCAGACCTGGAGCAGCCACCAAATTCCTTACAAGAGCGACAAACGGGTCAGTAAGCGCTCTAAGTCCGGAAATTGTAGCAGGTGCCGAGCAACTAACAAGCGACCTAAAGGTTGCGCGCGACCTGTTGGGCAAGCAAGGCGGCAGAGCAGCTACAAACTGGCAGGCAACAGAAAGCGACATTAAACAATTAGCCCGGGCAGCAGCAGAGCACGGTCCAGAAAGTCAGGCTGGGCAGGTGGCTTTGCGTGAGCTGCGTGCAAAGTATGCCGGACTCAAACAGACCTTAACCCAGCATCCTGATACTGCCACTTTATTAGATCACAGCTTGTCCTCCTTTGAAACAAGACTGGCAACAGATCAACACGCCAGGTTAGCTCTGAGCGGAAAGGTGAGCCCGCAAGCTCTAACAAGACAACTGGAGAGTAAGCAGGAAGCTTTTTCCCTGCAACTTGGCAAAGCGCAAAAAGAGCTAGCTACTTCCAGCAAACCTTCTGATGTGCTGGCGCTGCAACGATCCCGCGAGATCGAAACAAGTTTACGCAACCTTTCACATACTGACGCCCCTGCTCGCCAGGAAGCATTCACTCAGTTTACGAAAGCCTATGATTCTTATAGCAGAGCTGCTAAAGAGAGCTCTCTATCGAGTAAGCTGGAACTCGCTGCCACAGACAATCTGGCTGCCGATCTTCGCACTGCCGCCAGAACAACGCTTGATCTGCCTGCTGGGGCAACCGGACGCACCACTCTGGCTGCCAATCTCAACCGCTCTGAACCTCTCGCTGTCACACAAGAGAAAGTCGGGCTACAAGTGCGCGAAGCACGTAACTTGACTGAAGGCGCAACCAGCATTGAGGCAACAGCACTCCGGAATGAAGCTGAGAAACTCGAAAGGTCAATCGGCAATTTGCAGCGAGTCGAGCAAGAATTCGCTCTAACTGCCAGACAGGATGCAGCTTTAGCAAACACAGCTCTCGCAGAGAAAGCTGTCATTGCACGTGACCAGGCTGCCGCCGACTTTGAATCTCAGGTACAAGCCTGGAACAAGCTGGTGAGTAAGGAAGGCAGTATCGCCCGCACTGCAGGAGTCGATCTCACTGTGATCGACGAGGCTCTGCTCGGCTACAGAAACTCAGCTGGTACTACATCAGGAGTAGCGACAGACGCCGCTGCAGTCACTGCCCGTGCCAGTATCCGCGCTTATAACGAAGCTCTCTCGAGCAGTAGCGCAAGCGAGCTCTCAGCCGGGTTAAAAGTTGACGAATCAACTATCAGTAAGATCACCAGCCCTGGCTCCGACCGCCTGGCTAATATCAATCCAGTTTCGTACGCAGGCGACGGTTCTCGCAAGTATCTGGCAGCGGCTCTTACCGATACCCAGCCCGGATCCTTCCTGGCGCACAAGCCAGCTTCTACAAGAGTTGATTTTGATGGACTGCCAATGGCAGGCTTGCTGGAAGGAACCGCGAAGAACCAGGTGCTCACCAATGCCCTCTCCGGAGCAGTCGATTCCATTTTCAGAGGCGGCGGGCTCGTTCTCGGATTGATACCGGATTCGGCACTCAGTTATCTGGAATCTGCATACAGGACGGCTGCTCCGTGGTTGAAAGGCTACGTTGTTGCAAATGATGCCGAACTATTGGGCAAACTAACACTTAATCGTATCTTTGACGCCACCCAACTTGCTCGTGCTCAATCTATCGATATACAGGGCGGTCCAGTCCAGTCCCAACAGCAAATCTCATCAAGTGGTGCATCGTCCGCAGATGGCAGCAGAGCAGTTATGTCTGGTACCACACCCGGTGGTGATACTACAGGTGGTTCTCAACCGTACAACCAGACAGTTAGCATCTCCGACGCACAAAGAGCGAGCACACAAGCAGGACCAGCAGGTGCTGCGGTTGCTGGACTTGCCGGTATCCCAGGAATTACTGAATCTGCAGAAAGTTACAAGCGCAATAGTCAGCCGGCAGCCCAGGACTCAAGTTCCACTCAAGCAATAGCCTCGCCACAAGGTCCAGCGTTATCACCTATTGTCCAGGCTCTGACAATGCCAAGGCCGGACGCTCAGGTATTTGCCAGAGAAACAGCCGTGCTCGACCAGAAGAAGAAACCGTCATGGTGGACAACTGTCTATGGTGATAACAGCGGACACCGCCCACTGCTAAAAGCTGATATCTCTCAACCAACCGAGGAGACTAAAGAAGCTCCGGTAATCGCGCCACCAAGGCGTTTCGGTAGCGTCGACGGTAATTCACAAAGGGTAGTAACACCGACATTCAGCCCAACTTTCATCAGACGGCAATCAGAGCTATTAGGCACAGTCGAACCACGCCAGCAGGCTGTCAAACAGATTGCAGCAACCGGCTCATCCGAACGCAGAGACAGAACCGGCACAAGTGGATCTAAAGAGAAGGATAAGCTTATCAGGCTGTTCCCTTTCCTGATCTCATCAACTACGTCCGGGGAATCTGGGATACACACAACAGGCACTAACATAGCTTCTAGAGCTGAAGATCAAGAGCACAAGAACGCCGGTAAAGTGTCAGGCAGTAGCGGAACCACTCAAGCAGCTGGAATCACACCACCATCCGTTGCCATGGCACAGCACCAGGCGTCCACAAGTCCAGTCCAAGAGCGCCAGAGCTCAGACTGAGCTGACAGCAGGTGTAGCTCTTTTCACTTTCTCTAACCAGTCGATTTATCACCAAGCGACTGAACCAACAGCTCAGGCTACGTAACGGCTCATTACCAGAACAGTGTTGTGTCCGCCAAATCCGAGCGCTTCAACAAGAGCATGTTTGATATTGGCTTGGCGTGCAATGTTAGGGACATAATCTAGATCACATTTAGGATCTGGCTTGTCGAGATTAATAGTGGGATGTATCTTCTGGTGCTGCAGAGACATCGCTGCAGCAGCAGCACCTATGGCACCAGAAGCACCGAGTAGATGCCCGACCATTGACTTGGTACTCGATATCTGCAGTTTATAAGAATGTTTGCCAAAAACCTTTTTGATAGCTAGAGTCTCTCGCTCGTCATTAAGCGGTGTCGATGTCCCGTGGGCATTTATATAATCGATATCTTCAGGATTCAGCCCCGCATCAGCAATTGCTTCTCTCATGGCGCGAGCCGCACCGCTACCTGTTTCATCCGGAGCAACAATGTGAGTAGCATCGCAGGTGGCTCCACCACCGACAATCTCAGCAACAATCGGCGCATTTCTTTTAAGTGCATGCTCAAGCTCTTCAAGAATAAGGATAACTGCACCCTCTCCCATGACAAAACCGTCTCTATCCGCTGAAAATGGACGGCTTGCTTTTTGCGGCTCGTCATTACGCCTGGAAAGGGCCATCATATTGCCAAACGAGGCCATGCTAAACGGATTAACTGAAGCTTCAGTGCCACCGGAGATCATGACATCGGCCCGATTATCCTTTATGTACATAAAAGCATCAAACAGTGAATCGAGCCCACTGGCGCAGGCTGTAGCATCACTCTTGGCTCGTCCTTTAGCGCCATATTCAATGGCAACCTGCCCAGATGCAGCATTAGGCATCAAACGGATAATGGAGCGCAGTCCAATCTTCTTCGGACCGCCTTGCATGAGCTTGATGTGATCCGAAGTAGTAGTAATAAGTCCGCCCACGCCGGTACCGATAAAAGTGCCGACTCTCTCCGGCACTGTATTGCGAATCTCCAGGCAGGCATCTTCCAAAGCCAGCTTGGCAGCGACCATGGCAAACAGGGTGACACGATCCATCTCTTTCATGAAGGACCCCACTTTCCGTTTGTCAGGAAAGAACTGGGCAATATCAAAATTCTTGACTTCCGCGGCAATCTTGACATCTAGCCCAATCTCGTCAGGATTGAAACACTGAATCATGTCGACTCCAGAGCGCCCCTCGAGAAGGTTTTTCCACAGCTCATGCCTACCGATGCCGATCGGGCTAACTACGCCAATACCGGTTATTACAACTCGCCGCTTATTCATTCAGAAGTCCTAAATGTGCATCCGCACAAAGTTTTCCGTATACTCAAACCAATTCTAACCTGTGAATATAGGCAAAACCGGACTCCACTGTTAGAACCTGATAATAATGACTGGCACCTGTTTAAAGCAGATCTAGCTCAGAGCCGCCGTGCAGTATCCCCGAGCTGCTGTCGCACCATATACCCCACTCCTCTTCAGACAGCATGTCATCACTATCACAATCCTGCAGGCGTGTCTGGGTCGATCCTGTTGCACAGCTAACAGGTGTGCTCAAAATAAGTTGTGGCACCTCTATCTGTCCGGACAGGCGCTTCCATTCATGAGCTTTTTTTGAAACTAGCGCGCGGCAGCGGACATTCTCTTTGAATGCCAGATCCAGTGCATACCCAATCTTCTTATAATCGGGTTCATAACGTCCGACCAGTTCCCAAAATTGTTTGCTATGTCCAGACTCCTTGACATGCGCCAGTTCGTGAATGACAAGATAACGCCTGCCCCTTTCCGGGACGCCTTCAATGGCATAGCGCGAGAAGGTGATGATTCTTGTTGTTAAATTGATTTGCGCCAGTCGGGAATATTTAGCCGAGCCGATGCGGACGCCGCCTATTACCACCTTCAAGGTAGCATCGTTAATACGACGGACATAACCAGTCATAAAAGCCTGGTAAACTTCCAGAGCTTCTCTTGTGCTCTGGGCATGCTGATATTCCTGGGCTCCCCTGTGATTCAAATACGGCTCCTTAACTGCGCCCACAGTTGAAGAATTGTTGGCGATGCCCTTAGGATATGTTGTCTCTTCTGCTTCCGCAAGGCATCTAACAGCATCCTCTCCATAGAAGTCCATGGAACCACTAGCACCAATCTGCCTCTCCGACAAGATCAACACATGATTCTCGACAATGAATAGAATGACGCACCAACTTGATCCACAAAACCTCATCCTCATAACAGGCGGAGCGCGGTCTGGGAAGTCTGAGCTGGCTGAATCAATTGCTCTTGAGGCAGATTGCCAGGTTTATTACCTGGCAACCATGCAAAGGTTTGACACTGATCTGGAGTGTACAGCACGGATTGAGAAACACAGGCAGCGTAGACCTGCTAACTGGACTACTATCGAATCTTCCCACCACCTGGAGGAGACTGTTCAGTCTTTGCCACCCGGACCAGGAATTGTCATAATCGATTGTCTCTCACTATATGTCTCAAACTTACTTCTCGACGGCTATGAAGAAGGAACCAATCCATATCAAAAAGAGACTTGCATAGCACAAGCAATTGAGCAGCTTCTCATGTCCATTGGACATAGAGACGACTTAAGGTTTGTTGTTGTCACTAATGAAACCGGCTCTGGTGTGGTACCTGTTGCCAACCTCGGGCGTGCCTATCGCGACCTCCTTGGGACAGCCAATCAGGCATTCGCCAGGCAAGCATCCACCGTATGGCTGACAGTTTGCGGTCAGAAGTTGCGCATTAAGTAAGTCCTCCTGATCTTACTTTCTCAGCGCACTATGACAGTCGCTCTTACCGTTGCAGCAGCGCCGGATCGTCATTGCGAGGATCAGGATCAGCTGTCATGGGTTCGGCTGAAGCCGGCTGATTGCTGCCATAGCCAGGGTCACCACTTGAGCGCATATCGCCAGTATCCCGGGGCATGTCTGAGCCTACACCCGAACTGGATCCAGGCATGCCTCCTCCATCCGCAGGCACGTTTGATCTGGTGCTCTAGACGATCTTCTTCTTTGTTGAGCTGACGTTGTTCACCTTCCATGATAACGCCACCATTGCGCTTAGCATCAGCTTGCTCTTGCTGCTTGATAGCTTGGGACTCACTTTCCAACTGGTTATAATGACCACCGAGATCACCTTTCTCTGCTTGTATCTGCTGATAGTGCCTGTTCAACTCTTTTGCCTCCGCTTGTGGCATCGAGGCGTCCGACGTAGGACGCCTTTGCACCCACAGCGTTCGGCTGCGCATCAGACCAGGGTCCCTTATGCAATACCAAATCCAAGGTGGGATCAGTCAACTTAGCTCCACCAGCGGTGGCATTCCAATGTGTCCAGGCAGAAAGAATTTTCTGGCGTCCATGCTCATCTGCGCTTGCCCAGAGGATCCTGAACTTAGACCAGCTTAGATCAAAGTTGGCCATAGCATAGCGATCTCTTCCTTCAGGCGCCTCTATGAACTTACCCCGAATGACGCTAGCAAAAACCATCCTATTGTCGAGAGCATTGACAGTCTTACCTGGATGACTCTGCTCATACAAGAAACATGCCATGTCTGCATAAGCTTCCACTGCGTCTTCTGTAAGGGGAGGGGTACCAGCTGCTGCAATTCTTATCGGTCCTAACAGTGATGAGATAAATTCTGACTCTTTCTGATTGGACTGCAAAACTCTTGCTGCTTCAATACGTAACAGAGCTCGCAACAAGCTGCGGTAATTCTCTTTCTGTTCCTGGTTTGCCGCAAATGCACTTTCCAGTCTGGGCCAGAACTCCAAGACACCAAGCACCTCAGCTCGCTGCGGACTGCCTAATCTTGCTTGCAGTTCCTCCTGGGCTAACTTCTTTTCGTCAGCCACCAGGTCATGCCCACCAGCAAGGGAATAGAGCTTCAGCCAATCTCGCACAGATTGGTCGGCAACGGAACTTTTATAAGCGCTCCGCTCACTTCGTCCCTCGTTCGCTCCGCGCGTCAACTCGCTCACCTGCCGACGGCTCAACGCCGCCGTTGCCTCGCTCGGTTTGATTGCCTGCGCCTCACCAGGGTGGGACGTAGTACACAACGACCTTGCTTGACCTGCAGACAAACCAACAGGAGGAGGATCGATATTGTCATAACCCCAATCCTCCACTGCGACAGCTTGCAAGTGCAAGTTGCCGCAAAACGCGATTGCCAGACTGGAAACGATGTTGATACTTTTGATCATGATTTTCACTTGCTCAATCTTTTTGCAACATTCTAGAGAATCTGAACAAAACGGAAGAGTTATTTATCCGACTGCCCCAATCAGTCGCCCCAAATTTGACAAGTAAAGAAGCCAAAGTCCAATATAGTCTATACGCTTTGTCACAGAGTGAGCTTGAGTTCAAGTCACTCTTGCCGCCCACAGCTAGAAGAGTTGACAGATCGTCTCTTATACAGACAAAGTTTGCTTCAGTTCTATTAGTGAAAATCATGCCAAGAGTATGCTAATATCGGCTGAGAAGCCCTTGCGGGCTTGATTCCAGGGGGACCGCAACCACAATGGCTAAACTTAAGCTAAAGTATTACCCTGATCCCATTCTCAAGAAGAAGACCAAAAAGGTCACACGTTTTGACGCATCCATCCGCAAGTTGGCCCAGGATATGCTGGACACAATGTATGCCAACAGCGGAGTAGGGTTGGCTGCGCCACAGGTCGGAATTAGCAGCAAGCTCATGGTTATAGACGTAGCACCAGAGGATGAACCCAAAAAGCCACTGGTATTTATCAATCCAGTGATCCTGGAGGCTGAAGGAGAGCTGGTCGGATTGGAAGGTTGCCTGAGCTTTCCTGACGTTTACTTCGAAGTGCGCAGGTTTTCCCGCATCATCGTCCGTTTTCAAAATTTATCGGGTAAAGAGGTCAAACTCGAAGCTGGCGGCAACCTTCTTTGCCGGGCAATTCAACATGAACTTGATCATCTGGACGGGCAGCTGTTTATCGACAAGGCTGTATCAAAACTGGCTGCCGATCTGGAACTGACTAAGCACGGATTTGCCGACAACGACACCCAGACGCTTGAACATGCCACTGCCGAACAGGCTCAAGCACCAACATCCCTGGTCGGATAACAACTTTTGACAAATGCCTTTTAACTTACGAGAGACTATAGGTGGAATTAACCATCTCCGCTTTAAATGGGAGCGGCTGCTGTTTGCCCGGTCCCCTGATTACTTCATAGACCACCTTGTTCTACCTCCCGCCCTGGCAGGGTCAGTCAGGATACTGCCCTCTAACAACACTGTCTGTTTAATCTGTGGTTACACTTTGACTCGCCTAGAGGTTTCCGGAGGCTGGCTACTTGAGACCTGCTCAGCCACCAGTATCCGGGAGCTATTGAAAAGCACCACTTTACCCCACTGGTTAACCAACCTGCCCACTGCCGTAAATACTCCGACACACATGGAGCAAACCAGGCAGCCGACATTGCCGGGCCCAGGCAATTGACCATATACTCTTCACACAATGACAAGCAGGAGGCGATTGAGATGATACGGGAGGACTCTAAAACCGCAAGGGAAAACTCCTCACGCTGCCTAAACAACTCAGCTGATACTGAAGGAAGACAACTTTCTATTACTGTATGCTCATTTGGCTATAAAGCAGGAACACCACCTGTAGCTAATATAGTTCTGGACGTTCGTTTCTTGCAAAACCCTTATTGGGTTCCAGAGCTCCGCCCGCTCACCGGGCTAGATTCACCAGTACGAGAGTATGTGCTCACTCAAAGTGGAGCTCTAGAGCTTCTCGATTCCCTCACTGAGCTGCTTTCTAAAATCCTGCCTCGGGTAGCTGATCTAGGTATTTTCGAATTCTCTATTGCTTTCGGGTGCACCGGTGGACAACATCGCTCGGCAGCTCTGGCTGAAGCACTAGCCGAGCGGCTGGAGAAGATTTATCCAAAATTTGCGGTGAGCCGGCACCATCGTGAACTTGGAGAGGTGCAGCAATGAAAGGCAGCTGGCTTTATCGCATTCGCCGCCTCATGCTTCCTGGATTGAAACGCTGGATTCTCATCATCCTTTGCGGCATCTTTGCCATTGTTCTGGGAGTGTTGCTTCTCCTCGGTTTCCACCCGATTACAGTATCGGGAGCTTTTCTGCGTGACATGATGGAAGATGCCGTTCATGTTCTCCCGCACAGAATAAGCGGCATTATAATCATCAGTGCCGGTGGAGTGGTTGTCTGCATGGCAGTAGTGCGAATGACCATGTCTGTCCTGGGTGCCTATCTTCCCACTGATCGAGAATCAATTCCTGATGTTCTCTACCGCAGACGCCACCTTGATCAAGGTCCTCGCGTAGTTGTCGTCGGCGGCGGAACAGGGCTGTCCAACCTGTTGCGCGGGCTCAAGAGTTTCACCAATAACATAACAGCAGTCGTTACAGTGGCTGATGACGGCGGCAGCTCTGGCCGACTCAGGCAGGAACTTGGCGTATTACCGCCCGGAGACATAAGAAATTGCATCACAGCTCTGGCAGATGAAGACAAGCTAGTAACAGAGCTCTTCAGCTACCGATTTGAATCTGGTGAAGGGCTGGAAGGGCATAGTTTTGGCAATCTCTTTCTCACTGCTCTTTGTTCTTTAACAAAAGGGGATATGTTAGAGGCCGTTCGCGTGGCCAGCCGCGTACTCAACAGTTGTGGTCAGGTATTACCGTCAAGTTTGAGTCATGTAACACTGGTTGCCGAACTGGAAGACGGGCGCACAATAAAAGGCGAGTCACAAATTCCTCATGCACACGGTCGCATTAAGAGAATGCACTGCGAGCCAGTCATGCCCAACGCTACGCCTGAGGCGATTGCCGCTATTTTGAACGCCGATCTTGTAGTCCTGGGACCCGGGAGTCTCTACACCTCAGTAATCCCCAACCTTCTGGTGAAAGGGATTGCAGACGCCATCAGACAGACGACAGCCAGACGGCTTTACATTTGCAACGTTATGACCCAGGTGGGCGAGACCACCAATTACACAGTTTCAGATCATGTGCGCGCTCTACTTGCGCATGCGGGCTGCCCTCCAGGAGCCGGATACAAATTTATCGACGCTGTCCTGGTCAATGATGAGGAGCCGACGGTACAAACCGGTTCACCAGTTGCACCTGTAATCTACGACCCTGAGCGTCTGCGCGAGCTAGGTGTACGAGCAATGCACCGCCCGCTTGTAAGCCATGAGACTCTAGTAGGGCATCATGATGCTGTCCACCTCTCCCGGGCTGTCATCTTCTGGTATCTCCGCCAGAACCGCCGCAAAACGAGAGCGAGATCTGACGACAGACGACCTCGCATTCATGCTTAGCAGCGTCCTTGCCAGCACAAACATTTGATTTCCACAACTTTGCAGTGGTCTATAATTGCCACAGATAAAAAACAGTAGCGTAAAGGAAGAAGAGATGCACAGTACAGATCTGGCAACCAGCATAAGCGTTGCTGCAAAAAAGTTGCTTATCTGGACTGCTCAGTCAGAGCCATTTTGGAGGCAGGCGATCATCTGCTGATATTAGCCGCAGTAACTGGCGGTGAACTTCTCAACTCAGTTGCAAAGCCGATGGTGCACTTAAGGAAGAATGGCTTCCAATACTAGAGCCTTGCTCCGGCATGTTGAGCTGGGACAGGACCTGCAACCGGTGCTGTCTATCATCCTCCAGCTGTCGCGCAGCGTCATTGTAGCCGTGGCGAATGAGCCGTCTGGCTCTCTCTCCGTCAATCTCCAACAAAGTAGTATCCACCGGACCGTGTGGTTGGAAAACGTGTATGTCAACCTTTCTCCGCCCTGAGGCCTCGTCAGCTCCTTCAGCAATCAGACGATTATAAAACTCGAGTTGATCAACTTCTCTTTTTGCTGATGCATCAAGAACGATGTCCAGACAGCGTGCAATCAACTGCCACATATTGACAGGACAAGATTCAACTCTGTCTGGATGCAGCAGTACTGTATAAATCTCTTCAGCTCCACGATTAACAGCTGCTTGCATCGGCGTGTTGCGCACCAACCCACCGTCTACCCAAAGCCCTTTGCCTTGAAGCTGTCGGGGCGGGAACGCCATAGGTACAGCTGTTGTGGCCATAAGTACATCGACCAGCTCGCTTGTTGACATGATATCGTCGGTAGTGATGAGCCTTGTCTCCAGGCTGCACAAATCAGTAGTGAATAATCCTACTTTTGTTCTGCTCGCCTTCAGTTTCTTTAGATCAGCTTCGCGCTGGATCAACTCCTCGAAAGGTGACGTATCCAACAAGCCCAATTTGTGCCCGAGCAGCATATTGCCCAACTGTTGCGCCGAAGGCAGTCTATAAATATCTCTTGCCCGTGTGTTGCACCACAGCTCCTCCATACGAGCTATGCTTCCCTGGGCATAAAGAGTGGCATTGAGCCCGCCGATGCTGGTGCCGAAGGCCATATCGAACTCTATGCCATGCTCTTTGAGAGCTTTGACAACGCCTACCTGATAAGCCCCTCGCCCGCCTCCGCCAGGTAAGACAAGAGCCCTAACAGGCGGGTTGGAAGGACTGCGGGGTTGCCATTTGCTACCAATACTTTCCATTTCTCGGTACCAGATACCATAAGTGAATGCCGCGAAAAAATCTTGCTGGAGCATGTCTGATAAAAAGGCTCCACAAAGTTCATTCTAACCACGTCGTTGTGAACTTGGCATGAGTTATTGGCAAGATACCGCTTAATCTTGCCGAAGCCGCACTCAGTTGGACGCCTAAACTTTGTTAATGGAAGACAGATAAATCAGCCTGAGCCAAGATTTGCCAACTAGCCAGCCGCACCGTGATTGCCGGACTGCCTGCTCAATTCCAAGCTGCCACTTATCAATGACTTAAGACGAACTCAATCTATCTGCCGACACTTTGAGCTCGCGCGGCAGCAACCATCTCAACGACCTCGCCAGGAGTTGTAGCAACCTTAACACCAACCGCAGTGAACGCTTTCATCTTAGACTCGGCAGTACCCTTGCCACCAGAAATAATGGCGCCGGCATGACCCATGCGTTTGCCTGGAGGCGCCGTTTGTCCGGCAATGTAAGCCACAACCGGCTTTCTAATATGCTCCTTAATATGACGAGCCGCCTCCTCCTCAGCACTGCCACCAATCTCACCAATAAGAACTATGACGTCAGTAGCCGGGTCCTCGTTAAAAGCAGAGAGCAACTCTTCATAACCCATGCCCTTAATTGGGTCGCCACCTACACCTACGCAAGTGGACTGTCCATGACCGGCATCAGAGAGCACAAGTGCAATCTCATAAGTGAGCGTGCCACTGCGGCTTATCATCCCTACCGGACCAGGCTTAAAAATGACACCAGGTAGGATACCAATGAGAGTCTCACCAGGACTAATTACACCTGGACAGTTAGGTCCGATTATATTGACACATTTAGCACGTGCAACAGCAACCAACTTAGCAGTGTCTTGCGGTGGTATCCCTTCTGTGATAACCACTGCCAGTTCGACCCCGGCATCAACAGCTTCACAGGCTGCATCCAGAGTTGTATAAGGCGGTACAAAGATGACCGAACAGGTTGCTCCGCTGGCTGCCAGCGCCTGGCGCATTGTGTCATACACTGGCACCCCATGGACAGTTTCACCACCTTTTCCAGGCGTCACACCGCCAACAATTTTAGTGCCGTAAGACAACATACGTTTCGTATGACTGGCACCCATCTTCCCTGTTATACCTTGAACAATTACTTTGGTGTTTTTATTGACCAGAATCACTTTTTATTCTCCTCAATCCACCGGCGTGCCTGCCGACAAATGGTCATACCCTGCGAACCTAGCTAGCGGCAGCGCGGACTGCCTAGAAGCTCTCACCTGGCAGCACAGGTAGGAACTTTTGATTTGGCAATCGCCTCGCCCACTGCAGTTTGCAGATCAGGTATGAGCTTAAGACCGGACTGCGACAGCATCTCCTCAGCCACCTCCTGGTTGTTACCGCGCAAGCGCACAACCAGCTTAGCCTCCGGATTCTTCTTCATAAAGCCAACCAGAGCTTCAGCCACATCATCGCAGGCAGTAATACCTCCTAAGATATTGAGAAGGATTACTTTCACCTGAGGATTTTCAGCAACAATCTCAAGTGCAAACATTGTCTTCTCCTGATCTGAGCCGCCACCTACATCAAGAAATGTAGCCGGGTTGCCACCAAATTTTTTGACCATGTCCATAGTGGCCATGGTCAAGCCGGCACCGTTGCAGAGAATGCCAATGTCACCTGGGAGTTCGACCAGGTTGAGCCCCATCAAGCGAGAGCGACTCTCACGCTCAGTAAGATCTCCCAGATGCTTGGATTGCCAGCCCTTAAACTGTTCCTGCCGTCCTAAAGCATCATCGTTCACTATAATCTTGCCATCGAGCGCTAAGACGTCCTCGCCAGTGGTGACAACAAGTGGGTTTATCTCAGCGAGATCAAGATCTAAAGTTTCAAAAGCCTTATAGAGCTTGCAAGCGAGGGCCGCAACTTTAACTGCCAGGCTACCGGTAAGACCGAGCCGTTGAGCTAAATCGCGCGCCACATACGGCTGGAACGGATAAGGGATAGGGACAGTTACAACTTTGCCTGATGACTCAATTTCAACACCACCTTCGGCACTGCCGATAAAGATTGGGCAGCCACGAGTGCGATCCAGCGTCACAGACAGATAAAGCTCTCTGGCAATAGACACTTTCGGCTCTACCAGTATGCTCTCTGTGCGGGAGCCACCGATGGTCATGTCCAGCAATGTCCTGGCAATCTCTTCGCCTTCCTTCAGGTTAGGGGCAAACTTGATGCCGCCAGCCTTGCCGCGACCACCGGACAGAACCTGACACTTCAATGTAAGAGGAAAACCGAAGTGAATCTTGCGCAGATCTTCCGGTTTGGTTATCCTCACGCCCGGCGGAATTGTGATGCCGAACTGGGCAAAAATGCTCTTGGCTTCATGTTCGTACAGGTTCAATTTTTGCCCCCTTTTGTTTTCGCCAACAACTAGAACTTTTTAGCACCATGCGTTGCAATTCCTTAAGATAAATAAACGAAACTTAATAGTTCAAAGACAAGCAACTGTAAACTGCTGGAGAAAACGAAAGCCGATGAAGTAAAGAGCCCAGGCCAGAACAGCTGCACATGGGATAGTCAAGAACCAGGCTGCAAACATATCCCTTGCAATTAACCAGTGCACCCCTTTGCGTCTGGAGGCGAAGCCCACGCCCATGACACAAGAAGAGATGACCTGAGTAGCTGAGACCGGTCCGCCTACAGATGAGCCTGTAACAAGTATGCTTGCTGAAGCTATCTGTGTAGCCAGACCGTGCAGCGGACGGAGGTTGTAAATACCGGATCCTACCCGCCTCACTATGCCCGGCACCATTGATGCCACTCCAAAAGCCATTACTGCGCCGGTCACGACCCTCACCCAGAGCGGAATTGTGTAGCTGTGTGACAGCCCTAATGCAGTGAGAGCAAGAGTGATGATTCCCATGGCCTTTTGAGTATCGTTGGCTCCATGACCAAAAGCCATGGCTGCCGTTGTCAGCCACTGCAACAGTTTGAGCACACTGTTTACCCGGACGCTTGCACGCATTAACAGGGTTGTGGCAACACACAGCACTGCGGCGCCGCCGACAAAGCCTAACAACGGTGAGATGAAAAGACTCAATACAACTTTCCAGACCCCTGTCGCATCAACAATAGAGTTGGGAGCGCCCCAGACAACATATTGAGTCCCACCGCTTGCAGCACATACAGCCCCCAGCACACCGCCAACCAGAGCATGAGTGGAACTGGAGGGCACCTGTAGCAACTTGGTAATAAAGTTCCACAAAACTGCAGCCGCCAGACCGGCGGCTAACACCGGCAACAGATCAGCTCTTGACGGCCAGCTGGTTATCGAATGAATAGCGTCGGCCACTGCCGAGCCACCGAACAAGGCACCAAGGAATTCGAAGGTGCACACCAGGCATGCGGTCTGCACCGCAGTCAGAGCTCTTGATCCAATAGCACTGGCAGCTACGGAGCTTCCGTCCTGAAAGCCGTTTGTATAAGTAAACGTCAGGCAAAGGATGAGAACAAGAATAAGGATTGCTAGAACAGCCACACCACTCACCCTGAATAAGGAGTACTTAAATATACCAACACTGACACTCACCACACTCAGCCTTTCCTAATCAAGCTGTTCACGATTTGGCAATGATAGATCGCTGCCAGGTGAAAGCGTGATACAAAATGCATAGGCTCATATGGTATTAGAGACGAGGGATGAAAAGTGAAGAATATAGGCATTATTACTTCAGGCGGCGACTGCGGCGGACTTAATGGGGTCATCAAGGGAGCAGCATTAACAGCACTTAGCAAAGAGATGAACGCCTGGATTATTCCTAACGGCTACGCCGGACTTTACAACCTAATTGATCTACCTCGCCTCACCAAGCTCACAGCAGATCGCATAGACCAGATTGATGTCATAGCCGCGGGAAGCGAAGCTGGCAACTCCAGAGTTAAAATCTCCAGCATTAAAGACGAAAAGAAGTACGACCGGATCAAAGCAGGACTGAAAAAATTTGACCTTGATGCCCTGGTCATCGCCGGTGGTGACGATACCGGCTCAGTCGTGGTCGATCTTAGCGGGCAGGGCATTCCTTGTGTACATGCACCAAAGACGATGGACCTGGATCTTATGCCTTACAGCGTCGGTGGCGATTCAACCATCAACCGTATCGCTGAAGAGATTCGCGATTTAAAAACAACAGGACGCACTCACAACCGAATTATCGTTCTTGAGGTTTTCGGACGCTATGCCGGGCACACAGCACTGCGCGGCGGAGTGGCAGCTGATGCCGATGCCGTCCTAATTCCGGAAGTACCGGTCGATTTTGATGTTCTTTACAAGCACATCAAGAAATCCTACATGAACAGAATAGAAAACAGCGATGTCCATGCTGGCACCGCTGTGATTGTGGTGGCAGAAGGACTAAAAGATGCCTCTGGTGCAGAACTTGTTGATATGAGCTCAACTCCTGATTCATTCGGGCACCGCAAGTTAATCGGAGCAGGCAAATATGTAGTTAAACAGATTGAAGATCGCATCAAGGCTGACCCTGAAATCAAAGAGTTCATGAAGCGAACCGGTCAGTTTGTCTCTTCTGTTTACGAAATTCCTGAGGTGCGAGAGATCCGCCCCAGTCACCTGGTGCGTTGCGGCAGCTCTTCTGCAGTAGACTCCAACTTCGGGCTGGAAGTCGGTTCAGCTGCTGTTGAGCTGGTTTCAAAAGGGCTATTTGGAGTCACAGTAGTCTCCTTTCACGCTGGTAAGATCGAGTACATGGAAGTCAAAGATGCCATTGTGCAACGCCTTGTGGACGTAGCTGACGTCGCTCTTTATGAGCGTTTGGGAGTTTCATTCGGTCGCATTCCTGCTATTTGCGAAGCACAAACAGCAAAAGTGACAGGCAAACCTAATCGAGTCTATTAAAGAAACTTTCCAACTTGCACAACTTGGCTGCAAACATTGCAGACAGTCTTGGATCTGACTGAGGCTGAGTGTTTAATAGTGTTTATAACATCACCAGAGCAGCTGTCTGGCGTCGGGACTTTTGGCAATAGCAACATCTATTTATGACAGATCTTGATACTTAACTGATTGAGGTCAGCATCCATCATGCCGAGATAAGTGTCGCAAGGTGGCTCGCGCAGCGAATCTTCAGCCAATGTCAACACAACAGGTATGTTCGCCTCTTCTTTCACAGTGGCAAGCATCCTCGCCCCATGGCTTGGCTCGGAAATAATAGCACGCACACCAATCAGGCGAGCTTTTTTGATCAGGATAACCAGTTGTCGTGCTGATTCTTCGTGAGTACCTGCCGACTCAATTATGCCCACGAGTGACAGACCATATCTATTTATAGTATAGGTCCAGGCGTTGTGATAAAGAATCACTTCCCTGCAGTCAGCAGGCAGCCGGGAGCAGGCTTTGCGATAACGCTGGTCGAGCACCCTTATCTGCTCAGTGTAGCGCTTGGCATTGGCTTGAAAATAGCTAACTTCTTCAGGCGCCAGAGCAGAAAGATTGGCAGTAATGGCCTGCACGTAGTACTCGACCAGTCTTAAGTCGAGCCAGTAATGCGGGTCGATTCCATTCTTCTCTGCAGCAGGAATGTATTGTGAGAGATCAACCACCCGGGAGCGCCTACCCTTGACTGCCATCAGATTCTCCCTGGCGGCACGATCAAGTCCATCTCCATTAAGAAAGATTATTTCAGCAGCGCTAATAGACTTAAGCGAAGAAAAAGTCGGTTCGTAGCTGTGCGGATCGACGTCTAACGGAACAAAAAATGTGACAGTTACAAAGTCACCGCCTATATTCTTCACAATGTCAGCCAGCGGCGAGATACTTGTAACAACCTTAATCGATCTAAGTGCTGTTGGTTGCAGCGTTGCTTGCAGTTCAGCACAAAATGCACTCGGAGCCGTAGTAGCCAAGAGGAACAAGGAAACGACAATGTTGCGAACTAAACGGTAGGCAAACATACACTTAATCACGATGGTAACCGTGTGTCAGTCTAACATAGCAGAAGCAGGCAAAGGGAGCTGGCTGTTAGCTTATACTGACAGCACAGCTGCGGAGGGCTGGTAGATGTCAGACATTGACAGGCAGCACATGGCAACCTGCATCAAGCTTGCTTCCCGGGCAACAGGGAGGACTTCTCCTAACCCGATGGTAGGCGCTGTAGTTCTTGCTGCCAACGGGCAGGTTGTCGGCATGGGTTTTCACGAACGCGCCGGAGGCGACCATGCTGAGATATTAGCCCTAGACTCTGCCGGCGACAACGCTCTTGGCGGCACTCTTTACGTCTCTCTTGAGCCGTGCTCTCACTTCGGCAAGACTCCACCTTGCGTCCAACGAATAGTAGCCTCAGGCGTCAGCAAAGTGGTAGCCGGAATGGTAGATCCAAATCCGCTTGTCTGCGGAGCAGGACTGTCAGCTTTGCAAGATTCTGGTATTGAAGTGGTAGTCGGTGTTCTTGAAAAAGAATGCCGCTGGCTCAATCGCGGTTTTGTCAAGCGGATAAACACCGGTTTGCCCTGGCTCTGTTTGAAGCTTGCTGCCACACTCGACGGCAAAATTGCCGACAGAGAAGGGTCAAGCCGCTGGATCTCCGGTCCTGAAGCCCGAGCACATGTGCACCAGCTCAGAAACATTATGGACTGCGTGCTTGTGGGTGGAACTACTGCCCGGCGAGATGATCCGGAGCTCAATGTCCGCAACACAGCTGGCGGACGCAACCCTTGCCGAGCAGTATTGGACCCCAACCTGGAGCTATCGCCTCAATCCAGACTTTGCCAGAGCGGTTCAGGCGGGCAGACTACTATATTTTGCTTAAGCACAGCGCACAAGCTTAGAGCTGACCTGTTTCCTGAACATGTCCGTATTGTGCCCATTGATAATGATCAAGCTTTAGCCGGAAATCTTCATCTTGAGACAGTTCTCCGCTATCTGTCGGCAGACGGCAATCTCACAGTCCTTTGTGAAGGCGGCGGTAAGCTTGCCGCCGCCTTGATTGCCGCAGGGCTGGTAGATGAACTGCACTGGATTGCCAGCCCTAGCCTCCTCCCGGATGAGCAAGCAGTGCCTGCCATAGCACCGCTGGGAGAGGTCACCTTAGGCAACGCTCTTAAACTAAAGTCAGTTGCAGTGAGCCAGCTCGGACAAGATATTCTCATTCAAGGTACATTTGATCGCTAAAGCTAGCTGCCAGCAGGCTCGTCTGGGCGGCTGTTACAATACTTGTTACCTGAACGAGAGAAAGCGGCAAGGCATACTATGTCGGTGGTACAGCACGTTTATATTGAGACATTTGGCTGTCAGATGAACAGATCTGACAGCGAGCACCTGCTCGGTTTGCTCGAAGAGATCGGTTATCAACCAACCTCTGATATCAAAGCAGCAGATCTCATGATTCTCAACACCTGCGCCATCAGGGGCGGTGCTGAAGACAAAGTATACAGTTATCTGGGCGCCTGGCAAAAAGTTAAGTCAAAACGTCCCGGGACTCTTATCGCTGTGGGTGGATGTGTGGCCCAGGACACAGCAGCAGCCCTGGTCAAGCGTGCCCCTGGTGTCGATATTGTTTTTGGCACCCACAACCTCCACCGGCTGCCCGAGCTTATCGCCCTCACAAAAGAGACTGGCGCGGCTGTTGTAGAAGTTATGCAAGAGCCAGTAGACGATCTGCCAGAAACTCCTGTCTTGAGATTGAACAGTGTCAGTGCCTGGGTCTCCATTATTTTGGGCTGCAACTACAACTGCACATACTGCATCGTCCCTTATGTACGTGGGCGTGAGCGGAGCAGACAACCGCAATCAATAATTCAAGAGGTGGAAAAGTTAGCAGAAGCTGGATTCAAAGATGTGACTCTGCTCGGACAGAATGTGACAGCTTATGGGCACGATTTAGAACCACGCATTCACCTTGGTCATCTCCTCATGCAATTGGGAGTGCAAGACAAGATCAAACGACTTCGTTTTATCACAAGTCATCCACGTGATCTCAGCACAGAGATTATCGATACTGTTGCCACCACCGCCACTGCTTGCGAATACTTCCACCTGCCGATTCAATCTGGTGCTGACAACATCTTGCGCCGAATGGCAAGAGGCTACAGCGTGGATTTTTACCGCCGCCTTGTCGATGAGATACGCCAGAGAATTCCTCAGGCAGCAATCACCACTGACCTTATAGTAGGTTTTCCTGGAGAGACAGATGCTGAGTTCATGGATACAGTCTCTTTCGTGGAAGAGATTGGCTTTGATTCCTGCAACACAGCAGCTTACTCCCCACGTCCTCATACACCTGCCTCCAATTGGGACCAACAAGTTCCAGCAGCAGTATCAAGTGAGCGACTGCGCTACTTAAACTCAGTCGTCACTGAAGTAGCGCATCGCCGTAATAAAGAGCTTGTCGGCAGAACAGCTGAAGTGCTTGTCGAAGGGCGCAGCGTACGCAACCCGGACCGCCTCACAGGAAGAACCCGCACTAACAAAGTAGTCAATTTCCCAGGACCAGAACAGCTGGTAGGATCAATCGTCGATGTCAGAATAGAAGCTGCAAATGCCTGGGCTTTAAGAGGGGACTTAATTTAACGCTATCGGGCAGTAAGACTGACCGGACAGATGCCTTGAGCTTGATTGCTTCCAGTCAGGACATTCGCTAAAGCTTCCATAGACAGATCCGAGGGATCAAAAGTTGCCAGGCAGTTATCCCAGGCAGCCAGACCGATGAGATCGTACGGAACATCGCAGGCTACAGTCACGCGTTCCTTGTCACTTTGAGCCAGTGCTGCTCCCAGGCGGCTCTGTCCCGGGTTATTGAGGGTGCGAAATGTCAAGAAGAGACAGTTGTTCTGTCCTGCCTCCGCAGCAATGGTGGCACACTCATCATCTGTTGGATCAAGCGGATAACGCTTGATCAACAGTTCAACTTTTCCAACCAGACCAAGCTTCTCAACTGCTTGACCCAGAGCAGCTGGCAGAGGAAGACAGTAGCGCGGGTGCTCTGGCACTAATAGCAGCCATTTACCCTCACTGATTACCGGGGCAGCACCCCTCAACACACAGATGGATGATGTAGCTACCTCCAGGCACAGCTGCCTGTCTGCACTTGATAGTCTTTTCAGCTCGGCCGCTGCCTCCTCCAATCTGTCCAGGACGCAAGGTGGAGACAGCTCAGCTCGCGAGCGCTCCACAGCAGCAGCAGCATCCGCCACCTGTTGTTCAGAGATACGCCCACTAGTTACAGCTGCCATAAGAGCAGCGTGGACTGCTCTGACCTGCGCTGGGGATCCTAGTGGCAAGAGCTGTTGAGCCCCGGCAGCAACTGAGCGAATTGCCGCCTCCTCCACCCCCCATTTTGCAGTAATCGCATTCATAAACAGATCATCAGTCATGACCAGACGATCAAACTGAAGGTATTCCCTTAACAGCGCTGTAATTACATTGGAGGACATTGTGGCTGGAATAGCTTCAGAATCCACACCTGGCAGCCAGATATGTCCGACCATGATAGCCGGCAAGAGATCTTTACAGCCACGAAAAGGGAGAAGATCTCGAGCCCAGAGCAAACGGCCATCAGATCTATTGACAGCCAGCGCTGTATGCGAATCCTCGTCTGTGGCACCATGCCCAGGGAAATGCTTGCCGACAGCCATCAAGCCAAAACGTGCTGCAGTGGTGGCCACCAGCGACCCGAAACGAATGACAGTCTCAGGATTAGATCCAAATGAGCGCGTACCTATCACAGGATTGTGTGGATTACTGGCGATATCGAGAGTGGGCGCCAGAAGGCAGTTGATTCCAAGCAATTGAAGTTGACGGCAGCTGAGAGCCACAACTTCTCTCACTGCGTTAAACTTAGGAGAAGCCGCCAGCGACATCGGTGACGGCACAGCGGTCAGGATATGATCAAATCGTTGAACAGCTCCTCCTTCCTGGTCGACCGCTATCAGAGGAATGCCTTCGTAGTGCCTATAGATGGAGGCACACAAGCTCAGAAGTTGTTCAACTGATTGAGCATTCTCCTTAAACAGGGTAATACCAGATACGATACCAGATTCAAGTGCGTCTGCCATATCGTCATCAAGATCAGCGCCGGATAATCTGCCAATAAGCAGCTTACCCACCGACCTCTCCAGATCTGTTAGTCCATTTCTACTCACAGCTACTCCAGTCTTTTCTGCCCCACAAGTCGATAAATTTCTTCACCAGGACCAAAACTCTCTTCTATGCTAAACGATCCTTGCCTCTGGAAATTGAAGTGATCACTAGTATGCTTAAAAGTAGCTTCATCCACAACAATTGCAGCTGCGTGTCCAAACAGCCTATCAAGCGGCAAGCCGAGCAACTCTACTGTACGCTTTGGATCGACTCCGCAACCGATTAATATTGTTCTGGCAATCAATCTGGTGGACACTGCCATCTCCATGGCGAGCGGGCAGTCTGGAAAAGGCCAGTAAGCACTGTTCTCACCAAGCATCCTCACTAGGGTACGCAAGCGTAGAGCTGTATAACAAGCCTGAAAGACGTGTACCGGGCTGGTATTGTCACTTTCCCACGAACACAAAATCGTATCGCTGCCTATATGCAACAGTTTGCCGTGGTGTCTCTCAACCTCCTCACAAACACACATGATTATAAGTTGAGCTGCCTGTTCGGCAACCTCGTGCTGGTGAGCAAACAGCTCACTCAGCTTGCTGAAAGTCCCAATAGTGCCAGCAAGAACACTTGCCTCAGCAAGCTCTAATTTGGCAGGCTCTTCAGCAGACCCGGAAGCTTGGCAGTCATCTTCAGGCAGTTTGACCAGAAGCTTAATCTCGGCAACTTGAATGAGATCTCCTGAACAGATTAGATACTCTTGCCTCGCGACAAGTTGACGTCCATTAAGGCGAGTTCCGTTAGTACTGCCTAAGTCGCAAACAACCCAGCTGCCAGCCTGCGGGCGAATGACAGCATGCTCTGCCGACACCTCAGGAACAGAAATGATCAATTTCCTGTTACCTGTTGTCGTAGGCTTGCGCCCGACTTCAAGCACCTCGCCTGCCTCCAGGACAACTTCATAGCTATCCGGAGAGTCTGGAAATACAGTGATACTCCCATCTGTCATATCAAAGACAAGCCAACCTTAACCTGGCAAGACATAAGGAGCATAACTCTTATGAGCACCTTACACCTTAATCGTCTGTCCGATGTTGTCGGGGGCTAACGCCTGCCTGGCAGATTGCTAAAAGCGCATTAAACCGAAAACCAGCATCCGTCTGGATAAGGTGGGACGAAACGCCCCACCTTATCCAGACGTTATGAACCTTAGACCTTCATCGTTTGCGCTGAGTATTTTGACATCTGTGCGAGCGCCTGCTTGAGGGTATCCACTTTATCGAGACGTTCCCATGGAAGATCCAGGTCGTTACGTCCGAAATGTCCATAAGCTGCCACGTTCTGGTAGAACCTGCCGTTGCACGCTCTAGGCAGAGTGGCAAGATCAAAGCGAGATATTATTGCCAGCGGGCGCAGGTCAAAGTTAGCCAGCACCAGATCAGTGATGTCATCATCTGCAATCTTGCCTGTACCAAACGTGGTAACGTGCACTGAGACAGGACGAGCCACTCCAATGGCATAAGCAATCTGCACTTCACAGTGTGTTGCCAGTTCGGCAGCAACTATATTCTTGGCTACATGCCGTGCTGCATAAGCAGCGCTACGATCCACTTTTGTTGGATCCTTGCCAGAAAGCGCACCGCCACCGTTGCGAGCATAGCCACCATAAGTGTCCACAATAATCTTTCGTCCGGTCAAGCCTGTGTCGCCTTGCGGTCCGCCAACAACAAACCTTCCCGAGGGGTTGATAAGATAGCGAGTTTGCTCGTCCGGTTTAATAGGAAGATCAGCAAATTCAGGAGCAATGACATGCTTCTTCAGGTCGGAAGCAATCCTCTCCTGGAGGCGACTGTTATCATCTATTCCGTCAATTACTGGATCATGCTGTGTAGATACCACTATTGAATCGACTCGAACCGGACGGTCACCCTCATATTCAATAGTAACTTGAGTCTTACCATCAGGACGCAAGTACTTGAGGATACCTGCTTTGCGAACCTCAGCCAGCCGCCTGGCAATTCTGTGCGCAACTGAGATCGGCAGCGGCATTAGCTCTGGAGTCTCGGTGCAAGCATAGCCAAACATGAGCCCTTGATCTCCTGCCCCAATTTCATCGTGAGCATCACGTGACTGATCTAAACGGTGCTCAAGAGCTTTGGTTACACCAGATGAAATATCTGGCGACTGTTTGTCTATTGCCAGCAGGACTGCACAGGTGTTGCCGTCAAACCCACCTCCGTGCTCACCCACATAGCCAATCTCACGGATCTTGCGCCTTACTATCTCAACTATGTCAACATTGGCAGCAGTTGTAATCTCGCCGGCTACAAGCACCAGTCCTGTTGTTGCTGAACATTCTGCAGCAACTCGCGCCTTTGGGTCTTCCATAAGGATGGCATCTAAAATGGCGTCGGATATTTGATCACAAACTTTATCCGGATGCCCTTCAGTAACAGATTCAGAGGTGAACAGGTAACGATGTGACAAAATCTTCCCTCCAGGAAATTAGAATTGCAGGCAGACTGCCTGCAAGATCAGCTAGCAACACCCAACACCATACTGCGCAGGTGACTTTCTGAAACGCGACGAACAATGCACTCCTTGGATCAAATCCAAATTTATGCTATCACCTTTTACCAATCCGAAATTAAGCCGGTATAACAGCTTGGCTCAAAGGCTGCAGAGGCAACCGGGCGGCTTTTGCAGGCGCTTCATAAGTTGTCACTCAAAAAGCTTATAATGGTATCGCTCAATCGGTTCAGCCCCACTGTGGCAGCAACAGCCAAGATATTGCAGCGGCATCGTCGACAATCTGCCCCATGGAGCGTTCTACCGCCTAATATGAGAAGAGGAGATAATGGCCACACCCTACAGTCAAAAGAGCGACAGAGATCTGGTGCTTGCCTGCCAGCGTCGCGAACCAGCAGCCTTTGAAGAGCTGGTCAAGCGCCATCAGCGTACCGTCTATGCGCTGCTCTATCAGCTGGCACCAGACTGGACCGACACCTCTGATCTGTCCCAGGAAGTATTTATCCGCATTTGGCGCTCCATTAACAATCTAAGGAATCCTTCCTCTTTCAGATCTTGGCTCACACAGATTGTCACCAATCTTTTCTACGATGAGTTACGCCGCCGTCCGCGAAGACTGCCGACAGTGTCCATGGACGACTCATTTGACTCAGACGACTCTGGCGAAGGAGCCACCCGGGACATCCCAGACAAATCTTTGCGCCCTGATGATATTGTTCTTAACCGCGAAGTTTCTGAAGTAATTCGCGAATCCATGACACGCTTGCCGGAACAGTTTCGCACAGCCATCGTCTTGCGAGAAGTGGAAGGCTTAAGTTACGAGGAGATAGCGATATTGACCAAAACAGAGATGGGAACGGTCAAGTCGCGCATAGCGCGTGCACGGTCCAAGCTTCAGGAGATGCTTAAGCCTTATCTAGAAAGCGCCACACCGCCAAGCGAGGTGCCAACCTCATGAATACAACTTGCACTCGTATAAAAGAAGAGCTTTCAAGCTATCTTGACAACGAAACGAGTAGCATGGTCCGCTCCGAAATTGCCGACCACCTTCTTGAATGTGAATGTTGCCGCCAGGAGTGTGAAGGGTTGCGCGCGGTAAGCCAACTCCTTTCAAAGAAGTTGCCTGGGGAGGAGCTGCCTATACCTGACATCTGGGGTCAAGTAAGCGCTCATCTGCCAAATATGTGTGAGGTCATTAATGATGACCTTTCAGCTTATCTTGACGGGGAGTTGCCACTTTCTGCCCAAGAAGGGATCAATTCACATTTGAAGGAATGTTTTAACTGCCGTGACAAATTCAAGAAGTTGAACGCCACCAATCAGCTGATTTCAAAAGCATTAGAGCTTCCTCAAACCTTGATTGTCGATCTGTGGGGCGGTGTCAAGTCAAGACTTAACGCCGACTGCACCTTAATCCGCAGCGAGCTCTCAGTCTTTGTCGATCAGGAAGTTGCCACCCTGCGGCACAGAACTATAACAAGACATCTTCTTGAGTGTCAGGAGTGCCAGGAGGAGTTTAACGGACTTTCCCAGATGGGCGACCTAATTCGCACCCACTATCAGCCTGTCTTGCCTGAAGATTTCGATCTTTGGACAGGGATTAAACGTGCCATAAACGTCATCCCCATTACAACAGGCGAAAGAAGCAAACAAAACCTTGGTACCACACATGCTCGTAAGTATCTTGTTTTACTAACAGCAGCAGCCGTGGCGGTAGGTCTGGTAGGTACTCTCACTTTTGTGACAAATACAGTCGGCAACCAGGCGGTTCGACCGGTCAGCGCCGAATCTTATCTTTTAGAGTCCGCCATGGCCGAACCTGCAGACATTGCAGAAGCAGTCGTTTATGAAAATCAATAACAGCTATCTCTTGTCTTCTCTTGCGTCCATTGTCATTGGCGCCAACACTGCAGCGCGGGCAGATGAAAGTCAGTGCGGCATCAACTGGCAAAGGTTAAATCTGAACCAGCAACAAACACAGCAGATTCAGACTCTTGAATCTCAGTGGAACCATGATTACATGCAGATCCAGCCTGCTATTGTCGATGAGCAGCACAAACTTGCCAGGCTGCTTTCAGACCCGCGATCTGATCCGCTTGAGATTATTGCCTTGCAACAGTCAATTGCCCGCAAGAAGGAGCTGCTAAGAGCAACTGCCACAACCAACTATCTACGCAAGCGCCAGCTCTTGAATGAAGAGCAGCAGCACAATCTGGAAGACATGATCCACCAGGTGGTAGCTGAAAGGCAACGATCTATACACCCTGGTGCAGCGGCGGACGTCATGCCAGACCATGTTCAGTATCTAATACAAAGAGTGCGCCATATGTGGACCCGCCCTGGCGACCAGTAGGAAATTCGGTACCTGACGTTGGACCACACTTGACGTTTTGGTACTGTATTTAGTATCAGTCAACTGGAAGCTGCTTGGCAAAGATGGTTTATATAAATTGACACAATGCGGTCCTGCAACACAGCTCGCTGGTGTAAGATAACGCATGAAAAATCTTTCTGGAGGATCAAAAATGGCTGAAAAGAGATTGCTAGGCACCAAGATTCTCATGGTCATTGCTCAGGATCAATTCAGAGATGAAGAGCTTGCCGAGCCCCGCAAGATCTTTCTTGACGAAGGAGCAGAGGTAGTTGTAGCCAGCACTGCTGCTGGTGTTGCTAAAGGGATGCTCGGTGCCCGCTGCCAACCCGACGCGCAAGTTTGCGATGTCAATCCGGCACACTACGACGCTATAGTCATTGTAGGCGGCATGGGCTCTCCAACTTATCTCTGGGAGAATACAACCGTACATCGCTTGTTACAGCAAATGGATAAGGATGAGAAGGTGGTCGCTGGAATCTGCCTTTCTGGAGCGGTTTTGGCTAAAGCCGGTGTCCTGAAAAACAAAGAAGCGACTGTCTGGCCGTGCACCGAATCGCTGGCAGCACTGGCAGAAGGTGAAGCTCGTTATTTAAAGAAGCCGGTGGTGTTCGACGGCAGAACTGTAACTGCTGTAGGTCCGGAAGCAGCCCATGACTTTGGTCAAACAATAGTGGAAAAGTTAGCCACAAAGCTCACACGAACAAAATAGCTTGGACCGACTGAGCGCCAGCAATGCTGCCGCTCAGTCACCAGCTGGGGGCTGAATCTTGATTAGCAGTGATTAAAGACAAACTCAGAACAGTCGTAGAACAAGCTCTCAAAAGAGCAATCACCGCAGGCAATCCAGGTGTATCAGAGTCATTACCTGTAGTAATTGGAAAGACCGGCTGCGCAGAAAATGGCGACCTGACATGCGGCATAGCTCTCAAGCTAGCTGCCCGTCTGCACAAATCACCAATTAATCTTGCAGAAGAGATCGCATCTGCCATTGATGTTTCGCCAAATTATGTCTGCCATATCACTGTGGCAGCGCCTGGATTTATCAACTTCTATTTAGGGCACGGCTGGTTACAAGAGGCTTTACAAGAGATCCTCCAGGCTGGTCCAGCTTTTGGAAAATCAAATATTGGCGCCAGCAGAAAGGTCTTAATAGAATATGTATCAGCTAATCCTGCCGGCAACCTCGGCATCGAGCAGGGACGGGGCGCTGTCTATAGCAGCTGTCTATCCAATCTGCTCTCTTTTACCGGTCACCAGGTAGAGCAGCACCTCCACATTACAGACAGCCGCGAGCTCCTGTCTAAACTCAGGATTGATCTTGATCTCGGGCACTGCGGCAGCCCCTTGCACCAATCTGGAGCGCTCGAGGAAGATCTGAGCAGCTACGACCATCTGATTACAGTCCAGGTTGCCGGAAACCAAAGTCCGGTGCCTGGATGGAAATCTGCTTTTCCCGAGAGCTACACTCCGGAATTAGAGGTCATTTCCACACAAACTGTCCATCTGCAACGAGATGGACAGTTTTTTCGCATGTCTGACAGCCTAGGTGCTGAGGTCACTCTGGCTGCAGTGTTGGATGAAGTGGGTGTCGACGCAGTACGTTACTTTCTCTGCGCGTCCAACCCAAACAATGCAATTAATTTTGACCTTGAATTAGCCAAACAGTCCAGCCGAAAAAACAGTTCTTTTTATATTCAGTATGCACATGCACGCTGCTGTGCCATCCTGCGCAACGCGCTAGAGCCTGCTCTGAACATAGAATCAGGCATCGAGAAAGCACCGGCTATTTCGCAGGATCAGTGGCAGGATTATATGGACTCATACAGAAGCTCGGCAGCAACTTTCACCCCTTTGTTCGCAAGCACTCTAAATGTATTAGTGCATCTGAAAGCTTTAGTCATGCACCTGCAAGATCTGCCTGCCGAAGTCGAAGAAGCAGCTTTGCTACGTAATCCAGGTAGATTGGCCCATTACGCTTGCCAAGTTGCCACCAATCTACAGCGATTTCATGAGTCCTGCCAGCAGCTCTCAACCAGTCAAGATGTCTCAAAGGCAAAATTAGGTTTGATAGTTGCCACGAGGCAAGTATTAGCCAATGTACTGGGAATAATAGGGATGGCAGCTCCGGAGAAGATGTAGGAGCACTTATTTAACGATCCGGCTGCCAAGAGATCTCGGTGCGGGTAACTACCCGCTGTCCCGAAGACGGTGTAGACTGAATAAGGGTAGTCAAGGAGTAGCTTGCATTTCTGTCTGTTGCCACCAAACAGGTTTGCTGCTGCTCAAAGAAGGTAACGAGCATGTACATGGAACAAAAGTTCTCCTTGGACCTGACACCAGAGGAAGGAATCTTGCTTCTCACTGGTGCTAGGTTGCTCGATAAGCTAGTGGCAGGAATAAGTATCCATGCCAGAGATCGTGATGAACTAATACGCGACATCATAGCCAAGCTGTCCGGGCACATTCCGCCGCCACTGGCTGGACTCTCTGATGAAATTGCCGAAGCTATCGTCGAATCAGTCTTTAGTTCAGTGGAGCCAGATGAAAATGACGAACTGGCACGCCAAGCAGCCTGTCTCGATATGGTTGAGATGGAAGCTGAACAATCTCCATGCAACTACCCAATGTATGCAGTTGATCGAACTTTACCCCTTCTCGAACAAGCAATTATCAACCACAGGATAGTGAGGGCACACTACTACAGCTTTGCCCGCGAGTCTGTCGATGAGATCACACTGAACCCGCTCGCCCTCATTAAAGAAGATGCTCTCTGGAAAATGGTCGCCTTCTGCCACGAACGCAAAGAAGTCATGATTTTCCGCGTCGACAGGATCAAAGAGCTAGTAGAGACAACCAGGTTTTTTGAAGTACCTACTGATTTCAACCCGCGCAGGCAGCTGCCTTTTGCCAGTTGAGCTGCAAACAGCGCCAGCAGGAATTAGTACCGTACGGCTGCACTGAGCAGCTGACATGCTATGAGCAGCCCAGTTGGCAAGTCATGTTTTGTCAGCGCACACAGGATAAACAGTTGGTAAGAACTGGCGCCCTAGCCTCTTCAGCCTCTGCTCAGCATTAACTGTTGTGGATTAATTTGCTCGTGCCTGGTCAACCGCCACACTGAAAAAGTGGAGTACAACCGGCATCCATGCTGATCATAAGCAGGACCTATGACTGTATCATCAGGCATCTGCGTCAGCCATGTATGTTCTCCGGAGCTAAGCACCTCTGAAAAACCTTCAAATTCAAAAGCCTCACACAGAGAGACATAGTTGTTGCGCCCTCCTTTGCGCTCCAGAAGGAGCGTAATGCAACAGGTTCGCCGCATCTCGGCTTCAGTACCAACCAGCCGGCACTCAGTATTAATAGAGTTGCCCATTAGTGTGAACGCACCACCAGGGCAAGCCCCATGCCTCTTATAGACATTCTCACCTACAGGGAATAGAGGCTCAGGTTGCGCTTCTCTTGCTTCTTTGCTGATGTAAGCGCCAAGCTTGTCAATCAAGACTCCAACTTCCTCTTTAGCTGCCATCATTAATCTCCTCCCCAACTCTTCCACAGCTCATGTGCCCCCGCAGTCGAGGATTTAAACTGGAAAGCTGTAAAGGTTTCAATTTATTGCCGCTGCCACTCAAGGAAGTTTGTTCTATGCCCAGAATTCTTATCGCTCCTTCTGCTTATAAAGGAACACTTTCTCCTGCACAGGTGTCCGTTGCCATTGCCAAAGGAGCCAGACGCTCCGGCAGGCAGTTGGATTTAACCCTCTTGCCTCTAGCAGACGGCGGCGACGGCACAATAGAGAGCCTAAACATGGCAATTGGTGGGGAGATTCACCAGGTCACTGTCGCAGGACCGCTCGGACACCCTGCACTTGCCACCTGGCTGAAGTTGCCTGGGAAAGCAGTAGTTGAGCTGGCATCGTCCAGCGGTATCGCCTTATTGGCAGGCAAACAGCTCCAGCCATTGTCAGCCCACACTTTCGGATTAGGCGAGGTGCTGGCAGCCTGCATTGAACAAGGAGAGAGACACATTGTGGTAGCTGTAGGCGGGAGCGCCTCTACTGATGGTGGCACAGGGGCGCTACGTGCTCTTGGTGCAACTTTTCTGGACAGCGGCGGCGCAGAGCTGCCTTTAGGCGGTGGTTCGCTTACCAACCTGGCAAGCTGCAATCTGAAAGCTTTGGAGCAGATAGCAGATAACATCTCCATCCAGATTGCCACTGATGTAACCAATCAGCTTCTCGGAGTGACTGGAGCTGCCTTAATTTTTGCTCCGCAAAAAGGCGCTACAAGTTCACAGTGCCTGCTTCTTGATTCTGCTCTCTCCAAACTGGCAGATATTCTAGAGCTTCAAACTGGAGACATCTTTAGAAATAGACCTGGATCTGGCTCTGGCGGTGGGACAGCTTTTGGACTTGCCTGCACCCTAAAAGCTGAGATCATTTCCGGCTTTCATTGGCTGTCCAGTCAGATTAACCTTAGCGAGGAGATAGGAAAAGCCGACCTTGTTGTCTCTGGCGAAGGTCACCTGGACAGACAGTCGGCCATGGGCAAAGGTGTAGGTCAGTTGGCCAAGTTATGTGCCGAGGCAAAACGACCTCTCTGGATTGTAGCTGCTCGTAGCCAAGAAGATCTTGATTGGGTCGACTTTGGCATTGAGCGAGTAATCACAGTAGCTCGCCCAGACGAAATAATCGGTTCCGAACAGATAGCAGAAGCAACAGAGGCTGCCTTCAACTCTTTATAACAACCTGGCTTGGCGCCATGAGTCTCAGCGGCGTCCCTTAAGGAAGGACGTGAGATCTGCTCGCAGCGACGATGAGACCAGTGAGCCAGCTTTAGGAAGACGTGCGCTAGCAAGTGTCTCTGCAGTCGGCAGTGAAGCACCGCTGGAACCTGTCAAGCTGCTTGCTATCTTCTCTGTACCAGCTGGGCTGGTAGCCTGCTGAGCTGTCGCAAAGGAAGGAGCCTGAGTGGCTGGCAGAGAAGATACATTAGTTGTTGGCAGAGCAGCCTGGTGGTGTACTGCCGGTATTTGCGCAGGCACAGCAGAATGCACTGAAGACACCGGTAGCGACGACGACACCGGGACAGCTACCTGACTACACTGCCCTGATAGAGAAAGTTCCTGCCCAGGATGGAGAAGACGAGGATCTGCGCCCACTACACCTTGGTTGAGATGATAAATCTGCCCCCACTTGTTGCCATCACCTAAATAGGTCTGGGCTATCTTATATAAGCTGTCACCAGGTTTAACGACATGCTGTACGGCCCCAGCTGTTTGACTGGACAGGTCAGAACCAGGCAGCTTAATCTCGACTCCCTGGTGAATCAAGTTAGGGTTGTTGCCTAGAATATCAGTATTTGTTTGATAAATATCCTGCCAGCGCATCCCATGATTGCGAGCGATGTTCCACAGACAGTCACCCTGACGGATTGTGTAGGTGTGGGCAGCACTATCAGCACCAGGAGCATTAGACGAGCCAGCAGCTGTTTCGGCAACCTTTGAGTGCTCCGGCAAATTATGACTGGACCCAGCATGGTTAAGAGAAGAACTGCTGTGAGTTGGAACAGTCTTGAGTTGAACTGTATGACGCATACTATCGACACGAGCAGCCGGTGAAACAACTCCACTCTTGTGGCTCAACTGCTCGGCAACTGAGTGCTGACTGTTTAATCCAGACAAAGACAGCGGTCTGGCTTTCAACCCTACACATTCTGCTGACGCCTGAGTGTTACTTACTGTGTCAACTCTAGAAACCGCTGTGGCGCCTGAATCTGACGCCAGAAGCTGTTGCCCACCCAGACGGCTGGAGACCGCCCCGGACGGTCCGACTGCCGAAGCACCGTCACCTGCCAGGCTGCTTTGTTGAGCTGCGCCGCTGCCAATTCGCGACGATAGATCAGCAGCACGAGCCGGCAGACTGCCTACCTGCTGTCCGAAGACAGTTGAGCCCACATTAAGTGAGCTGGGCAGCGATTGTAAGGTCCCGGAACTGCTGGCGGTTAGGCTGTTTGCCTGTGCACCAGCAATCTTATCTGAAAATAGTCTGTGCTCTCCTGCCAGATAGTTGCCTGGAGTTGCCCCGGAAAGCTGCGGTCCTGAGACCAGCCCGCCACTTCCGGCCTCAAAGGCGTGCAATCCGCCAGAAGCCGATTCAAAGTGCGGCTTAGCCAGATCATACTGTCCAGAGCAGTTAAGCGGGTTGCCAGCCAGATGCTCACCGCCCGACAGAGCAAGCTGACGGCCAGCTGCATCTGCAGCTACCTGCCCATGTCCGCCAGCTAACAGCTCAGCACCTGTTGTATGAAAGATAGGAGCGTCTGCCGGCAGGAGGGAAGGATCAATAGGAATATGCTCGCTGAGCGCACTGGAAAGAGAGTGGAAAGCCTCTTGAGCCTGGTGAGCCAAGAAGGTTGGATCCAAGGCACCTAACAAGCTCATGTCAGGGGTAAAGAATTTGCTCAAAGCTTCAAAGAATGAGCTCATGATCCCCAGGTGACCAGGCAGGCGCATAATAAGCTGGATAATAGGCGAGATCGGCTCATTTACACCCGGTAGTGGCGGAACTGCCGCAAGATGTTCCAGACCAGGAGTAAGCCCAGGAACAGCACTAGCATCGAGCACTGGAGCCTGGAAAAAACTGTGTGCTTTGGCAATATCTGCCGGCGCTGTCAACTGACTCTCAATGCCTGCGTGTGACGTTAATCCGCCAGCGGCGGTCGGCAGATCGCTGCCTGGTCCTGGTGAAAAGCTGGAGGGTCGGTCGAACATCGGCATAAAAACCTAAATCCACTTGATAAGCCGCTAATAATCTACCTTTGCTGAGCAAACAAGTCAAACAAAAAATGGGAATAGTCCCACTACCTGTGGGGATTCCCGCCAAACAGGCAGGCAGATAAAATCAGGACAGCAACCATCACACACCGGCTGGCAGCATATAATTAACCTGTCGGGCTCAACCGGTGCGGGTTTCATGAAAATAAATGCAATTGCTCTTCTTCTTACTCTGGGACTCTCAGTTAATACCCCGGGCAGCCCCAAACAGGCGCATAGCCTGTCCAGCAAAGGCAAGCCTTCTTCGGTTACTCTTTCCAAGGACAGGGTTGCGGCAGCGGCTGCTGCAAGCCCAGAACCAGGAGAGGCAGCTGCAAACCAGGCAGCAACATCAACTGCACTTACAACAGCTGTGCACAACTTCACAACAGATCCAGGGCAGATCAGCTGGTCTGCTGTAATAAAGTTGCTCAAACAGCTTCTTCATACAGACCATCAAGAGCCAGCCATAATTATTAAGAGCCATCCTTGCCTGTCTGAGCTAGGAGTACAGATCATTTCCGCCGGGTCAGCACATATCTGGAGTTTCCCAAAAGTTGAGCAAGGGCAGGTGGCTCTTATTGAGTGGAACGAAACCAGAACATCAGTTGTTCGCATAAGCAGGCGCCGCACAAAGGCAGTCTCGGTTAACTTATATAGAGTAGACGAGCTCACATTGCCCGGCAGGGTAATCTTGAAGGATGCGCGCCTGCTCGGAGTTGCTACCCCGGTTGATAAAGGTAGCCGGGTTGAACATGCCCGCTTTCTGGTGACAACAGGTCAGCGCACTGATGGCGGTATCTGGTTGGCAAGTTATAGACTGACTGCTGATGGTTGGCGAGAGAACAACGAGCCTCTGTCAGCTATACCACCGTTTCTGGTAGACAATGTCTCAGGAGTGGCAGGATTCAGCGGACCAGATCTTATAGTCACCATAACTCCCTCAGTATCTCCAGCAAACAACACAGCAGGTTTGAACACCAGAACAGCCTCTGCACAAGCGCCATCAATTAGTTACAAGATGCCTTTTAAGCTGATTGCCGGTAGATATATCCTGGAAGGGAGCGCCTGTGAAGACACCCCTTATCATGCAATCCTCTCCTTCGTTCACGCCATTGATCAAGGGCGTACCGACCTGGCCAAAGCCTGGCTGATCGACAGCAGCCTTGTCAGCATCCCAAAATATATAGGGCTGGGCACCAAACCGGCAGCAACACCATCAAGAATCATACGCATGGTGAGTCCGGCCGCCACCAGTTATCGTTACCGCCTGGTCACATTTGGCCGTTACGACCTGATTTGCGATGTAATCAAAACCAAGCGTCAGTGGGCAATAAAAGCACTGTTTATTGCTGCTGCCGATCCTGTGCTGCAGAAGATTGCTCGTAACTTACAGCCTGCTCAAGGACAACAGTCTCCAACTGCCCGCAGCAGCGAAGGCGATTCATCAACTGAAGCAGCTCCCAAAAATAAAGGCAAGACAAGTAGCGCCACAGCAGCGCCGGGCAACAGCGAAAATCGCTCTGACACCACCGACGCACAAGCACCGCCTACAGGGGAGCGCTGAACAGATGTTTCGCACTTATGCATTCAGAGAGAGTCTTTTTGCTGAATTTGATCGTCTGGTTGACGAAGGGAAGATCTTTGATGGGCTGGTAATAGACCTGACTCACACCGGCTATTCCTTACCGCTCGACACATTCGTCAAGTTTCATGCCCAGGCCAGGCGGCTATTAACTCCTAAAGGGGTGCTTCTATTTATTAAGTCAGATGGCGCCATTACCCTGACACGAGACGATCCATCCGGTGGACTGACACTTAACGTATACGACAACGTCTCCTCCATCTTCGCCCGTTATCCGCTTCTGTCCGATTATGTCTGTGCGACCATTGCCGGGGTTGACAGGCGCCGGTTGCGAGGCGCTGGCAGCACCCTGGCCAATCATATTTTATCCACTTCAACACCTATACTGACTAAAACAGGTCTGCAACAGAAGAGCCAGTTTGAGCTCCCTGCACCACAAAACTGGGTGTTGCAGCTCATCGACAATTACTCTGCTGTCGAACTAATCTCAAGATCAGCCGAAGAACAGTATCACCTTGCCTGCGATGAGACTTTGCGCATCCTGCAAGAGCTGGAGTCTGCCGGTATTATTTTCCCGATTTTCCCTCGCATTCAATTCTTGTCCAACTGCTATCACAACCACAAGCCGTTCCGCTTAGGTCATTATTTAGTTGCTGCCGGCTTAATCACACCATCCCAACTTGAAGAGCTGCTTGAAGCACAGCAGGAGGAGGGTTGGGGACGCAAAGAGCGCACTGCTCTAGGATTGCTTGCTGTGCGTAGCGGCTATATCAATGAACGTGAATTAGAGATACTCCTTCACGATCAATATCTTTATGGCGGCTACCATAAGGTCACCGGCGGTGATATCTCCTATGGTGCCGGCAGCGGCAATATGGAGACAGTGAAAGATGCCATGATAGGCTCTTTAGGAGCCATTGATGCTGCCGGTCTGTTGCAATCTCTAGCAACTGGCAATAAGACTGGAGTCCTGACAGTTGAGAATCAGGATAAGACAGTTGTTGTCTCCTTCACAGATGGCAAGCCAACGGATGCAGCCGCAGGCTTGCTGAAAGGGTATAACGCCCTTACTGAGTTTCTTGTCTCCTGGGAAGAGGGTATTTTCGTCTTCCGCGACAGAGGAACTGCGCAAGATCTGGATGCTGGCAGTGCATTGTCACAGTCTCTCGAGAGGATACTCCTTGATTCGGCTCTTTATCAAGATCAGATGAAAGATGCTCTCTCCAGACTGCCTGGGGGCAAGAATGCAGTTGTCGAGCGCATTTGGAACTTTGATCAGCTCTGGCAGCAGCGTGCTGACAATGAGTTACGGTTTGCCGACGGCTCTATGCTTACTAGCTGCGACAGAACAGCAGTGGCAGAGTTAGCTCAGATTATTGACGGCTGGAGCACAGTGGCAGAGATTGTGAAACGTTATGATCGCTGGCCTGGTTACATGGTAATAAAGTCGCTGCAGCTACTTCTGGATCACAACTGGATTCAGATCCAAGAATCAAGCTTATTCCGTCCGCTGACAGTATTTCAAAAGATCGCCTCCCGGCTTGAACAGATATGCGGTCCACAGCAAAGCAAAGATATTCTCGAGGCAAGTCTGCGCTATGTTCATGGATCGTCTGATGCTTCTTACCGCTTCCAGGTAGATCCAGACGGACGCATCAGCATAAATTTAGCTCTTGTCAAAAGATCAGGAGTTAAACTTTCAGAGGTCCTTTTAGAGTTGAGACGATGGATGGAAGCTTATCTCGGACACTGCAGGCGCGAGATAGATCCTGATACAGTTAACGCTATAGTCGCTGAAGTGATACACGGCTGCCTGCACTAAGAGTCGGTATGCACTAAGCAAGGAGTCCACGCCACGGCAGCGAGAAGAAGTCAGCATATTGCCAGACCGGTATCGCCAGCCAAACACAGCTCAAACAGGAGAAAGTATGGAATTTGCCAGGCAGAGAAGCTCATTAGCAGAGATTGCAGCTGATGCTGTTGTCATCCATGTCTTCAAAGATGAAGCTCCAGACAGACTGCTGTCCAAGCTAGATAAATCGCTCCCTGCCAAGTTCCTCAAAGCTATAGCTGCAGCATGCACTGCTGAGCGGTTTGACGGAAACTACGGGCAATTTTTGAGCCTGCCGACTTACGGAGCCATGCCGTACAGCAAGCTAATCATATGCGGATTAGGTGCGAAAAGTGATTACAAACCAAGCCAGACAAGAAAGCTGACTGCCAACATAGCCAGAGGCAAAACGAACCACGCTTCCTCTGTTTGCCTGTTCCTGCCAAGCGGGCAAGGGGAGGAAGAGCATCTTCAAGCAGCCGTAGAAGGCTGGATTCTCGGATCATACTCGTTTAAGAAATACAAATCGAATCGCAACGACAGCACCGACACAAAGGCAACACAGAAGATCACCATTGGCGGTATCACACTGCCTGCGCGCACCTTTAAGGACGTCGTCCACAGAGCAGCTGTCATTGCCGACTCCACTAATTATGCCAGAGATTTAATTGCTGAGCCGGCAAGCTATATGACACCAACTCAGCTGGCTAGGCAGGCAGCACAGGTTGCCAAAGAGACAGGACTTGCTTGCACAGTCATGAGCGAGAAGGAAATGGACAAAGAAGGGATGGGGGCTATCCTTGGTGTTGCTAAAGGCAGCGCTGAACCTGCTAAATTCATTGTCCTTAAATATGCTTGCGCCCGAGCAAAGAAAACTGTGGCTCTGGTAGGCAAAGGAATTACATTTGATTCAGGCGGTCTGTCAATCAAGCCTGCAGCCAGCATGGAGCACATGAAGTACGATATGTCCGGCGCTGCTTGCGTGATGGCAACAATGAGAATGGTAGGGCTTCTCAAGCCAAGCATAAATGTAGTCGGTCTCATTGCTGCCACCGAGAATATGCCTGGCGGCACAGCATTGCGCCCCGGTGATGTACTGACCACAATGAACGGCAAGACAGTTGAAGTCAACAACACAGACGCCGAAGGCCGCCTTATCCTGGCCGACGCACTTTGTTATGCGCTAAAACTGCATCCTGATGCAATTATCGATATAGCTACGCTCACAGGTGGAGTCGTCACTGCTCTCGGACGAGCCGCAGCCGGCATCATGGGCAACGACCAAAAGCTGATCGACCAGCTCATTGAAAGCGCAACCGCAGCTGGTGAATCTCTCTGGCAACTGCCTCTCTTTGACGAATACAAGGAGTATCTCAAGAGCGATATTGCCGATCTGAAAAACGCTGGTTCAAAAGGCGAGGCATCAAGCTCTGCCGGCGGCATGTTTCTCAAAGAGTTTGTTGACGGCCATAAATGGGCTCATCTCGACATTGCTGGACCAGGTTGGGCAGACAAAGAGAAAGATGAGATTAATAAGGGCGGCACGGCTTTCGGTGTGCGCAGCCTCTGCCGGTTTCTATTATCTTGGCATGCATGAGCACCAAGGGGCTACTGACTGACCAACTGGGTGATGCTTCGCATGAGCGGGATTAGCCGTTCGGTTTCAGGCTGGTCAGATAGTGTCACCAATATCCCGCCACCAAAATCAGCAATGATGAGATACCCACGAGAAGTGCGACATACCGCTTGATGCACATGATTGTGCCCCAGTTTCTTTAGCGCTGTATCAGTATTCAAGTACACACCTAAAGCCAAGACACCTATTGACTCGGCTTCATACTCTGGAGGAATGTTGTTAGCAATCAATATACCGTCGTGTCCGACAATAACAGAGCCGACCACACCAGGTTGCTTCTGAATATGCACAAGCAAAGTCTGCAACTCTTGTGCTGCTTCAAGCGTTAGTATTCGCATCTTAGAGTCGGAGAGATCAGCTCCGGCAATATTTCCTATCTTGGCCAGGTCTTGCTGGTCGAGAAGGAACTTGCCGATGCTGGCAATCTTGCCACTACCTGTCTCAGCAGACGGATCAGCACCACTGGCTAGCCGTCCCAACCCCTCAACACGCTCTGGCGGAGCTGCACTAAGCTGACTCTGAGCTGGTTGGGGCGCTTGAGGCGCAGGTGGTAGCGTCACAGGAGCAGGCACCACACCAAACACTTCAGCTGCGGTCCTGATTGACTGAATAGCCTCATTGACTTCCACAGGAGCTGGAGCTGCAGTATCCTTGATACCTAAGTTATTGGCAAAGAGCTTATCCATGTCTGAATCATCAATACTAAACAACCCACCACCTTTAGGCTGACTTGCCTGTGGTATCGGTGGCGCCGGTGGTATCGTGGGTGAGGTCTGTTGAGACGATGAAGATTGTAAAGTCGGCATGGGCACTGGAGCAGCCGGCACCGCCTGTGCCACCGGCGATGAAGACACCTGTGGTACGGTCGGCGCGGGAACGTTGACAGCTTGAGCCGGTTCGCTAACTCCAAGATTATCGGAGAATAAGCGGTCTATGGCATTATCATCCAGGTTTTTCAACAAACCTGCCCCAGCAGGACCCTGGACAGGAGCTGGTGGCGCTGGCAGCGCTGAAAAGTCGCTTCTCGGCGCAGCAGTCACCGGAGATATAGTTGGTGCTGGCGGCACTTGTGCAGGCGGCAACTGGTACTGTCCGGTAGCAGGAGCTTGAGCTGGTCTGGCAGCAACTGGCTGAACAACAGGCGGTGGTGGCACATTGTTCACCTGTTTTGGAGCCGGCGTTGCAGCTGCTCCTGCTTCTTCAGCAACTCCCAGATTTTGGCTAAACAAACGATCAATAGCCCCATCATCTAAATTAAATATTCCTCCGGCGGCAACTGGCGCAGCTGGAGCAGCTGGCGCTCCCTGAATGTTCGCAGCAGGTTGCAACTGAGATTGCTTCATCCGCTCCTGAATCGGCACATCCCACCGGTCCTGCTGTGCCGGTGCAAGCGGCGGCGGTGGAGGCGTTGCAGCAGCAGTTTGTAAGGGAACCGATGCTGGATTTTGCACTGTCTGAGACTGTTTCATTCTCTCTTGAATTGGCAAATCCCATCTGTCAGAAGAGGTTGTTGTTTCTTGCACAGGCGTTTGCAGCACCGGCGACTGTGGCTCTTGTGAATCAAGTGGCACATCGCCGAGGATGTTGCTTAAGCGATCCATGATTGAATCGGCTGGAACCCCAGATGTTCCTGCGACAGGCACAGGTTGTTGTGGTACAGCTGGGACCGGGCCGGTCTGTGCTTGGGACTGGGACTTCATCCTTTCCTGAATCGGAATGTCCCACCGGTTATCGGTAGTACCGCCGCCTTGACCAGCAGCAGATTGAAGCTGCTGCATCCTCTCTTGAATCGGAACATCCCACCTCTCAGCTCCAGCACCTGCCCCATCGGCAGCAGCCCGTGGATTGGGTGGTTGCACATTGGGTGCTGCTTGTGAGCTCGGTGCACCAAGAAGCTCCGGTCCGCTTTCTTGAAATGCTTCCCAGGTGCCGGTCTGAACTTGCTCTGCATCAAACGACCAGCTGCCGCCACTTGAAGCTTGCGGAGTCGGCAGTTCACTCCAGAGGTTGCCAGACTGAGAATCTGGTTGCTGCCAGCCAGGTTGAGAACCCCAGCCGGCAGGAGTCGGCGGCGCTGCATTGGCTGCACCAGGCGCTTGTCCTGCTTCAGCTATGTTACCGCCAAATGTTTGCTCGGGTGTAGCCGGCTCATCCCAGCTCCGGGCTGGCGTTTCAGACGTCGTTCCGGACTGATGCCAACTAGTGCCTGATTCGCTCCAGGAGCCACCGGCAGGTGCTGCCGGTGTTGCCCAACCTTGATCAGCAGGCACAGTTGGTGCCACAGGCACCACTGACATTCCCCAGCCTTGATCAGCAGGCACAGCTGTTGCTGCTGGTTGCACCCAGCTCTCGGCCGGTTGGTCCCAACTCCCACCTGCTGGTGCAGACGCTGGCTGACCCCAGCCTTGATCCCTGGCTGTTGGTGCTGCAGGTGCTACTGATTGTTCCCAGCTCTCTGGCGGTTGGTCCCAACTCCCACCTGCTGGTGCTCCCAAATTGCCCCCCCCAGAACTTACATCACCTGAGACTGGAGCTCCCTGCCCAGCTACCGACAGATCAGGTGGTGCGCCCCACCCTGCCTTATCCGGTGCATTCGCTCCGCTGTCCCCAGCAATCCACTGCGCTGCTGGAGGTTGTGAAGCCTCGCCAGCGTCGTCTGCACTCTGCTTCTCCTTGGAATGCATATCTTCAGAAACTTTCTTACGAATCGTATCTGCTAAAGTAAGCGGTTGCTCTTTCCGCAACTGTCCTTGCGCTGGCACAGCCTTTCCAAACTTTGCACCAAGAGACTGTATTCCGCTTTGAGTCTGGTCGCCCGATTCACCATGCTGGATAGTCCTCTTTGACATGCGATTGAGGCGCATGGAGGTTGCTTGCTGTTCCTCGGATTCAGAGATGCTTAGCTTTTTAGCCCGCGAAGCTGTCTGGCTCTGCTCTGATGCACTTTGCTGCCTCTTCACATGAGGGAAATGGCTGCCGGTCGCAGTTTGAGCTGGAGCCTCCTTCTTAGGAGCCTTATCTTTGCCGCCACCAAAAATCCTAGCAAAGATCTCCATCGGCGATGATTTTGGTTGCGGCAACTGCTGCATAATCATGCGTGCAACCGACTCAAGGTTGATCGGTACAGCTTCTTCCGGGAACGGCAACTCTTGGGCTGCTTGAATAACCTGATCAATCTGGTGTTCAAATCGGAGGCAAGATTCACAAGAGTCCAGATGTGCCGCCAACAGCCGCTCATCCTGGCTAGGCAGCTCAAACTCGAACCGTTGTTGTATAAGAAAGCGAAAGCGATTGCAGTTCATATAAATTACCAACTAAGCACTTTGATTTAACCGCGCCCCAAACCCTTTACTATCTGGACCCGCGCCCGAAACAACCAGGCTAAAATGTTGTCCGGGTTTTGATTCAATACAGCAGCTACCTGGTCATAAGTAAGTCCTAGCTGATGGCGCAAAACATAAGCATTTCGCTGTTCTTCAGGAAGTCCTGCCAAACAACGCTTGACTCGCTGTGGTCCTAAAATTACTGTAGTCTCCCAATCCATCTGAGCCGAACCGTCAGCGCTGGGATCTGTCGTCGGATTGGCCGGTGGAGGAGCAGAATACTGCATGTGAAACTCTGCACATGCATCAACAATAAACTGAGAAAGCCACTCCGCTCCAGCGCTGCTCAGCTGTTTCGGATTGGACTGATGTAGCGCAGCAAAAACATTCTTGAACGCCATAATAGTCAACTGTGTAGCAACATCAGGGTCTCCCGTTGCTAAAAAGGCAATCGCATAAAAACGCTCCTGGTTCTGCCAAATAAACTCGTTCCGCGCCTGCTGGTTACCTTTTTTTACATCAAGAAGGATATTGGACGAGTTCGAAGCTGTAGCGTTGCGCTGTGGAAGAAGTGCCATTGTTAACCAAACATACTCTTACTACAGGGTGAGCTGTTTTGACTCACCCTTTTGGGTATTACCATTTGAGATTACTCGTCAACCTCCCCTCCAGTTTACATAATTTCAAGGCAATTAGTGCCCCTAACAACTGTTCTTCATTCCTTTTTCTCTTTTTAGTACTAAATAAAGCAGTTTTTAGTCTAGAACTAGTAGTAAGATTCTAAAATAGTGCGGCAGCGATGGTCCAATGCTTCGTAGGG
>CAILLX010000069.1 GCA_903835185.1 uncultured bacterium | reverse complement strand
GCTCTTAGATCCAGACGATGATTTACTCATGGTGACCTCCTTGTCACAGATTTGTACCTTTGCAAGATCAAACCTACCCAGGCTTAATCCGCTTGGTCAGGGGGTCACCAACTAAATCAACGACAAAAGGGACAAGCTCGTGGTTGTTAATTGGAGCCGTCTTTACTATACAGTGTCGCGCCGGAGCCCTAAAGTCTGACCTGTGGATGGTTGCCACACCTGTTGCTGGTGATTATGAATACTGGTATCACTTGTGATGGCGCATATGGTGTCATGCCGATTCAACCGAGCAGTTTAGTGTGTTCCATAAAACATATCCCATGGTGGATACCAACACAAAAAGTGCGGAAGTTGCATTCCAGAGCAGCCTCAGCTGCCAGTTCAAACTGCACGCATCTGCACCTGGTACAACTTTGACAAAACCCCAATAAAAGAAAGTCCCTGTTAATGAGTCGCACTAGTTCCACTAACGAACGATACTTATATCAGTGGGGTTATTACGTGTAGAGCAAAGAAATCAATTATCTGCTGGAGTCACGCCAAAGTGGCTCTATTTCCATGCCATATCGCAAGCACTACGCTGTTTCACAACATCACCTTGGTGTTTGTAATTGAGCATGAGAGTGTATAAGGTCTGGTTATCATCAACTCCCATTTCAATACAGGCTTTAGTCAAAGCAAGCAAAATCTAAGCAGCACTCACAACCAGACAGGAAAAAGCGATAACGATATCGTTCTGGGACAGTTCGTGCTGCTGGTTCCGGCGTGCAATGCTGCGCTTGTTGACTGAGTGGGAAAAATCAGGTGAGTACGGACAGAACCTGACCAAATCAGGCTGGTCAGGAATAAAAAATGAAATCTGGAGGAACACAATGCACCTGAATCGACTTCCGGTCTTTGCTAGACTCAAGTACTTCCTCGGGCGCAGCGATGTCACCGGACCATCCATGCTTGGTGTCCATGCAACTGTCAAGGACATCGTGCGCACCAGTTGTGCTTGCAAGCCTCACGAGGACTACATCATCCTCACTGAACAGCAGGTGCACGGAGTCAGCCTGCCGTCCAGCCTGGTAGTGGTGGAATGGAACAGGAAAGGAAAGCTCTGCAGCTGGCACATCATTGAACTGGCAATCACTCCGCCGGTCAAGAAATCGCAGAAGCGCCACTACCGGTTCTGCGTCAACCACAGCTACATGAGCCCCGAATTGCCCACCCAGCCCGCCAGGTACGACCACTCTACGCTCGAATGGTTTATCCGTGTCTCTAAGTACCTATCCGACCTCGAAAGGCACGCCATCATCGACAAGTTGAGGGCGCTGGTAAACAGCGCCACCTAGACGCGCAGAGCAGGGGCAAGCAGGAGGCACTGGCAACCTGTCTCGCCTCTTGCCACGCGGCAGTATAGCTAAAGGAGGAGTTCTGAGCTGAAGTGCCGGCCTTCTGGTGACCAGCAATAGTTCACCAGAGCATCAACTCTGAAGGAGGAGTTCAGAAATGGATAAACTCGCAGGACACTTGACAGCAGCCTGGGAGATGTTCCGCCTGGCAGACACCGAGATGCTCAAGCGCCAGCTAAAGCTCGCGCTCGATGCGCTCGAGGAGGTGCAGGAAGGCAGCCAGTTTGCCATCAGTGCACAGCATTTCCTCGATGTGGCGCAAAACTGCCTGGGCGTAAGCAGCGACTTCGCCGAGATTGGCGAGCGATTGTCCGACATCTGCCAGAGGAAGGGAGCCTGGGCGGAGGCGATTGCAGCACAGCAGAAGGTCGTTTCCAGCCACAAGAAGCGCAACCTCCTCTTGCCGAGCGACCCCGCCAGCCAGTCTGCGCTTGACCGAAGCAAGAATCTGCTTGAGCGCTTGATGGACAACATGCCTGCCGTCAAGAGTGGACCCAAGCATGAACTTCCCAGCCTGGATTCCACTCTGGCAATACTGGGACTCGAACAGATGCTCCTCGGACTGCGCCACAAGAAAGACAACGGCAGTCCGGACTGCTAGGTCAGGCAAGGAGGCATTAGCGCTGGACGCGCGACGAGCACAGCGATACTCCACACGCCACGTCTTCGTGCATAATTCGGAGGAGCAGCTCTAACAAAGCTGCTCCTCCGAACATCAAGGACTTTCTTAGTTTCACTGCACCTTACTTGAATCAGTATTACGCGTGGTCCTGTCTGATTGCACATGCAAACGGGCTTTTGATGTTTTGGGGATGTCCAGGGCGTCGTTGATCTTTTGTGACATGCCCTGACCACCCCCAT
>CAILLX010000068.1 GCA_903835185.1 uncultured bacterium | reverse complement strand
GTCGCCACTACAGTTATCCCAGATGCTCTACCGTAGGCGCGCGTCAAGACTCGCCCGCTGGGCGGCTCGCGAGCCGCCCACCACAGTCGCCACTACAGTTATCCCAGATGCTCTACCGTAGGCGCGCGTCGTGACGCGCCCGCTGGGCGGACAGTTAGGCGGTTGACGGCGGCTCAGACTGGTCGAGGAACTTTTGCAAAATGATTGCTGCCGACTGTCTGTCGACCAGCTCTTTGTTGTGACCGGTCTTAACCCCTTGCAAAGTCAACGTGCGAATAGCTGAGATTGTTGTCAGGCGTTCATCTTCATAAACTATCGGCAGCCCTGACGAACGTGCCAGTTTGCGGGCAAAAGACTGAACCTTCTGCGCCTGCTCACCTATAGATCCATCCATATTCTTGGGCAGACCGACAACTATCTGGACAGCTCCGTGACGGCGGGCCATTTCTACTACTGCAGCAACATCAGCATATGTATTCTTGCGGATAATTGTATCCAGTCCTGCTGCAGTTATGCGCAAAGGATCAGAGATTGCCACGCCAATACGTGCGTCGCCGATATCAAGACCAATGATGCGTGGTTTAGCTGTCATAGAAAGATCTTACTACCTCGACGCTGTACAATATGCACTCATGAGAATCTATCTTGTACGCCACGGAATAGCTACCGACCATGTAGGCGGGGCAATCAAGAACGACTGCGCTCGTCCGCTCACAGACACCGGACGCCTGGAGACCGAAGCTGTAGTCAACGGATTGAAACGGCTTGGCGTAAGCGCAGACGTCGTCTTTACTAGCCCGCTTGTGAGAGCTCGTCAGACAGCTGAAATAATTGGACAGATATTGGGAGCACCTCTGCGCACTGTGGATGCTCTGGCACCAGCAGGCAGATCAACCGATATTTTCGCCGCGCTCAAGGAGTTTGCTGGTTCTAATGATGTCTTTATGGTCGGTCACGAGCCGGATGTAGGCAGACTGGTGTCCAGTTTATTGTGGGCCGGTCCAGAACTTGTCATCCCATTTAAAAAATCTTCTGTCTGTCGAGTCGACATAACAAGCGTTCCGCCAGTTGAGCCAGGCACGCTCGAGTGGTTTATTACACCTAAAATTGCCAGCCTGCTTGACAGCGGGAAGAAAGAATAACTTACTGATAGCGCTGTCCGTTAAAATCAATCCAGCCACCTTCGTGCCTTACCGTATCAGTGTGGTGCGTCCAATGAATCACGCCACCTTTGGCATTCCAGATATACTCACCATGAATGCGCACCAAGCTGCCTGGCTCCAGAGGGACTCGCTGCGCCATATTAGTATCGTGAGCCACAAGTACGGTTGTTCCGTTAGCAAGTTTCAGCAAAAAGCGCTGATGAGGAATCCCTTCAGTATCATCTGCTAAAAGTTTATATACCTGCGCTTCTACCGTAATCTCAACTCTTCGGCTTCTCTGCTCCTGAGCCTGAATCACTTCAGCCTGGCTGCCATAGGCTGCTTGATAACCAGCTATGCGACTGGTACAAGCAGTAAGCGACAAAAGGCAGATAAATAGACCTGCTACTGCCAGCTGCCTGGCTGACAAGAGTTGTCTTCGATTCATGTCTGAGCACCCCTTAGTCTCTAAAGCATTATCTCGCACCAGGTGAAAATTACACCTGTCTGGATTCCGAAGGAGCGGATTGCATCCGCCCGCGGGCGCGTGCACCGCGCCCTTACGAAGCATTGTCCCAGGACTGGAGACCTGCTTCGCCGGTGAGCCTATCTATAATAGAGACAGGTTATTTGAATCTCTCTAGAAATCAACTCATTATGGAAGCAACAGCAATTTATTTAAGTGGAAGCACAATCGACCCGACGGCAGAAGCTGTCGGCGCGGGAGGCGAGCCTGATTGGCGTGCTTTTGCCATGACCAAGCTACAGAGATTCGGTTTAAGAGTTGTCAATCCGCTCCATCTGACATGGGACACCCATGAACTGGGAGACAATCTGGAGGCAAGAGTAAGACACTCACTTGATTTAATAGATCAGAGTGATGCTCTGTTGGCTAACCTCTGGCGTCCAAGCTATGGCTCCGCTATGGAGATCTTTTATGCCCACAGGCAAGGCAAGGTCGTCGCCGTAGTAGGACAACCACCTTTCTCCCCATGGGTGCTATTGCACTCTCAAGCCAGGTTTGCCGACATCAATCATGCAGTCGATTACTTAATTGATGAACCGCCTCAGTTTGATCCAATCGCCTGGGCTCTTCACAATGAGACTGTCTCATCCGAGCGTTATGAGCAATTGCCACCGCCAGGAGCAGCCGACTACCAGTTTTTCGGTGGTGAACTGCCTATTCTGGTAATGGCGCCGCATGCTACAGCTTTTTTTAGAGAGGCTGAATTCCATGATGCCGATTCATTTACCGGCTCAATGGCTGATCTTCTGCATCGTCAGGTTAACTGTCATTCTCTTATGAGCACATACTGTTGTGTAGCTGATCCTTGCTTTTATCTGGACACACCTATGCTCCGGGCCTTATCAGATATAGCCAAGGCCGGACGTATTGCTCTGCTCGTCATATTGCTAGGACTCTCCGGGCGAGAGCCTACCGGCTTGCATGTTAGCGCTGCCGGACCTGACCCTGCCAGTTGTGAAGAGCTGGCTGCCCGCTTGCGCTTGCGTTTAAGCAGCCTCGAGCCAGTAGGATCAGAGTGCAGCGAGATTGAACCGCTGATGCGCTTTGCTGCCTGCGAGCTCCAACTGCCTGTTCTTGTTATCCGTATGCATAAACGCTACCGCATGCCGCGCCTGCAACCAGAACCGTTTGAGCAGATAGTTGAACTTATGCAAGAATTCTTAAAGGAGACAGGGCAGGAATTCTTGCGGAGCGCATCATAACTTATGACTGGAGAACTTGTTGTGCTAGTGACAGTGCCGGCTGACCAGGCCAACAAAATTGTAGCCTCGCTTGTTGAAGAGCGCCTGGCAGCCTGTGTAAACATAGTGCACCAAATAACTTCTACTTATCGCTGGGAAGGAGCCATAGTTACCGATAAAGAAGACCTTCTCATTATAAAAAGTAACGCCGCTTCCTGGGAGACGTTGCGCGCACGGATCAAGGAGTTGCATTCTTATGAGACACCTGAGATTATCAGCCTGTCGATTAAGGATGGTTACCAGCCATATCTGGACTGGTTGAATTCGTCAGTAGAGCGTTAGGACAGCGGCAGACTTGACAGAAGAGACCTTAGTCAACATATTCTGGGAACGGGTGAAGCAAAGCCCGGAGCGTCCAGCCATATTGCACAAAAGTGCCGGGCAGTTTCGACCTGTAGTCTGGCGTGAGCAAGGGCGTGTGGTCGAGCTCTTAGCTGGTGGACTTCTCAGCTGTGCAGTTGCTGCCGGCGAAAAAATAGCAATAATAAGCACCACCCGCCCGCAATGGATATGGGCAGATCTGGCCACTCTCTCGGCAGCAGCAGTGACAGTACCTGTATATCCTACTTTAGGGTCACAAGAGACAGAGTATCTGCTCCGGCACAGCGACTCGGTCGGCGTCTTTGTAGAAAACAACACCATTTTAGAGAAGCTCCTCTGCGCCACAGAATTACCGCCAACTCTACGTTTTGTAGTTCTCATGGACGGACAGCCAGTAGTTAGCCAGAAACGCATCAAAGTAATAATGTGGGAAGAGCTGTTGCGCAGCGGTAATAGTTACCTGGGCAAGCACCACAATGAGCTGGCATCCAGGATAAAGTCGATTAAACCTGAAGATCTGTCCACAATTGTGTACACGTCAGGCACCACAGGGGTTCCTAAAGGAGCAATGCTGCTCCACAGCAATATCTATCATGTCTGCCAGGCTATGAGCCTTCTGGTTGGCGTTCGTGCAGACGACATCTGTCTTTCTTTCCTGCCACTTTCGCATGTCTTTGAACGGGTAGGCGGCGAATTTCTCGCTATTTACGAAGGACTGGTGACAGCTTATGCAGAATCGATGGAGACTGTGGCTGCCAACATGCTTGAAGTCAGACCTACTATTATTGTCGGAGTGCCACGCTTTTTCGAGAAGGTCTACCACCGGGTCAACTGCGAAATACGCAAGCTGCCTAAAACTCAGCAATATCTCATTCGCTGGGCGCTGGCGCTAGGCAAACGTGCCGGCAGATACAAAGAGCGAGCCCACAAAGGTGTCAGTGAAATTGCTCAACACATCTATAGAGCAGAGCTGCGCGTAGCTGAGCGCCTGGTATATTCGCGCATGCGTAGCCGTTTTGGGGGCAGGCTACGCTTTATGGTATCGGGGGCAGCACCTCTGCCGCGCGAAGTACAGAGCTTCTTTGAGACTATCGGTATACCTGTTTTAGAAGGCTATGGTTTGACAGAAACCGCAGCGCCAGTCACTTGCAACACCCCTGGAGCCAACCGGCAAGGCACAGTTGGACGCCCGCTGCCTGGAGTCGAAATAAGAATTGCCGACGACGGTGAGGTGCTTGTGCGCGGACCCAACGTTTTTTGCGGTTATTACAAGAATCCTGAGGCAACTGCAGCAGTTATGAGTGATGGCTGGTTTGCCACTGGGGATATAGGCGAACTAGATGCCGACGGTTATCTGCTCATCAAAGATCGCAAGAAGGACATAATCATCACAGCAGGCGGCAAGCATATTGCGCCACAGTATCTGGAAAACCTTTTTGTAGGCGATAGCCTCGTCAGCAACATACTCATATATGGTGACAGGCGTAAGTTTGTCAGCGCTCTGGTCACATTAAATCAAGACGGGTTGAGCGCTTTTGCCCAGACAAATTCACTTGCTACACACCAGTTTGACGAGCTCAGCCAGCATCCGGCAGTTGTTGCAGAAGTTGAAACAGTAATAAACCGCAAGAACCAGCAACTTTCACACCACGAACAGATCAAACGGTTTATCATACTTGACCATGAATTCAGCCTGGACCGCAACGAGCTGACTCCAACACTTAAGGTTAAGCGAAAGGTAATTACTGAAAAATATCATGACCTTCTCGACAGTCTTTATGAACTGGAAGACGTCGAGCTGGAGAGGCAGGAATGAAGGTAAAAATTGCTTTACTTTCGCTTGGCAACTACATACAATATGTACAAGTTACTGTCACCAGTCCGCCCGTTTCAATCTTATTTACTACCAGTTTGCCAGATCTCCTGCGGCAGTTTTTGAGGGTCATAAAGAATGCTTGAGTCTATCGGAAGAGGCTTAAAGATGATTGGCGCCAGCATTGCGATGGGCTGGCAAGATAAGCGTCTTCTCCTTCCTTCCATTGTCACTGTTTTCACAAATATCATCTTCGGGATAATCCTTCTCTGGTTCTCTATCGACAAAATGCACAAAGGAAGCGGTGCTTCTGCTGCAGACCCTGCTGCCACTTCGCCACAAGGTTATCTGCCGCTCACAGCTCTCCGGCATGGGCATCATCTAGGATTGCCAGACATCACAGGATCTGTAGGACAGATTGCAGGCAATGTAGGACATGCTGCCGGGCAGGTAGGGCAGATGGCCAGACAGATGGCAGGACAAGTGGCAGGACAGATAGGCATTAACGGCACGATGGATCCAAGCGGAATGAACTCCTTCCAGGGGCTGCTCAATACTGATTCCTGCTTGACAGTGTTTGGCATTATGGCTGTATGGTGGCTGACCAACCGTTTCTTAGAAGGGGTCACTACAGCGCTGGTATACAGTCATCTCACAGAGGGGAAAGGTACCGGTACTTTTGGACAAGCTTGCTCTGCAGTAGCTTCCAGCTTGCCGGCACTGGTCGCCCTGGGAATTGTCACACTGCTGGCCAAAACTGTGGCACGCTGGTTGCGCAACCGCAACAACGACACTGGCGTAATGAGCTTCGGCTTCAAATTCCTCGCCAACATTGTCGAGCTCTTTTGGACTCTGGCCGGTCACTTAATCTTGCCGGCTATAGTTATTGAGGGTACGTCGTTCTGGGGCGGTATGAAACGAGCCGATAAGATTGCCCAGGGCAACCTCCTCTCCATAGGTGTAGGAGAGGTCGGTGTAGACGGCATCTGCCGCTTTACCAGCTTCCTTGTTTATGCAGCAGGAGTTGGCTCGTTCGGTTATCTGTACAGCTTGCAGCTCGGTCTGACGCACCCGGCAGTCATAGCCGCTGCCATTTCCTGGGTGGCCACTGTAGTAGTAGTGACAGCACTTTCAATATATATACGCTGTGCCTTCTATACCTGCCTGTATGTCTGGGCAATCGACTCGGAGGCTGTGCGCGCCACCGAACGCAAAAATGTCAAGGCACCAGGTCCTCTAGCAGCAGCTCTCGCCTGAGCAGGCAAGGCAGCGGTAACTTTACATATTGACAGGTGGTTGGCAATCTGCCAACATGTAAAAAGAGAAGGTTCTGGAGGAGGGATGAACGTAGTCAATATTGGGCTGCTGCAGGCGTTCAGCAAAAGGCATAATCAAGCGAAAACGCATTTAACAGCATGGTTAAAGGTAGCTCGCCAAGCATCATGGAAGCATCTGATGGATGTTAGACAGCACTACCCTGGCACGGATGGGGGTGTTAAAGGCGTATACACCATGTTCAACATTAAGGGGAATAGTTACCGACTGATTACCTTGATCCAATACCCGACTCAGACTGTAGCTATAACGTATGTTTTTACACATGCAGAGTATGACCGGTGGAGCAAGTCATTATGAACACAGCAATCAGTAGAGAAAAGTATGCCAGGCTACTAGCGGACCGACTGCCTTGTGTCATTGATTCGGAGGAAGATCATGCAAAGGTGCTAGCAGATGTTCAGGAATTGATGGTGCGTGGAGACGGATTGAGTCCAGAAGAAAGCGCCCTACTTCAGTTGATGATTTTATTGCTCCAGGATTATGAAAGCAAGTGTTTTAGCATGGATGCGGCAGCTGTGACGCCATTGGAAATGCTGGAACATCTTATGGAAGCGCATGGGAACACGGCTAAAGATCTATGGGATGTTATTGGTGACAAAGGAACAATGTCAAAGATACTTAGTGGTGAGCGGAAGATAAGCAAAGGTCAAGCGAAGCGTCTGGGCGAGTTTTACGCTGTTTCAGCAGCATTGTTTATTTAAGTTGGCTGATTGTGAGCGACAATCATACTGGTAGGAAAGTGCTGCTATTTTGGCAGCAGCACTTCCGTTATCGTCCCTCATTATTGCCACTTTCAAGCCATTTTATGCTGGGCGAACGAACTACTTGAGCGCTTCGTCATTGCCAACAACAAGGCGACTTACAGCTCAACTTACTGTATATCTATGAGCTGGCTATGTATCTCTTAATCATCTGGGTGCCCAATAATCAACGTTAATGAGTGGCTGCGGCGGCAGCGGTTGCATCGTTTTTAGGGGTTTGTTTCCACGGCTCGGTACCAGGAAGCGCCCAAGCCAAGCTGGCATGGCCCACAGCTCTCCTTTCAGTTCTTGCTTCACCTGGCGATTGTAATAATAATCGGC
>CAILLX010000067.1 GCA_903835185.1 uncultured bacterium | reverse complement strand
GGTTGACATTCTTAGACTTTTTGTTTGATGATTTCTTCATGCGGTCTCTCCAATTGGTTTTAGTTTAGTCACCAAAAACAATACCAGGCTTAGTCCTGGGAGAGATCGCTCAATTTTCAACTAGCTTTGGGGCATGCCCGAAATGAATTCCAAGTTGCCATCATAGATCACAGTGTACAAGAGCAGAGCGGAAGTGATCTAATCGCAGGTATGCTGACCGATGTTGTCTCAGAACGCACAAGATTTATCCTACTTACAGAATTCCCATCGACTGCTCAAGCGGACAACGCAATTGAAGATGGCTTTCATGCTTGCCTGGAAAAACCGGTGTCACCAAGTCAGTTACTCAACACTATTCGTCTGGTAATTGCTGAGCGAAAAGAGCGTAAGTGTAAAGATAGAAAGGTTCCCGAGACGCTAGACCTTGACGAAGCACCAATAACGTCACACAAAACATTGTTGAGCAAACGCGAACTTGAGATTTTGAGCCTTATTGTTAAAGGATTGAGTAATCGGGATATTGCCGACAAACTGTCACTCACTCTTGACACAGTGAAAAATCATATACGGTATATACTGGCAAAGCTCTCTGTAACGGATCGTACAGAAGCTGCTGTCAAAGCGTTGCGGAATGGTCTGCTTTAAGTATCCCCTACCATTGGTCCACATGTTTAGGTATCCATGACGCTGGCTTGTTGGTGTTGTAGTTATCAAATACCACCAGTTCTGTACCATATTTGCGCAAGAGATCTTTGACGTGTCCGTTCGGTAGATTGTAGATCATTTCAGCCCAGCATCAACCAGAATCATCCTTTGTGCGCAACCAGTTGACATGCGTATGTTGTTAGCCTGCTGGTATTGAGTTGGCGATCAGCGATTGAGCGGAAATTGCAAAGGAAACCTATGAGCAACCACCCAAGTGAGTTGGAGAAAAACGCCGGGTAGGTAAATACATACTCAAGATTTCCGTAGAAGACCAAGTACACAGCAATTGCCCCTGTAATCGGAAGGATTTTGGGATTGCAAATACAGGAGCGATCACGCCAGGAAAGGCAGAAGAACCCGGATAGAGCACACAACAAGCTAATTAATCCGAGCCACCCAAAATATGCAAGATTTGCCACTATAAAGCTATGTGGCGTCAGATCATGAACAGATACGCCAAACAATCCGGTCCCAAATAACCCAGTCCACTGTAACTCACAAAATATCTCCTTCCAGATCAACTCCCGTCCGCTAAGCCAGAATGGAGAAGGCAGCGTTGTAAAGCATAAAAGAATACTGAGAAACGCAGCAGTGACTACAACTAGACCGGACACCAAGACAATGCCTTTGCGAAGATTGTGCTTGGTGTAGAAGAGAACAAGCGGCACAAATGACAGAATAGCCGTAAAAATAGCTGCTCGGCACAATGTCAATGCAAGATTGCTACACAAAACAAAGGCTACGAAGATAATGAGAATGCGTCTTAGCACATTTGTGGTGTCCAACCACAAGTACGCCAGTATCGCGGGGAAAAACATCAAATAGCTGGCTAACGTATTGGGATTGCCGAATAACCCACCCGTATAAGGAATCAACCAGGCAGGACATATCAACCTACCGTGCGGCAGGAAGACGTTATACCCAAAGATAGAATGTGCTCGAGCGACAATAAGAAACAGATTGATCAAACTATGGGACAACAATAAGACAGCACTTGACCAAAACAAAAACTTATACTGGCGCTCATTGAGAGCTGCCGGCAGGCATATAGCAAGAGCAATGGGAGTCAGTCCGCAGAGTGCAGCATACAAAAGATTATGAGTTGCCGGGAGATGGACGCAAACAATCAGTGTATAAGAAAGCAAGGACACTAAGATCAAGATGTGCCAAACAGACAGCCGTTTCATTTTTGCCGACAGTAATCCGGTTGCCAGGATCATCACTATCAGCGGTCCCTGAATAGATGAGTCCGGAACAGAAGATATCTGCGCGCATGCAAATTGAAAAATGTTACCAACAACAAGCAAAGAGCCGAGATGAAAAAGAACTAGTCCTGCACACACACCTGCTATTGCATCTGTTAGTTCAACTGATAATAGATTGCGGACCCTCATTCCAGTATCCTAATACAAATTGAGTAACTTACGCACATGTCTTAGCGGTTTAGCAATTTTATTTCCGAGCTGATAGGAATAGCTACAAGTAATTTTTTCAATCGTGTTGCGCAGAGAAGTATTTTCAGCGACCAAAGACTCACACTGATTCTGCATCTTTTCCAGTGTAGACTCGTACTGTCGAATTCCGCCAGCAGCAGTGAATGAGCTCCACAATTCCTCAAGCGGCCGATGCTTTGTAATTTCACTTGCAAAAATCTGGTCCAATTCATCAGCCAGCAGGTCGTTAGATTGTCCCAAGCAGCGTGTTCGGGCAGTGGCAGAGGCTTCCCGGCTTAGTCGCGCCATTAATCCTGGTTCTCCAATCAGCCTGGCAACTGCCTTAATAGCTGCATCCTTGTCATTGACCGGTACTGTAAGCGCATTGTGATCATGCAATATATATTCCTCATGACCAGCAAATTCTGCAACGACGGCCGTCCCTCCCGCAGCAAACATTTCCAGTACTGGACGAGCAAAACTCTCCTCCCGGCTGAGCTTGAGAATAAAGTCACAAGAGCGGTAAATAGGCGGCACATGTGAGTAGGGTATTGCTTCAAAAGTGTGAGATACCGAATATTTACCATCTGGTTTATCGCACTGAGAAAGTAGCACCACCTCTAGCTCTGGGAAGTGCTCAAGAACTTCCAGCGCCAACTCAGTGCGCTTTACATGAGAACGCGGAACACCTTCAACCAGAACCCTCCGGAAGCCGGAAGCCGGGGGCAGAATTGGTACACTGGAAGCAAAAACCTCGGACTCAACAGCATTCGGTATCACTGCCGGTTCATACCCTAACCAACTAGAAAGATATTTGGACAGCGATCTCGATATAGTTAGTACATGAAATCCAGCATTATAGCTGTGTTGAACCAGCAACGGAAAAATACTCTCCTGGGAATAAAAATAGGACTCTCTTGCCTGAACAAAATAACCGTAATGCTTTGCCGTAACTTTGTGAATTAAATAAGCCGTCTCCCACCAGGTTGCCAATGCAATGTCGAACACACGCTCCTGTGCAATCTCGGTGAGATATACTGTCTCGACGTCCTCCATTCCAGGGTATATAGAAATGTTCTTATTTGAGGCAATATCCGCAAAAGCAAGCGTAACCTCATGCCCACGCGCTTGCAATCTCCTGGCATGCTCGAATACTACAAAGACACCACCTGAAATTGCATTTGCTGGCAACAAAAAGAGCAAACGCATTTAAGAATTACCTCAGGTCACTACGCAAGACTGCTTACATTTTTCATATGCTCATGTTGCCGACAATCGATTGGGCGCTGAGCAATACTTGAGACTGGATTATACCGCTCCTGCAACAACACTTGCCATCCATTATCCTTAACGCCTACGCCTTCCCGGGAGTTGCGTGCATGCGTAGATAGCCTTCCCTTTGCCACCGCTGTTGCTTACCGCCATCTGCATGCCAAAATCAGCAAGAATGGTAACAGCTATCATATGCTCGAAAATCAAATGCACTGCCATCAGCCCAGTAAACCGGCTAGAGTTGCGGACAAATAGCTAGCCATCGTGCCACAGATAAGTGCTTTGACTCCCAATCTGGCCAGATCTTGCCGACGAGTTGGGGCAATTTCACCGATGCCTCCTATCTGAATGGCAATTGAAGAGAAGTTGGCAAAGCCACAAAGAGCAAAAGTGGCGATTGTTTCAGCATGAGCACCAATATGAGCTGTGCTCAAGCCTTTGAGCATGGCAGACATATCGGAATAAGCAACAAACTCGTTGATCACCATCTTCTCACCCATCAAACGGCCAACAGTGTGTGCATCGACCCAGGGAACTCCCAATAGCCAGGCTATAGGAGCAAAGACACAACCGAAGATATCTTGTAAACGCATATGGGACAAATCCAGACCAACTGCGTCCGCACGCATCCCCCACAAGGAGAGCTGCCGTCCCAGCAAGCCAAGGCAGGCATCAGCCATTGCAATAAGAGCTATAAAAGCAATCAACATCGCGACCACATTCAAACCAATTCGCAAACCGTCAGAAGCACCATGCGCTGCTGCATCAATAATATTGGCATTGGTTCGCTTCACTTCAATTGAAACTTTGCCTTTTGTCTTTGACTCTTCTGTTTCAGGCCAAACGATTTTAGCGATCACCAGGGCACCCGGGGCTGCCATAATACTGGCAGTCAAGAGATAACTTGCCTTAATGCCAAGCCCAATATACACAGCAAGAACACCACCAGCTACACAAGCCATCGATCCAGACATAGAAGCAAGCAGCTCTGACATAGTCATAGAAGGCACATAGGGACGGATAAGCAGCTGCGACTCGACCTGCCCAACAAATACGCTTGCAGCATTGGAGAGAGCTTCACTACCGCTTGCCCCCATCACAAATGCCACCACCCTTGCCACCACCTGCACTACTTTCTGCATAATCCCGAGGTAGTATGAGATGGATACCAGGCTGGAGACAAAAATAATGGTAGGCACCACCCGAAAAGAGAAAATATAGTCAGCGCCAGGACCAAACAGTTTGAGCATGATGTCAGAATTTTTTACCAGCGGTCCAAAAACAAAACCGGCTCCAGCATCAGAGAAGTGAAGCAACGCTGTGATACCATCGCCAATCTGGCGAAAAAGTTGTTGCCCAAGCTCTACTTTGAGCACAAAAAGAGCCATTCCCAGTTGCAAAATCAGACCAGACACAACCAGGCGGTAATTAATCGCCTTGCGATTGTTTGACATCAGGAAAGCAACACCAAGAATAGCTGCCACACCTAACAGTCCGACCCACTTGGATTCACCCATCAGCTCCCCTCCGCCAGTCCACACCAGGTCTCAAGTTTATAGCGAAGTGAGCTACAGGTCTACGTTAATATAATCCTCGCCATGCATATGAATCTTTCTGGCAAACGTATGTAAGCCAGGCATACTTACCTCATCTGTAGTTAGCTGCCCCCTGGCGTGGATCTGGAACGGTTGCGGCTCCACCTCCACCGTGATCAGGAGAAGGAGCCATTACACCAGCGGCACCCTTGTCCGAAACCGGTGCAAACTCGGGCGATGGCAGCCGGAGTCGATGCAGTGTGTCCTCGTGTCCCGGTGCTTGAGAGGGGTTCTGAGGCAATGCTGCTGGCGCCGGACTTGGTGCCGGAAGAGGCGCAGAGTTGGCCGCGGGCACTGGATTTGGTATCGCCCTATTGTCTGGCAAGGCGCTGTCACTACTGTGAGAGCTTATGCTCCCATCTTTTACAGAAGTCATATCAGGAGCAGGAAACAGAGGAGCCGGGAGAAGTTGTTGACCTTCCTCTTTCCCTGGCTGCCGTTTTGACCCTTCGTCAACCAGGCGGCTGGAGCTTACAAAAGAGCCTGGAGCTGTCGGATGTTTACTGTAATAAGCTAAATTGTATGTTTTCCAGATCTTAGCCATCACATCTCCGCCTGTGACATGAGTCCCCGGAATCGGCAGATTATCGTCATTGCCAGCCCAGATTGACGTCACCAGGTCAGGAGTAAAACCGATAAACCAGATGTCCTTAGACTCGTCGGCAGTACCGGTCTTGCCTGCCACCGGTCTGTCAGGCAGCTTAGCCTGCGTTCCAGTACCGGCTCTCACGACTTCCTGCATACACTCGACAAGTTGAGCAATCGGCTCTGGTTCGAAGACTTTCTCCACACGTGACTCAAACATCTCGATGACCTGCCCTTTGTTATTTTCAATCCGTCTCAACACCTGCGGACGAATAGAAACGCCTCCACGGGCAAAAGTAGCATATGCTCCAGCTTGTTCTAAAGGCGAGACAGCAGAACTTCCCAGTGCCAGTGAGAGATTAGGATCAAGCTTAGTTGTAATACCAGCCAACCTGGCAGTCTCAACCACACTATCTATTCCGACCAGCTGGGCAATACGTACAGAGCAGACGTTGCGAGACAGAGCCAAAGCTTTTTTGACCGGTATCTTGCCGAGGAACTTGTGATCAAAGTTTTTCGGACAGTAATCAGGCAGCCCCCAAGGTTGCTTCACAACCAGCGGCTCGTCAGCAATGATGCTTGTCGGGTTTAAGCTCCCCTTTGCGAAAGCTGTTAAATAGACATATGGCTTAAAAGAAGATCCTGCAGTGTGCGGGTTGGTGGCCCTGTTCCATTGATTTTTCCAGAAGTCACCCACACCACCAACAAGAGCAACAACACCACCATCAGCAACTGAAACTGAGACAAGCGCACCCTGACTGACACCTTTGGGTGCCTTGCTAATAGCTTCAGTCAGCACTTCTTCTGCTGCTTCTTGAGCTGCCGGATCAAGATTGGTGTAAACCCGCAAGCCCTGACGACGCATTTCCGCCTGACTAAAACGATCGCGCAGAAGCTGGAGGACATGACTTACATAATAAGGATATCTCTGGAGCGGGTTAAGACCTCTTTTGAAGACAAGCTGCTCTGTGCGGGCTGCCTCCGCCTGGGATGGCGTAACGTAACCGTATTCGACCATTTTGTCGAGAATCTCTTTCTGGCGCGCAATAGCAGCTACGCGATCCACTGCCAGCTCTGAAGGCGCCTTGACCAGACCGGCTAGAAATGCTGCCTCAGCAAGATCGAGAGCAGCTGCACTCTTACTAAAATAACGCGAAGCAGCCCGCTCGATACCATAGCCACCGTTGCCAAAAAAGACCTGATTGAGATAAAGCTCAAGAATTTTCTGCTTGGAGTAACGCCTCTCCAGCTCGTACGCCATACAAGCCTCTTTTATTTTTCGATCCACTGTTCTGCCAGCGTCATTAAAGAAGAGATTCTTCACCAGCTGCTGAGTAATTGTCGAACCGCCTTCCTTCACATGCCCGGCAGCCAGATTGACCCAGAAAGCACGGAAGACACTTACAGGGTTAACGCCATGGTGCTCGAAAAAGTGGTGATCTTCAGCCGCCAACATAGCCTGTTGCATCTGAGTAGAGATTTGAGACAGCGGCACTACCCGCCTGTCTTCATCCCCTTCCACTGTGCACACAAGATGATCATTACGATCAAATATCTGGATAGCCTCAATAGGCTCATACCGTTCCAAAATTGCCACATCAGGAAGATCCTTGATCTGCTTCCAGAGAGAAGCGCCTAGATAGCCGCCGCCGAGAGCCAGAACAATGAATGCTATGACGAAGAGAGTCTTAAACACTCCGGCAAAAAAACCTAGCAGCCCTGCAGGTTTCTGACGTTTTCGCAATGTTCGGCGTCTCGGCACAGTCTTATCAGTTGGTTATCTCATCAGATCTAGGGGCGGAAACGACCGCAACCGTTTAACAACGGCAGTCATTATATCAGGCAACTATTGGCATCCGCCGGACATGACAAGCCGGGCAGCTAGTAGGCGCCGGAAGACCGGTGCAGCACAGCTGCCAGGATGCAGTTTAACTCAATGAGGCAATGAGCAGATAATCCTAAGCTCTCGGGTGGCTTGACATATAAATACTCCGCAGACGCTCCAAACTCACATGTGTATAGATCTGGGTTGTGCTTATGCTTGAATGCCCGAGCAGATCTTGCACAACACGCAAGTCAGCTCCGCCTTCTAGAAGGTGGGTAGCAAAAGTATGGCGCAAAGTGTGCGGTGTAATTACTTTGTTAATACCTGCCTTGTTGGCGTATTTAAGCACAATCCGATGTACCGACCTGGTGGACAGCGGAGTAGCCTCACGGCTGACAAAAAGCGGTGAATCACTTGTTGGCTGACCGGTGCCAGCAAGGCGCGACCAGTGCTCACCAAGATATCTCTTCAGCCAGGCGTTAGCACTCTGGTTAAGCAAAACTATGCGCTCTTTAGAACCTTTGCCAAGACAGCGAATCTCCATCGTCTGTCCATTGTAATCAGCAACAGTAAGACCACACAGTTCGCTCACTCTCATGCCAGTTGCATAAAGAGTTTCCATGATTGCTCTGTCTCTAATTCCAATTGAGTTTGAGTCTGCCGCCATGAAAAGGCGGGCCACCTCATCACGATCGAGACAAGGAGGCAGTCTCCGCCCCAACTTGGGACCTTGCATAGTCTTGGACGGATCTTCTTCAATAATCTGCTCGCGCCTTAGATAGCGACAGAAAGTCCTTATAGCTGAAATTTTGCGTGCCATGGTGGGGCGGCTATATCTATCCTGTATAGAATGGATGTAATTTCTCAGCTGCTCAGCTTCCAGCCAGCCGGACTGTGGTCCAGACTCAAGGCTGGCAGCAGTGCCGCCGCTCTCCGGCACCTCTTCGCTACCAATCAGCTGCTTAAGATCATTCATATAAGCTCTGATTGTATGAGTTGAGTAATTGCGTTCTACTTCAAGATAGCCTGCAAACTGATCTAGCCAGACCAGGGCTCCTGGTTGGTAACTCAAAGCAAGCCGCCTTTCTAGTTTGTATAGTTCGGTTAACAGGTTTATTATAAGCGGCTTATAAAGTTTGTAAAGCACTTTATGCATTAAGCCAAATGTAATTTGTCCGGCTTTCAACATTAAATAGAACAAAGCTGCTCATTGAGAGCATCAGGCTGCCTGGCTGCAAACATAATCGGGGATACGTTGGAATTGAACCAACCCAGGACAGCGTCTAGCTGCCCCATAGCGGTTTTGAAGACCGAGCACCACACCAGCAATGTTCCATCCCCACAGGTAATCTTATCGTCAGAATAGAACTGTTACTTAGGTCTTAATTACATTAACAAAAAACAAACATATTGAACCAGAATTAATCGTTCCGCAACTCCGCGCCAGCAGTCGCACCCGGGCGCGTGATAATATTTTAATTCGCATTGTGCTCAAAACCTCCTTGTCACAGAGCAGCTTTGTTTGATTGACAATAAAATAACTACCTACGTACACTTAAACTCTTTACAGCTAAAACAAGAGCTTTCCCAGCCATACACAGTTTCAGAGGTAGTCAATGGCTTTAGAACTATCTGAGCGCTTCCGAACCTTCGGGGTCGGCAGTTCTCGTATCGCCAACCTTCCAGACCTTGCCGAAATCCAGAAGAGTTCCTTCAAATGGTTTATAGACGAAGGACTGGGCGAAGAGCTTCGCGCCTTCAGTCCGATTCGCGACTATACAGGCAGACTCGAGCTTCACTTCCTGCCCAGTTATACCTTCGACGACCACACCGAACCAAACAAGCCTAAAACGCCTGAAGACGCCCGGGCTATGGACGCCAGCTTCACTAAGAAGCTTCGCATTCAGATGCGTTTAGTCAACCGCGATATAGGCGAGATTAAAGAACAAGAGATTTATGTCGGCGACATTCCAATGATGACCGACCGCGGCACATTCATTATTAATGGCGCCGAACGAGTAATCGTAAGTCAGATTGTCCGCAGCCCCGGCATCTACTATAAGCGCGAAGTCGACGCTAACGGAAAGAGAACTTTCAGCGCTACACTTATTCCCAACCGCGGCGCCTGGCTCAAATTTGAAACTGATGTCAATGACATTATCTATGTAAAGATAGACAAAAATAGAAAGCTACCAGCCACAACTCTCCTGCGTGCCCTTGGCTATTCAGATCAGGAGATGGAGACCATCTTCCGCCACCGCGACTTCCTTAAGAAGACTCTTGAAAAAGACAATACTAAATCGCGCGAAGACTCTCTCATTGAGGTTTACCGCAAGCTCAGACCAGGCGACCCGCCATCTGTAGCAGGCGGTCAGAACATAATAGACAGTCGCTTCTTTGACGATAAGCGTTATGACCTGGGTAAGGTCGGTCGCTATAAGTTGAATAAGAAGCTCAGCCTTTCAGTATCTGAAGCTCAGAGGACTTTAACCAGAGAAGATATTGTTGCTGCTGTCGACTACTTGATCTGTCTTAATTATGATGAAGGGCAGGTCGATGACATCGACCATCTTGGCAATCGTCGTATCCGTTCAGTAGGCGAGCTGCTGCAAAATCAGTTCCGTATCGGTCTTTCCCGACTGGAGCGGATTGTGCGCGAGCGCATGACTCTGCAAGATGCCGATACACTTACACCAGCCAACCTTTTAAACACTAAACCGTTGGTTGCTGCCATCAGAGAGTTCTTCGGCTCTTCGCAACTTTCTCAATTCATGGATCAGACCAACCCGTTAGCTGAATTGACTCATAAACGACGTCTGTCAGCTCTAGGACCTGGCGGTCTCTCGAGGGAGCGGGCCGGATTTGCCGTACGCGACATCCATCCCAGCCACTACGGACGCATCTGTCCTGTCGAAACTCCTGAAGGACCTAACGCTGGTCTTATCGGCTCATTAGCCACTCATGCCCGTGTCAACGAATACGGCTTTATAGAAACACCTTACCGCCGGGTTGTTGGCGGCAGATGTACAGATCAAGTGCACTATCTCTCAGCTGACGAAGAAGACCGCTACCGCGTTGCACCAGGTGACGTGCCGGTTGCTGAAGACGGAAAGTTCTTAACTGAACTAATTCCAGTTCGCTATAAGTCTGAGTTTATTGAAACAACACCAGATCACGTGGACTATGTAGGCGTCTCGCCAATTCAGATTGTCTCAGTCGGAACAGCTCTTATCCCGTTCCTGGAGCACGACGACGCTAACCGGGCACTCATGGGTTCTAACATGCAACGGCAGTCAGTTCCGCTCATTCAAACAGAGCGGGCATTGGTTACAACCGGCATAGAAAAACAGTCTGCACGAGACTCCGGGATGGTGATTGTAGCTGACATCGACGGCACGGTTGAGTATGTCTCTGGCAATGCTATCCATGTCAGAGCCAAAGACAAGAGGCTGATTAAGTACAAACTGGCTAAGTTTCAGCGCTCCAACCAGGACACCTGCCTGAATCAAAAACCGATTGTGGCAGTTGGTGACACAGTCAAACCTGGTCAGGTTATTGCTGACGGAGCAGCTACTAAAGATGGCGAACTGGCTGTCGGACGTAATCTGCTTGTAGCCTTTATGCCCTGGGAAGGATACAACTTTGAAGATGCAATCCTTATCAGTCAGAGGCTGGTTTATGACGACATCCTGACGTCAATCCATATTGAAAAGCTTGAAATTGACGCCCGCTCCACTAAGCTCGGTCCTGAAGAAATTACCCGCGAAGTGCCTAACGTTTCAGAAGAGTCGTTAAGACACCTTGATGAAAACGGCATCGTGCGTATCGGTTCGCGCGTTTATCCAGACGACATCCTGGTGGGTAAGATTACACCTAAAGGCGAGTCTGAGCACCCGCCTGAAGAGAAGCTTCTCCGCGCCATATTTGGTGAAAAAGCACGCGACGTGCGCGACAACTCGTTGCGCGTGCCTCATGGTGAAGGCGGTCGAGTAGTCGACGTTAAAGTCTTCGATCGCGAGAAGGGAGACGAACTGCCACCTGTTGCCAACAAAGTCGTCCGTGTTTATATTGCTCAAAAGCGCAAGGTTAGCGTAGGTGACAAATGTGCTGGACGTCACGGCAACAAAGGGATTGTAGCCCGCATCCTGCCGCCAGAAGATATGCCATTCTTGCCTGACGGTACACCAGTGGATATAGTTCTTAATCCGCTGGGTGTCCCTTCCCGTATGAACGTCGGACAGACTTATGAGACTCTTTTGGGTCTGGCAGCCATGCTCACCGGATTGAGTTATGAAGTGCCTCCTTTCGACGAAATGTACGAGAAGGAAGCCTCCTCCAAGTTGGTTCACTCTGAAATCAGGAAAGGCAAACAGCACGCAAACATTGACTGGGTCGCAGACAGCGGCAAAGCTATCATCTTTGACGGACGTACAGGTGATCCTTTCGACAATGCAGTGACAATAGGCCGCATCTATATGATGAAGCTAGTCCACCTGGTTGACGATAAGATTCATGCCCGTTCAACAGGACCTTACTCTCTTGTGACCCAACAGCCACTAGGCGGAAAAGCTCAGTTTGGCGGACAGCGTTTAGGAGAAATGGAGTGCTGGGCGCTGGAAGCTTTTGGTGGTGCTTACACATTGCAAGAGATGCTCACCATCAAGTCTGACGATGTTAACGGCCGTTCCAAGGCCTACGAATCAATCGTCAAAGGAGAGAATCTCAAACGCCCAGGCATCCCAGAATCTTTCAAAGTTCTGGTCCGTGAACTGCAATCAATAGGACTTGATGTCTCAGTCGCCAAACGTACCCGTGAAGGCGGCGAGATGGAAGTCGACCTTATGACTGAGGTGGAAGAAGTCCGTCCACGCGGGATGAAACGTATGAGCCCATTTGGAGAGATCGGCATTGAGTCCGAACTGCTCGAACTAGGCAGACAACCGCTTGTCCCTTCGGCCGCTGTTACTGTCACTGAAGGAAGAGCTGTCTCAGGTCTCGAACTGGAAGAGGAGGAAGAGAAATTTGCCCCCGATGACAGTGAAGAAGATATCGCCACTCCTGAGGAGATTTAGCGCCTGGTATTTAGCGCTAAAAGCTGACGATAGCTCTCCTGCCAGCAACCTGCCTGAAGGACATCTGAAAGCACAACTATTCGCCCAAGCAAAGCCATTTTGGAGGACTCACGGGTAATATGCCTACAAGCATCGATCGTTTTGACTATATAAAAATTGGAATCGCTTCTCCTGAGCGCATTTTGAGTTGGTCTCACGGAGAGGTTACCAAACCTGAGACGATCAACTATCGAACGCTCAAGCCAGAAAAAGATGGCCTGTTTTGCGAGCGAATTTTTGGTCCATCTAAGGATTGGGAATGTTATTGCGGCAAATATAAACGTGTTCGCCACAAAGGGATTACTTGCGAACGTTGCGGTGTCGAAGTTACCGACTCCAAGGTCAGGCGCCACCGTATGGGGCACATTAAGCTGGCTTCACCGGTTACTCATATCTGGTACTTAAAAGGTATTCCCAGCTATATAGGTCTTCTTCTTGATCTGCCTTTACGTGACCTTGAGCAGGTAATTTATTTCAACGCTTATATTGTCACTAACGCTGGCAACGCTCCAGATCTTCATAAATACCAGCTTCTCACTGAAGAAGAGTATGACAAGCTTTTAGAAGATCAAAATATCCAGTTCGATGTCGGCATCGGTGCCGAGGCTATTAAAGAGCTGCTTAATGAGCTGTCGCGTCCTATTTATGAACGCATAGATAACAAGGAAGACAGGGGACGCCTTCTTGAGCTGCCCGGACTGAAAGAGCTCTCCAAGCAGCTGCGTGAAGAGCTGGCATCAGCATCAGGCTCGCAACAGAAGAGAGCCAAAATAATAAAACGGCTTCGTCTGGTTGAAGCTCTTGTTAACTCGCATACAGATCCTACCTGGGTAGTGCTTGATATGCTGCCTGTCACACCACCGGATCTGCGCCCGATGGTGCAGCTCGATGGCGGACGCTTCGCTACCTCAGACTTAAACGATCTCTACCGCAGGGTGATCAACCGCAACAACCGCCTGGCCCGTCTGCTTGAGATGGGAGCACCAGAGATTATCGTCCGCAACGAAAAAAGAATGCTTCAAGAAGCAGTGGACGCTTTAATCGATAACGGGCGTCGCGGGCGTACAGTAGTCGGACCGAACAACCGACCACTCAAGTCGCTCTCAAATATCATTGAAGGTAAACAAGGACGTTTCCGTCAGAACCTGCTCGGTAAGCGTGTCGACTACTCAGGACGCTCTGTAATCGTTGTCGGACCATCGCTCAAGCTACATCAATGCGGCTTGCCTCGTGAAATGGCGCTTGAACTTTTCAAACCGTTTGTCATCAACAAACTTATTGAAAGACAGATTGTTCAAAACATCAAATCAGCCAAAAAGCAGATTGAGAAAGGTTCAGCAATAGTCTGGGAGATCCTGGAAGAGGTTATACAAGGACATCCAGTTCTGTTAAACAGAGCACCAACACTGCACCGCCTGGGCATTCAAGCTTTTGAGCCTGTGCTAGTGGACGGGCGAGCCATCCAGCTCCACCCGCTTGTCTGTTCAGCATTTAACGCCGACTTTGACGGCGACCAGATGGCTGTCCACGTTCCGCTCTCTGTTGAGGCTCAAGCAGAAGCACACATGCTCATGCTCGCCTCCAACAACATCCTTTTGCCTGCAACTGGACGTCCAACTATTACGCCTACTCAAGACATGGTATTGGGCATCTATTACCTCACCATTGAGAAGCCTGGCGCCGACGATCCAACCGTCTGCAAAGGCGCCGGCATGCGTTTTGTCAATATGTCCGATGCCCGCTCCGCCTACGAAGTGGGAGTAGTTGATCTGCACGCCAAGATTAAGGTCCGTGACGCCTCAGGCAAAATGCTTGAGACAACGCCAGGACGGATAATCTTCAACGAGGTTGTCCGCGAAGCAATTACTGCAGTGAACTGAGCACCAGGCAGATCAAATTAATTAACTCAACGAGGGAAATATGGCTAGCAGCTTAGAAAAGAAAGACTGGGTAGAGTTCATTAACGCCACAGTAGACAAGAAAAAACTGGGGACGCTCCTCTCTGAAGTATACGAGAAGTACGGAGCCGCCCGCACAGCCGATCTGGCCAATGCGCTTAAGGATTTAGGCTTCAAGTACGCCACTAAAGCTGGTGTCACTATTTCAATTGACGACCTCGATGTCCCTGAAGCCAAACGGGGTCTCATTTCAGCCGCTGAAAAAGAAATTGAAAAAGCTCAACGGCGTTATGAGCGTGGAGACATTACTGAAGTTGAACGTTACAACAAGGTAATCGATACCTGGTCAGCTACCACTGACCAGCTCACAAAAGAAGTAGTCGACAACTTCGACCGCCTCAACCCTGTCTACATGATGGCCTTCTCTGGCGCCCGAGGCAATATCAGCCAAGTACGCCAATTGGTCGGTATGCGCGGTTTGATGGCTGACTCGCAAGGACAGATTATAGACCTGCCGATTAAGGCCAACTTCCGCGAAGGCTTAAACGTAACCGAATACATCATCTCGAGCTACGGAGCAAGAAAAGGTCTGGTAGACACAGCGCTCAAGACTGCCGACTCCGGCTATCTAACCAGAAGACTGGTCGATGTGGCACAAGATGTAATAGTGCGCGATCTTGATTGCGGTACTACACGCGGTATCCTCATGCAGCCAATCTCGGAAGGCGAGAAAACTATGGTCAAGATTCAAGACCGTGTTTTCGGCCGCACAATAGCAGCCGATATCGTCATCCCCGAAACAGGCGAAGTCATAGCCCGGAGCGGTGATTTAATTAACCGCCCGTTATCTAAGAAGATTGAAGAAGCTAAGATCAAGCAGGTGAAAGTTCGCTCGCCTCTGCAATGTGAAAGTCAGTATGGCGTTTGTCAAAAATGCTACGGCTGGTCGCTCACTAACAACCGCCTTGTAGATATCGGCGAAGCAATCGGGATTATTGCCGCTCAGTCAATTGGTGAACCAGGAACGCAGCTGACTATGAGAACGTTCCACACCGGCGGTGCAGTAGCCGGTGGCAGCAGCCGCGCTCAGGTGAAAGCCCCATTTGACGGGACACTCTCTTTCAAGATTCAGAGCCGCTCAGTGCGTACAGCATACGGCGACGTCGTCGAGCAAACTACTCGCGACGGCAAGATTAAGGTCAGTAAAGGCAGCAAGGAAGAGTCGATACATGTTTCGACAGGCAGCCTACTCATGTTGGAAAGCGGCACCGAAGTCACAGCCGGACAGGTCATGCTTGAATACGATCCGCCAGGCTCAAAGAAGAACCTGACTGAACGTGCCTCTAAAGACATTACAGCTGATATCTCCGGTCGGGTTGCGTTCCATGGTTTCCAGGCCGACGAAAAGCGTGACCGTCAGGGCAACATCTCACGCACAGCCAATCGTGCCGGCATTATCTGGGTTCTCGAAGGAGACGTTTACAACCTACCCTCTGGTGCTCATGTTGTTGTAGCCGATGGACAGGACGTCAACGCTAACGATGTTCTCGCTGAAATTACAATCAACAGCGAACATGGTGGCGAGATACGCTTTGGTACCGAGCTGGTCACTGAACAGGTTAAGGTCAGCAAGAAACTCACAGCCACGCGCCTCATACAAGGCAAAGAAATCAACGTTGTCATAGCATCAGTAAGCGCCAACAACGCCAAGCTTGAAGCAGCCAAACAAGGGCATACATGGAAGGTCACCAAGAATAAAGAGCAGTGGCAGCTCAAAGTGGTCAATGACGAAACAGTAGAAAACGGCAAGATAATTGCTGAATTAATTGATGATGGTACTAACGTCGTCACTACCGGCGGTGAAATTATTTACGACGGCGTAGAGATAGATGATCGGCGTGTCGTAGTCAAGCCAGGACGAGTTTTGTTTGTTCCTGAAGAGGTGCACTTCATCTCCAAGGACATCAGTTTAAAGATGTCCGAGTCTGGCGATATAGTTACAGCTGGACAGGAAGTGGTCAAAGATGTTTTTGCCCACCTGGATGGAGTAATCGAGATTGTCGCCGATAACGACATTATTCATGAAGTAATTATCAGACCTGGCGAGCTTGTCTCTGTCGGCGATCCTTCTGAAATCAAAGTGCGTGAAGGTGAAGTAGTTGAGCCTGGCACAGAAATCATGGAAGGCTACACAAGCGACGCCCGCAAGATGATTAACCTGTTCGAGCGTGAAGACGGCACTACCCAGGTTCTGGTCCGCCCGATAGAAGAGTTCATGATCGAACCGCGCGAGACTAAGTTTAGACACAAGGCAACTGACGATAAGATCAGCCTGCGACCTGTGACACAGCTGCTCTTCCGCGATCGTGAGAAAGTTCGCAACCTGGCAGGCGCCCAGTTGACTCGCACCAGCCTAGTTCTGCAGATGCAGGGGCAACTCACTTCGCTCAAAGGTACAGTTGAAATTGGAGACGACATTCAAATTGTCGTTCTCGAAAATATCCTTTTGCGTCGCGACAGTGAATTTAACGTCACTTTGTTGGCTGTTGAAGACAGAGAGGTTGTCGCCCCCGGCGCACCAATAGCAACTACACAGGTGCTCACTAAGAGCGCAGCTAAAGTGCAGCTCTCCCGTTCAGATGAACGGCGGTTGCTTCTTGTAACTGAGGAGCAGCAGATTCACCAGAAATGCAAAGGCGCAGTAACTGTAGCTGAAGGTGATCTGATACGCAACGGAGATCCTGTTTCCAAGTCATCGCAAGCAGTTCACTCCGGACAGATTGTCAGCATCAACGGCCCTGATATCAGTATCCGTCGCGGACGACCTTATCTGATTTCGGCTAACGCCCAGCTGCAAAGTGAAGACGCTGCGCTGGTACAGCGTGGAGACCTTCTTGCTACCCTTATCTTTGAGCGCCAGAAGACCGGCGACATCGTCCAGGGTCTGCCTAGAGTAGAAGAGCTGCTTGAAGCAAGAAGGCCAAAAGAATGTGCCATCCTCTCAGAGAAAGGCGGACGAGCCAAAGTTCTAGTTGAAGATGATGCCAGACGTCTGTTCCTCGTTTACAGTGAGGGAGTTGAAGAAGAGATCATCATCCCAGCTGGGCTCAACATCATCGTTGAAGATGGTGAAGACATTCACGTCGGTAAAGCTTTGACTGACGGACCGCCCAATCCGCACGATGTTGTACGGCTGCTCGGCATAGAAGCTTCCCAGAAGTATCTGGTCGATGAAGTACAGTCAGTTTACCGATCGCAAGGCGTTGAGATTGCTGACAAGCATATTGAAGTCATAGTCAGGCAGATGACACGTAAAGTGCGTATAGACGAACCAGGCGACACTATCCTCCTGCCCGGCGAGCTTTTAGAACGCTACAACATTGACCACGATAACGACAAGAGCAGACTTGTTGGTACGCGCGAGGCTACTTACACAGCTGTCTTGCTCGGCATCACCAAAGCTAGCCTCAATACTGAAAGCTTCATCTCGGCAGCCTCATTCCAGGAGACTACCCGCATCCTTACTGAAGCAGCAGTGGAAGGCAAGAAAGACTGGCTGAGAGGCTTGAAAGAAAACGTCATCATCGGTCGCCTCATCCCAGCAGGCACAGGCTTCCAGGGCCATGCCATGCCGGCTGAAGAGGAGAACGAAGAAGGCGACATCTATCCGCCAATTGGCGAAGGAAGCTTCTCTGTTCAGGGTTAAGTAGCAGCAAGATAAAGAGCATAGCCCCGAGAGAAAGCGCAAGCAAGCTCGGCTAACTTGTGCCCAAAACAATCAGGAGATCCAGGCATGAACAGGCAACTATTTAGACAGGCTCTGCTGGCAACTGTTCTTCTGCTGATTACTCCTGCTTATGCCCAAGCACCCAACCCGCAAGCAGTAAGCATGTACAACCTGGGACTTACTGCTTACAAACAGGGTAGCCCCGAGTCGGCCATTATTTTCTTTAAGCGGGCTACAGATATAGATCCCAACCTGGCTGATGCCCAGTACAACCTTGGTGTCATATTTCAGACGCAACGACGCTACAAAGAAGCAATTCCTCGCTTCCTTGAAGTGTTGAGAATAAAGCCGACCGACCCTGACGCTCACTTCCAGCTTGGTCTTATTTACCAGGAAGCTGGACAGCTAGCCGAAGCCAGGCAACATCTCTCCTCAATAGCCCCCAACAACTCTCATTTCCCAGAGTCCCAGGGACGCATAGCTCAGATTAATCAGCAGCCATCTGGCACGCCTGGCGCTGGAGCTGCTCCTAACCAGGACGCAGTTACCAGCTACCAGCTCACTACCCCGGCTCAGCCACCACAGCTGCAAGCGCAAGCACCACAGGCTCCTGTCACATACCCAGGACAGACTGATACTATACCTAATCAAACAAGCAGCTATCCTCCTGCACAACTGCCACCTGTCTATACTGCGCCGCCGGCCCAGCCAACAGCCCAGCCTTATCCACCACTGCCTGTCTTGCCGGCTCAACCGGTCTCCAACCCGGTGCCAGTGCTGGCAAACACTACATTGCGCATCATTGCTACCGGCTTCAATGCACCAGCCGGTTTGGCATTTGACCGCCTGGGCAACCTTTATGTCGCCAACTTTTTAAGCAACACGATAGATCGCATTAGCGCCGACGGCAGCCGGACACAGTTTAGCAGTGGTATCAGCTTGAAAGGTCCAATCGGTCTTGCTGTAGACGAGGTGAGCAATCTTTATGTAGCCAACTATAACGGCGGCACTGTTGCACGCATCTCTCCAGCAGGGGTTGCCACTGTCATAGCCACCGGGTTGCGTAAACCATATTATTTGACACTTGATCATGATGGCAATCTTTATGTGAGCCAGCAAGAGGACAACTCTATTGTCCGGATTACTCTGCCGCACAAGTCTCCGTAATAAATGCGACCGGCGCCGGGCTGGCAGCCGGCTAGCCAAGTCAGAACACACAGTTAAACAGGTTCAAGCCGGCACTGTGCAATCATCCCTCTGCCGCTGTCACCTAGCACCTCCGTCAGCCACTGATGCCGCTTCTGGTGGCAGCTGAAAAGGATCAACTGATGTTGTCCACGCACGCTTGCGAGCAAAAAGCGCATCATAGAGGCAAACCGCTCATCATCAGCCTCACTGAAAGGCTCATCAAGAATAATAGGCAAAGCTGTCTTTTCAGCCAGGTATCTGGCTACAGCCATGCGTGCCAGCCAGTGCAGCTGCTCTCTGGTGCCTCCAGAAGCCTGACTGTTGATATTTGCAGGTTGCAGCGGCTCGCTACGTCCTTTACGTCGTGCAGTCAATTTAAGTTCAGTGTCAAAGTGCAGACTCTCGAAATCAGTATCCATCCCTTTGAGCATAACGCGTGAAATATCGTTCAACTGACTGGACCAGTGACTGTGCGTCTCCTCAGACAACCGCTGAAAAGTGTCTCTTGCCAGCTCAAGTGCGCTCCTGGATCGTTTTATCCGTTCTATATCGCGATCTAAATCTTCGAGCTCCTCAGCAGTGTTCAAAAACTGCTCATCATAATTCTTTGTAGCTGCCCTAATCAAGATTAAAAGCTCATCGCGCTGCTTACGCAAATCATCTAGCGTCTCTCCAGGCTGCTCAACCGCGCCGGCAGCCTGATTCATCACTGGTGGTGCCTGACTGGCAATTTCAGGACAAATTGCAATTAACGCTTCAATCTTCTCCCATAGCACCACTCTCTGCCCCTCTAGTCGCTGGACAACGGAGGGAAGTTCTGATACAGGCAGATCGGCAGTAAGATCCTGCTCCATTCTTGCCAGCTCTGTCTGAAGACACTCCCACTGTTTAAATCCTTTCAACGCACAGTCAAACTCAGGATAACCAAGATCAGGATCATCTGGATGCGTCACTTTCGCCTGGCTCAAATGCTGTCTCAACTGCGAATTCATATCTTGGAGTTCATCATTTAGGAACCGAAGTTCAGACTGATGGTGCTCAAGCGAGCCCTCAGAGCTCTCAACTGAACGCACCTCGTCCAGGTAGAAATTAATATCGTCAGCCAGCTTGAAACCGTCCTGGGCCGTGATTGTCTCAACTTTGCGTTCAGCTTTGGCAAAATAAGGCTCGATCTGGCTCACCAACTTGGTGCCATGAACCTCACGACTATCAATCATGTGATCAAAAAGATCAAGGTCTTTCAACTGCGCTGCTGCCGCCGCATAGGACTGGCTGCACTTCATAAGCTCTGCACCACTGGCGACACCAGCCTTTCTGGCAAAGTCATCCAGTCTAATTTCCAGTCCCATTATTTTGTTGTGCAGCTCAATTCCTCGCTCGCTGTTCTTCTGCTCTTCCTGGCGTGCCTGTTCTGCCTCCTTTGCTCGGTATACACTGGCTTGTCTCCACACCCAGCAGTTGACAGCACCACAGACCACCAGTCCGAAAAGGACTATCCAGCCCAAAATGGTTACCGGACTGTGGAGCTGCTCACGATTAGCCAGCAACAGCCATGCCTCTACACCAGCAAACAGCGCAAACAAAAGGGCAAGCAACACAAAGTTATTGCGGCAACTGCTGAGTTTTATTTTGCGTTGCTGCTGGATTTCAGGCATAATTTGCCGCGTGCGCCAGACTGTCCCTTCGCATTCACGAATCTGATCGCGAGCTGCAGCAATCATAGCGTTGTATGCATGCGCATTGTCCAGATCGCGTGCATCCAGATTTAACAAAGCTGTGCGCACTCCAGATAGTTGATCAAGTTTGAGACCTGAGTCGGCCACTCGGGAAGCTTCAGCATCACGCTTGCGTCTTGACTCTGAAAGTTCAGCAGTAATACTATCTAAAGTGCGCGCCAGACTCGAGAGAGTTTGCGCATCCTCAACCGTACAGTTATTAACACCTTCCCACCTCTCGCGAATCTCCATGCGTCTTGCATCAAGCTGCTTTTCTTTCAGCTTCAATTCAAGCTCGGTGCGCTTGAAGTCAGCAAGGCGCGATTGCCGCTTACTCCATAGCTCTTCCACCACCTTGGAGCTCTCAAATGGGAAGTCGGCAAATTCACTCACTTTGGCTAACTGCGTCTTCAAGTCTGCTACACGTAGAGCTCTCTCCTGAGCCTTAAGAAGACGACTGTCAACCTCGGCAACTTCCATACAAAGTTGAAAATAATCAGCTGCTTTGGACCTCTTCTCTATCTGGTGGATCTCCTCTTCCAGCCGGGTAAGCTGGCTCGCACTAGCGGAGACAGACTCGTGTTCGGCACCCAGACGCTGCAAACGCTCTTTAGCTACATCGCGCTCTCCTTCCAGTTGCTGCACAAGTTTGTCAACTCGCAGATTGATCCCTTGGTAAGAGAAATGCCCCAATGTTGCTTCCAGAACAGATACAGCAGTAGCAGATGTGGTGGCTGCACCGGAAGCATCGACCAGCGACTGCAATAGCGAAGGGAGATCTTCCACCTCGCCTAGCATGTTGCTGCCAAGCTCACGCTGTCCAACCAAGCATGTATTTCTAAAAAGTTCGCGACTTAAGCCTGTTAATTTTAGCCCAACATCATCCGAGGACGGGCCGCTCAAAAACTCAGAAGTTATCTCCACATCACTTTTGTTGCGATCAAAAACTCTCACTGTTCTGGCGCCGAAATCACGCACTATACGTAAAGCACGATCTTGATCTCTTACATCCAGACAAGCTTTAAATACTTGTCCAACTTCAGGCTGCCTGACTAAGCGCCCTTTTAATTTGTCAGCAGTCGTCTTACTCCTGGGCGCATAGTCAAAAAGAACAGCCCAGATAGCTTCAACAATTGTCGACTTACCATAATCATTAGACTCGACAACCAGATTAAGTTTATCCTCGCTGAACTCAATCTTCTCATTGATCAGATTACCGAAGCCAATAAACTCAATCCGTTCAATCCACATAACGCACCGAAACCTTCTTCTGCTTCAAAGCATCGAGTCCGTAATAGAGAGCATCTTCAATTAAATCGGGCGTAAGCTCGCAATCATAACTGCTATCTACTATGTATCCGCCGGCTTCAATGGACTGTCTCTTAAGCTCGAGCATAGACTGAATAAAGCGCCCTTCTGTAGTGCGGCGATCAAATCGCTGCGTCAGGTAATCCGGACGACTCTCATCCACCACCACAAAATGCCAGTAAATGTCGCCCAGCTGTTCAGCAAGATAAGTAGGCTCGCCACCTACCACATGCCTACCCTCAAGATGCAGGTAAACAATATCACTGCCTGGTCTGGCCCCTGCAGAATCGAGAAGATTACGCACATCTGCCACCACTTCAGCTGCAGTTGAGCCTGTGATATCGCATGAAACTGCAACTACCCTGCGCTGGTCGAGCTCCAGGCGCTCAAGTGTGCACTGCCCATCGCCTGTAATAGTTCCATAAATGGCTGAGCGTGGACCGCTTTCATCAATCCCACGCCCGACCAGGCAGCCTGCATAAGCTCCCAGGAGCTTACCGCCACCTCTAATTTCAGTATGATCATGGTAATGCCCGACAGCTGCATAAGTAAATTCGAGCGCCAGCAGCTCGGCAGCTGAAAATGGTGCTGTAACCTTGCCAGGCCATCCCGAATCGCCGCCCTTATAGCCGTCGAGCGAACCATGAAAAACAAGGAGGTTGTGTCCTCCCATCTGCCGCGGAACTGACTGAGCCAGCAGCCGCTGTGATACTGGTGTGTTGACTGTAAATGCTCTACCTGTAAAAGAGACATCTGCTCGGAGCGGATGCCCGAAGAGCTGCCAGGAAGAGCTCCTGAAAATATGCACATTGTCAGGCCATGGACGCATACCTCTGGACGTCAAAACATCTGAGTTGTAGAGAGAATCGGCTGAGCAATAGTCATGGTTGCCAGGAGCAATTACAACCGGGATCTGCCCAAGGGCGCCAGCAGCTTCAATTAACCTGTTGATACTGCTGCTTACACTATCGGCATCCCAGAGGTCGCCTGGAATAATGACTGCATCAACCTTCTTCTCTTGCGCCACTGTAAAGGCCCGTTCAGCTGCAGCTAAAATCTCAGAGGCACGTAGCTGGCGTTTTGCTGCCGGTAAAGCTAGCCTCAATGAGTTAAGCTTTGAATCAAGATGTACATCTGAAACTTGCAAGAAAGTAAAAATAGCTGCTTCATCCGGCATAGACCGTTTTGCCCTTTCTTAATTGCCCTGCCTTACTACCCGCCCGCCAGGTATGTCCGGCGATGCTGTCGATTTTACCTCAAATGGCGACAACAAGCTGCCTGCGTTCACTCTTGCTGCCCCAGTCTGGCGGCACAGCCTGCCTTCTCCTGTCGTCTGTTTAATCTGCCATTCCACCCATGGCAACCAGACGCAGGCAGCTGATAACTACTCTGACAATCCGCAACACACGTTCACAACGTCTCCACTAAAGTAGCTATCCCTTGACCGACACCGATGCACATACTGGCAAGCCCAAACCGAACAGCTCGTCGTCTCAACTCATAAAGCAAAGTAGTAAGCAGCCTGGCACCGCTGCAACCCAACGGATGTCCCAGAGCAATAGCACCACCGTTAACATTCAGCCGGGCTGGATCAATCCGCAGCTCGCGAGCACAGGCAATAACTTGAGCAGCAAATGCTTCATTAATCTCAATCAGATCAATATCGGCAACAGTCAGCTCGGCACGGCTCAACACTTTCCTAATGGCCGGGACCGGTCCTAACCCCATCACTGACGGATCAACTCCAGCTACAGCTGAAGAGACATAGCGAGCAAGCGGCTTAGCTCCAAGCTGAGAAGCCTTGCTTGCAGACATGAGTAAAACAGCACACGCACCATCATTAATACCAGAAGAGTTGCCGGCCGTGACAGTGCCACCCTCTTTGAATGCCGGCTTCAGCTTCTTGAGATCTTCGGCTGTGATGGCAGGTCGGGGATGTTCATCAGCAGCTACCAGCACAACGCCACCTTTGGCCTGCGGTACTGCAACAGGCACTATTTCATCGTCAAAACGGCCGCTCTCAAAAGCCGCTTTATACTTAAGCTGACTTGCCAGGGCAAATTCATCCTGCTCTGCGCGCGAGATCTGGCACTGTGCGGCCACATTCTCAGCAGTTTCACCCATCGAATACGGGTAGTAAGCCTCAGCAAGTCTGGGATTGACCAGACGCCAGCCAAGCGTGGTATCAACAAGTTTCATGTCACCACGAGGATACGAGCTGTGAGGCTTCACCATTACAAACGGAGCACGTGTCATCGACTCGACACCACCGGCTATGAACAGATCGCCACAACCGGTTTGAATTGCTCTGGCTGCTTCATTGACGGCCATCAATCCTGAGCCGCACAAGCGGTTCACAGTACCACCACCAACATTCACAGGTAAACCGGCTAGAAGGCAAGCCATGCGAGCAACATTGCGATTGTCTTCACCTGCCTGATTGGAACAGCCAAACAGTACATCCTCGATCTCGCTTGGATCAATCGGATTGCGCTTGAGAAGCTCTTTAATCACCGCCGCAGCCAGATCATCCGGTCTGACATCTTTCAGCGCTCCGCCATAGCGGCCAATTGGAGTACGTACAGCATCAACAATTACTGCTTCTCTAAGTTCTGACATGGCTCCCTCTTTGCCATTAACCGACAACTTCACCTCACAAAACTCTCCGGCAGCGAGATGTACAGCACATCATCCTTGGCAAGTTGCTCAAGCAGAGAGGCAGAAGCGCTCCTGTTACCAGCAACTGCGGCTCTCACTGTAGTTTCGCTGTCACTTGCCAGACGCTTGAGAACCTCATCCGGTGTTGCCGAATTGCCGCCAACTCCCATTCTCACAACCCCCTCCGCATCATGTGACAACTTGTCAATCTCACAGACCGGCAGGCGCGACGATGCAGCAGCAAAAGCACGCACCAGCGGATTAGGATCCCCAGTCAAGGCAGTTATACTCTCTATCGGCAGATGCTGATTTCTCACTGCAGCAAAGCGGATGCGATCGTCTTTGTCTGCAGCCAAAGAATAGAGAACCGCCTCCGGACAGTTGCCAAGCGCCGCCAGGTGGAGCTTTAATGAGACATCAGCATCTTGCGCCAGTTTAGCTAGCAGTTCAGCAGTTGCATCTGGACGCGACAGCAATATGACTTTAAGATCTGGATCAGGCATCTGTGAGAGCTTAAGAAGCGCCTCGGCAGGACACGATTTATTGAGAGCCAGAGTTCTATTGATTGCCGAAGAGCTCTCATCTACCAGTCTGGACAAGACATTTGCTGGAGCAGCTTGATTTGTAGCTAGCGCTTCTCTAACCAGCTTACACCTGTCAATCAGGAGCTGTTCCATAGCCTCAGGTCCAACAACGGCATTAGTTGCCAGCACGCTACGTACAACAAAGGAGCTATCAGTCATGAGCTTCCGGGACTGGGCAGGAGGCAGCTTTGGATTGGCAGCAACAACCCGCCTGACTGCCACAACCGGATGGCTAGCCAGCCGCTGCCAGGCAGCAGGAGATAGATCAGCTCTCGATGACACTATCTGCGCAACTGCAATACTTGCATCCATAGATAACCGTTCCAAAGCTTCTCCTGACAAGCCCGGATTCTCTGCCACAGCTGCACGCACAATCGCTTCTTTATCTCCACATAGATGGTCCAGTACTGCAGGTGGTGTTTTCCTGTTTTCAGCCACTGCCCACCGCACCTTAGTCACATCATCTTTAGACAGAGCATCTAGCAGTGTAGGCGGACACTTAGGATTGCCAGCAACTTCAGCTCTCACATCCCAGGCGCTGTCCTGCGCCAGCTTGGCAAGAGTCTGTCCTGGCGTTGCCGGATGGGCTGCCACTGCTTGTCTCACCACCCGATTAGAATCTTGCCCGAGCAACTCGAGCACTCCAGCAGAAGTGCTTGAATTGGAAGCAACAAAAGAACGCACTCCAAGATCACCATCTGTTGCCAGCAAAGCCAGCTGCTCTGGCGATAATTTAGGCTGGCGGGCAAGAAAGGTTCGCACCAACCGGTCGCCAACTTTCACCAAATGCGCTACCACATCAGGTGGGACATTGTGGTTGCGGGCTAAAGAGAGTAAAAGAAACTCTGTTCGCACATTCTCGTGTGCAAGCTTTCCAAGAATCTCGGCTGGCGTGTTGGCATTTGCAGCAAGCACTTCATAGATTTTTGGTTGTTGATGACTGGTCAACAAAGAAAGAACAGCCATGCTGGCAGGCTTGGGATTGTTCAAAAGCGCCTCAACTACTGATTGATCAGCATCAAGAGCCAGACGCGCCTTTGCATCTTCCGGACAGTTTGGATTAGTTGCTACAGCTCCCCGGATGATACTGGAAGGATCTTTTGCCAGTTTATCAAGCACATCTGGAGGGGTCTTGACATTGCCAGCTACCGCCAGACGCACTTTGATTACAGGACCGCTACTGTTCCATACCGACATAAGCCGGCTGCTTTCCGCACGCCTGCCATTGGCAACCTCATCAGCTAATACCGGCTGCCCAGCCTGTAAGCCAAGAAGAGCTGCTGCTCCTACCAAACACCACTTGAGCATAGTCAATAGACTCCCTTATTAGCAAGCACACCAATTTTACCGCCGGTATACACAGATATGCAGATAAGTTGCAGATCCAACACTGGTGTTTGAAACAATGTGTGCTGCACCTGGCTATCGACATTCAGTCCGGTGCCAGCAAGCCAGCCTTTCTCACCAAGAACAGCTTTAATCAGAAAGTATTCTGACAGCACCAGTCAAATCAATCAGAAAGCTACTCGGGGCTGCTCCTGGGAGCGCCGAAGACTGATGTTAATCAAGCTTTAGGAAGGACGCCGGCTGTGAACCTTGTAAACAATATCCCGGAGCACCTGTCTGTCAAGCTCCTGACTGACATACTCAATATACTTGACTTGCCACTCTTCAAGATCTTTGGTTACGACAGAAAGAGATGTGGCAGCAGAGCGAGCAGCAGCTAAATCAATACCTACTTCACCAGCCGAGCCGATATTAAACACCCTGGACCTAACTGAATAACCGAGCGCTGCTTGCAGACTGAGGCGAAGCATGGCCAGATTACGTTCCTGCCCAACCTGCTCTTTCACCCCAGCGACAATCTGCTGAAACTTCCCGAGCTGAGCTGCCACATCCATACCTGGCACTGAAACCAAGCCATAAGAAAGCAACCGATCGATTGCCAGAGCAGCTTCCCATGTAGGCACGTCAGAAAGAAAGCGCATACTGTTTACAACTGGAGTCAGTCCGTCGAGCGCCTTCCATAAACGTTGCATCACATCAAGATCGCGTGCACTCAGCAGTGTCTTCTCCTGGAGATCGACCAGCTGCCCGCTAGCAAAAAGGTTACGCTCATCAGGAAGCTTTTCAAGCGGTGTATTTGACCCTTTAGGCAGCTTGTTCCAGACAACGTTTAAGTTGTCCTCTGCCAGCGCTGCATCAAGAAGAAGCTTGTCGAGCGGGCGTGAGAGCTCACAGGGAGCTGCAGATAAATCGGAGGGCGGTTGCCGTTGAATGAAAACGAAGATACCTTCCGACCAGGCAGAGACAAGTTCAACAACTGCGCTATTACCCTTGATACTGCCCAATTTTGCGTGCGTAAGTCGCCCTTGATCAAAAAGTGCTCTAAACTGCAGATCTTTATGTTCAATAGAGAGCACCCCAGTTTCCCTGTTGTTAGCCAGGCTCTGCAACAGACCAGCCGGATCAGTTGTGCCTAAGTGCCCGACTAAAGATTGCAGCTGGCTGGTATCACCCACAGCAGACATTAGTTTAACTTTGTCAGCCTCGCCAGCCTGCCCGTAGAATGCCTGATCCTGCAAAGCAATCTCAAGCTGGCGGGTAGTCAGATAGCCCTTGGACACGCACAGTACACCAAGCGACAGTTTGGTTCTTCCTCTATTACTTTGCTGCTCAAAGACCAGCTCATCAAGCTGGTCTTGAGTAATCAAACGTGAGGCCAGAAGGTAATCCCTCAGCTTGAACGGTATCTTGTTCCGAAAACAGTGAACCAGAAACGGAACTTTAGCAAAGAGAGCAAAGATTGCTCGCACCTGTTCCAGCGAACGCAGCTCATCAATGAGCTCCTGCTGTGTCATCTTTCGCTGCCCAACCAGGCGCTGCACTATGGCGCTCAGAGGTGTATGGTTGTCGATTAAGCCAAGAACCTGATTGCGCCTGCGCGTCGATTCCATGCCAGCTTTAAGTTTAATGCCAAAAGTAGTAAGCACAGGAACTGAAGACATAAGCACCTGCTCTGATAAGTCAGTGCTCTGTGGCATAACTTCAGAAGTGTTGCCTAATACCTGCTGTACATGCCTGGCCAGAGAAGGTGAATAATCATAAAGCTCTGCGTGAGTATCAAAAACTTGAAAAGAGAGCTGCCCGACATGTGTCTCTTTAATGAGCGCCACCGCCTTGTCTACCTTGACAATCATGAGCGCGCCACCAACTGAGAGCACTTTTTTAACTTCACGAGCTGCTTCAATCAGGATTTTGGCCGGAAAAAGAAAGCCTGAGGCAACAGCATCAACAATGACAACATCATAAAGTGTCTTGGACTTGGCCAACTTGTTGAGCTCTTCAAGCAAGCTGGGACCATAAGGCAGGACTACAATACTCTCCTGAGCCTGTCCTGGCGCCAGTATCATTGTGGTGCCTTCACCAGAGTCTGTCGTCATTTCCTTTGCCTCCTCACCAGCCCACAGATCTCTCCGTATTATGCCTTTCTAGTTGTATTTAACCGCAAGCTGCTCATCTTTGTCTGCTTGTTCATAAATTTTGCCTCTTTGCAGTCCGGTTGCCTGCAATACCACTCTGACAACTACAGTCAACCAGCAGCTCACCATAGCAGCCTTTTAATCAATCAGGTTGCAGACCCCAGTCAGCTATCAGCATTCAATGAGTACCCACAGAATATCCAGCGCCAGCCAGTTGAGATCGCAAAGCACATCACCTAAAGAGACAAGTTCTTGCTAGATTTAACCTGTAGCATGTGTACATCTTCTGTTTTAGAGTAAGTAATAACTTAGCCTCAAGTTGAACAGCTGCTTAAATATTGCTCCTGCTCTATTTATATCCAGCTCTGGATTATTTAAATCACCATCGTGCACACGAGATAGTGCCAAAACAACAGTGACTGATTTTTACAAACTAAATCTAGTTCCTCTTCTTGCACTTTCAGTAACCGTTTCCGGCTACTTGGAAGTGCAGGCACAGAGTAGCACCGAAACAGTTAATCAAGCCAGCTTAGTTAGCGCCAGGGCAAATGAAGCAGCCCGCCTCTTCGCTAAAGCTCTCGCCCTGCTCAAATCCAACCAGGCATTTGCAGCCAGAGAGCTACTCACCAGAGCATCACAGCTTGATCCTGCCTCTGCAGCTATACACTGCAATCTGGGGCTGGCTTATCAAAATTCAGGCAACCTCTCTTGCGCCATATCTGAGTTTCAGAAAGCACTGGAGCTACAGCCGAACATGCACGAGGCCACTTTGAATATGGCCGGCTGTTATCAAAGCATGGGACTCACAGGGCAAGCAATCCGCTGGTTTGAAAAGTATCTCTCTTTCAGTCCGCCGCCTGGCGATGCCGGACAGGTACGCGACGTAGTATCCGCCCTCAAAACAGTGAGCTCAAAACCAGGCGCTGATCCTAATCTGCCTGACTATCTAACTTGTATTACTTCCGAAGGCACATACCGGTGGGCTCAGCAGAAGATGCCACTTAAGATCTTCATCGGTTCAGGTTTACGCACTGCAGGTTTTCGCGATAGTTTCCCACATCTGCTCAAAGAAGCATTTGATGCCTGGGCAGCAGCCTCAGGGTACCGCATCAGCTACATTGTCACCGACGCAACGGCAGGAGCCGATATTATTTGCGACTGGGAAGCTAACCCAGCAGCTGTGAGCAGAGCCGGGACACAAAGTGAACGTGGCATCTCTGAAATTGCAGCCAATCGTGCCGATGAGATTCAACGTGCCACAATAAGAATCTTGACAAGGCCAATGTTTCAAGAAGGCATCTTAAGTGACAGCGACCTGAAAAAAGCATGCCTTCATGAAGTTGGTCATGTCCTGGGGCTGCAGGGGCACTCAACCAATAATCATGATGTCATGTTCTTTACAATCGACACTGCCACTGTCTGGACTGTGCTCACCAGAAGAGACAAAGAGACTATGGCTAAACTATATGCCTCCTACTCGGTTTGTGCCCCAGCTGGCGCAGAATCTGCCAATCCAGACAAACCTAAATGAAACTGTCCTGTGCTCAGTGTGTCTCTGTAAGAATGATTAAACAGCTCCAGGCGCTCTGCAACTAGCAGGCTGACAATGAGACAGTTGCACTTCCTGAACTGCTTGCCCTCTTATATACTGTCTGTGAGCCAGCCGGGCTCGCCGACAGGTCAATGAGGTTTGTTAATAACTTTGGCAAAACGAACACCAGCCTCGTCACGCTACAGCCGAGCATTCTGCTGCCAAGCTGTCGTTGCATCCTGCGCCATCTGTGCAACGTGTGTGCCGCTACAGCTAGCTTTTGGGCAGGACTGCGAGCCAGTGCGCTCGACAATTATGCTCACTCCAAGAGCAGACCAGCAAGAAATTTCGTCCAATACGCCGTCAACAGCAGCTTCCTTATCCAATGATGCCACTGCAGGTAATACCAATAATCTTCCTTCCAAACTTTTATTAAAAGGACAGGTAACTTATCTGGTGCCCAAGGGAACCGGACTCAAATTGAAGTTAGCAAGTGTGCCGACGACCGGACTTAGACTCATGGACCGTGACGATGAGGGCAACTATTATCCGGCTCGCGAAGGTCAGGAGATTACAGCCAGAATCTCCGAAGATCTCTATGTCGACGACAATAAAATAATTCCGTCTGGCACTGTCTTTCACGGGCTGGTAACTAAGATAATCCCGCCAAAACGGATAAACCGCCCCGGATCGCTTGTAATCACCTTTGATCATTTCAATACTCCTAACGGCAAGTGCTTTGCCTTCCGTTGTGAAGCCAACAATCTGCATGCCTCCACTGCCAAGACTAAAGCCAAGCGGCTGGGCTATGTTGCATCCTACACCGCAGGTGGTGCAATAACCGGCGCACTGGTCGCTTACCAACTTTTTGGTCTCAAGAGCACAATAGCCATGCACGGCTATAATATCGCCGGCGGTGCAGCAGCCGGAGCGCTGCTAGCTACCGGCTACGCACTCTGGAAACATGGTTCGGAAGCAGTGTTGGAGCCAGGCGACGATCTCAACATCTCCATCGATAGTGACCTCCTTCTTCCTGCAGCAGTGGAAGCTGAACCCAAGAAAGCACTCAATAATTTAGGCGGGCTTGAAATAGAAATTGTCAAGTCAAAAGTAGTGAAAGACGGACTTGATGGGCACAATTTACGTCTGGAGATGGTCGTCACCAACGATTCGGACGTGCGACTCAAATCAATTGATCTTTACCTCCAGGATGACAACGGCAATCGTTTCCCTGTTGCCTCCGGCGAAGAAGAGGACGAAGAGCTGCTATTCGATGTTGATCCTCACAGTGTCAAGAGAGTCAAGCTGGACTTTCAAATGGAGTATCCCAAGCTAAAGCGCAAACTTGTCTGGCTGGATCATCAATCCCGCAGCAAGATCTACGAGTGCCCGCTGCCATAAGAAAACAATTGGCAATTCAACAAATGGATCGGCAAAGCATCCACAAGCATCACCTATCCCGACTTGAGAAAGTTGGTCTTCTTACTACATCCGAAGGACTTTCTTATCAACCAAGATAGTGGCGCAAGTTGCTGATTCTGGAGCCAGATCTACTGATGAGCGACAATTAGATTTAGTTCCAAAAGTACTTGACGCCAAACACAAGCACCCAACTCTTCTGGAACCGGTTTACTGGGACTGGCAAATTGGCATTGCAATCAATGCACCTGCCAATGTTAACGTCAAGCAGCTAGGTGCAAGCATCGCCAACTTCAGCTACCGCGCAGAGCTGCGCAAAAAAACATACTCCAAGCTCGAACGCCTTGCGGGTTTCGCAGATAATGCATTTCGTGCCTGCCTATAGACTTCCTGAACTGCATCAAATTCAGAACCAGATAAAGCACACCAAATGCAATACTGCCAATTGCCAGACAAGGGTGGACAGTGTAGGAAAGATCCTCGATTTGTTTGATTTCCTCAGGAGCCAGTGCCCGTGCTTAAATCAGGCGTGCACGATTCGACTTCACAGCTTTCTCAATTAACTTGAGTGTTTCTGTCCTTATCGGCAGATCACCGGCAAAGTCACTCAAGTGCTCCGCCACGGTGGCAACTCGCTCGATTATTTCTGCAGCAGCTTGTTGCGCGATACCAGTCTTATTTGCCAGTTGCAGTAAATGTTTGCGGGCTGGAACGCGTGCTTCACCGCAAATATCCATCTGATGTTCACCGTTGGGGCCTTCGCTGAATGTCAGATCATAGGCTGGCGAAAACTGCCATTTACCATCTTTTTTCATCAAGAAGGAGAAGTTTTTAGAGTGATCATCACGGTTGTTGAAAATTACATTGAATACGCATCGCTCGAACGCTTGCAGCACTTCACGAACATCGCGGGTCATGAACTGAGTCAGTCGCAATAGAGCAGTGTAGTCGAGCTGCGGAATCCGGAAATCCACATGCGCTGCTCCGGCCGCCGTGTGCATCGGTATGCGCATGTCCTCGAAACGGTCGAAACGCTCGATACCAAATGCTGAAAGCTCCTGTCCGAGATCAAAATACTCTGTCACAGGAACTCGAATCCCACTTGCACTGGCAATCCGACCATACATTGCTTCCACAGCGCACACCTCCTTGTGCTCGTGAGGTGCAGGAAATTTCACCAGCATAGGGCTTCCTTCACCGTCCTGCGAGTTGGACATGCGATTGCTCTTTCGATCAAAGTGCACCAAGACCTTAGGACGAGCACCATGCGGCGAACCGCCCATCAGTGCAAGTTTGCGCAATAGGACCTCACTCTCATCATCTACTACGTGGCGAACATCCCGTGCGAGATCCAGCAATTGAACATCTGCTAGCGTTAATGCCTCGCGATCGGCTGGCTCAAAGGCGAGTGCTCCCATCGCTTTGTCCCCAATGAACGCCAGCCGATCCAACGCAGAGATCTGAGCCAGATCCCTTCCCTGCTTATGAAAGAGCCTGTTCATCAAAAACATGCCCCAGCCATCCGGCAATGCATCACTTATCAGTCCTGGTAATCGAAGCTGATGTTCCGGAAAATCACCGAATGATTTGGTGCTTAACGGCATTTTGAGAGGAGATAGTTCAAGTCCGCGGCTTATAGCCAGTGGTGAGTACTCGAAAAGAAGGTCTCTGCCGTCGTCCGCCAGCACTCCCAACTCAAATCGCTCTCCCCAGCCCACGTAGATCACGTTCAACTTCTTCATTCGGATTGTCTCCTCGATGCGCGTTGGCGCTTTTGATTAGCCCGCTCCATAGCCTTGATGGATTTTGGCTTTAGCTCAAACAAGTTCGACATAGATTCGATAAGACCGAGCGCCACTGCTACACGCAAGAACAAGTCAAAAGAACCACGCCCCGAGCGCTCAAAGTTGCGCAGTGCTCGTTCGGATACTCCTGCACGAGCGGCTAGCTCACTTTGCTGTAGGTTCTCAGCCAGCCTATGAGCCCGAATTCTGTTACCGAACTCCCGGGCGATCTCATTAAGGGTAGCCAACTCAAAGTGCAACATTGTGCCGGTTATCTCCATTTTCACCACGCAACCGGTATAATTCTACCTGCTATCATCAGCCCAGTCTAGTGTTAGGATTTATTGATAGACGTCCTATTCACATAGTTGCAGCTGACAACGATAGAGATAGGGTAACTTACATAATCACAGTGTATGAGCCCAGTACAGAGGAATGGGATTCAGGTTTTTGCAGGAGATTAAAGCCAGTCGGGTAAGACTTTTTGCCGAGAATATGCACCGTGATTTGAATAGCTCTCAATTTTGGCGCGTAGAACAGATTCGAGTGTCGGCAGAAGGGCGAAATCATCTCTCACACCACATAAAGAAAGCCCCTTGCGGGGCTTTCTTTCGGGAGGAAGGCGGGGAAAAACTTTTTGGTTTGGAATAGTCAGGCTGCTTGCAGCTGCACGTCATAATTCAAGCGTACAAGGTCATATTCAACTCGAATCGACACAGTACTTTCAGTACTGTAGTCCAAACGTACACGTCCAAGATTGTTGGTACTGTACTCTTTCCAGTGTTTGGGCACACAGACGATTACATTTTCCGGGCCCCATTCTTCAACATAAGCCTTCAACACATGACAGAGTCTCTCTTCATCTTTGGTATCTTGAAACATGCTCATTATGCCTCCCTCTCATTGCCGGCTAGCAAGCTTAGCCTGCTGCCCTTATCCATGAAACAAGCTTAGCGATTAGCCCGCCCGGGGACAATTGGGGGTTTTCCCACCACAGACGTAAAATTACGCACAGGCAACATGTGCTCTGATCAGGAGCAGGTACCGTTATTCATTCCCTTACAATCAATCTGCTCGACCTGAACTGTCGTGTGATGAATACCGAACTCTCCTTGCGCCAGATCAGTAATCTTAGAGAGGACTGCATCAGGGGACGCAGCAACATCGACAGTCACATGTCCAGACATGGCATCAAGACCGGAGGTAATTGTCCAGACATGTATATCATGAACATCAACCACACCAGGCACCTGAAGCATAGCTGCTCTAAGCGCCGCCAGGTCGATATGACCAGGAGCTCCTTCCATAAGAATGTGCGTGCATTCACAGAGCAGCCCCCAGGTACGGGGCAGAATCATGACACCAATGACCATGCTTACAATAGGATCTGCTTGATACCACCCGGTTGTAAGCATAATTGCAGACGCAACTATAACCCCTACAGTAGCAAGCAGATCGGAAAGAACCTCAAGATAAGCAGCTCTGGCATTAAGTGAGTGTCCTGCGTCACGATGAAGCAGTTTGGCCGCGACAAGATTCAGAACCAGTCCAACAAGAGCAACTACAAGGACAGGTCCACTTACAACAGGCGGAGGATTTGCCAGGCGCCTCCATGCTTCACATAAGATAAAGCCGGAGATGCCCACAAGCAGAACGCCGTTAATGAGACCAGCTAATATTTCGCTACGATAATAGCCATAAGTCTTAGCTGCAGTCGACGGTCGAGCAGAAAACCAGAAAGCCAACAGTGCTAGAACAATAGAGCCGACATCAGTAGCCAGATGCCCGGCGTCAGCCAATAAAGCAAGGCTACCTGAGTGCAGCCCAACTGCCACCTGCACCACCATATAAAGGAGTGTCAAGACAAGGACAAGGCACATCCGGGTGGAACTTTCCCGTCGCCAGGCAGTTCCTCGCCAATCCTTGTGATTGGCAGCTTCATTTTTGTGCTCAAACAGACCTGTCATGCAAATTTAAGGAGATTACCGCCTGGAACTACTCAAAGTATAAAGCTTGGTGACAGTATTGCTATCACGGGTCGAGAGCTCTCTCCACTCATCGGCAACTGAAGCGGAGAAGAACATGGCATCGGCCGGGTTGGTAGTATGCCCGGCCAGTCCCAAAACATGTCCAATCTCATGCAGGCAGATTTGACGCATACGATTGTCAGTTAACGGCAGCTCCTTAGACAGCGGAACTGTTAGCAGCTTAATAGTCCCTCTCTTGATACCTGTATTGTCAGTAAAGACTCTTGCTTCGCCCGACTCGCTCGGATTAGATAGCGAAGAAGGGTTATCCAACCACATACACTCAATATCAGAATCTCTGTTCGAGTCCACCTGACTGACACGCACATGCCCGCCTGAAGCGGCACTCCAATCAACAAACGACCTGATGAGCAGTTTTGTAAACTGCGGACGGAAGCCGGGAACATTTTCACCACGTTGCACATAAATCTTGATCGGCATACGCATGTCGGGCCAGCGGAAAGTACCATTCTTCAACATCTCGGCTAAATAGTCGCTTGAGTCCGCCCTGGGCGAATCAGCACCAGGAGCTGCCGCTGTAGCAGCCGAGACAGCCTCCAGCCCTTTTACAAGATTGGCAACTTTGGGCGCCTCGCTATCCTTAGGAAAACGTCTAAGAAACTCACGGTAGGTTTGAATAGCTACATTAACCTGCCCGGTCGACTGATAAAGACCACCAAGAGTGAGCAGTGCTGGCGAGAGATTAGGATCAAGAGTAAGAACCTTTTGCAGCTGCTCAATCGCCTCTTGCAAACGCCCGACTTTAGCCAGAGCCACTGCCAGGTTGTGATGAGCTGCTGGCAGGTCGGGAGCCAGGACAACAGCAGCTGTAAACTTATCAACTGCTTCACTGTTCTGGTTGGCACGCAAGAGGGCCAAGCCTTCTTGAAGTATATTAACTGCAGCGGCAAGATCAGCTGATGCTGGCTGACCGTTAACAAAATACTGTCGGCCCTCATCAGCACAGGCAACTCCAGACAAAAGCACGCCCAAGACAACAACAATTAAACAGTAACTGACAGATTTGGATAAGACAGGCACCGGGCACCTCCTCAAAACTGGGATACCGAAAACACTCCTGAAAAAGCCACCTGCCAGACACAACAAAGCGGGCGACTCACAAAGCCGCCCGCACAGATTGAAACAGTTCGCTTGCAACCATATTCTTGCTTGTCCGGCTGCAATCGATTGTACTACGGTTGTCTTCCTGCTGCTGCCACCGGTTCACTTGGATCCAGGCAGGCTACACCAGGCAGTACAAGTCCTTCGAGAAACTCAAGCGAAGCACCGCCACCGGTGGAGATATGGCTGAACGATCCTGGAGCTACACCTTTGGCTTCTATGGCCGCCACGGAGTCGCCACCACCGATAATAGTGCGTGCTCCTGCCGCCGTTAGCTTAACCAGATAGTCGATAAGAGCATAAGTGCCTTTCTCAAAACCAGCAGTCTCAAAGACTCCTAAAGGACCATTCCAGACAATCGTTTTAGCGCTGCTCAGAGCACTCTTAATGTCCTCAACTGTTTTGGGACCAACATCAAGTCCCATCTCATCCGCTTTAATCTCATCAATTGAGCGAACAGTTGTCGGCACTCCCGCAGCAATCTCAGTAGCACAAACTACATCGACCGGCAGGACAAGCTTGACCCCTTTGCTCTTTGCTTTCTCAATCAAACCTTTGCAGAACTCAAGGCGATCTTCTTCAACAAGCGACTTGCCAACTTCCTTGCCCTGAGCCTTCAAGAAGCTGAAGGCCATAGCGCCTCCAATTATCAGGATATCCACCTTATTTAAGAGATTCTCGAGAACGCCTATCTTTGAGGAAACTTTAGCTCCACCTATAACTGTGGCAAAGGGGCGAATCGGATTGTCGAGCGCTGAGCCAAGAGCGCTCAACTCTTTCTCCATCAAAAGCCCAGCCAACGACGGCGAAACAAAATGACTCACACCTTCAGTGGAAGCATGAGCACGGTGGGCTGTGCCAAAAGCATCATTGACATAAATGTCGGCAAAGCCGGCTAACTTGCGCGCAAAATCAGGATTGTTCTTCTCTTCTTCAGCGTAGAAACGCACATTCTCCAGCAGACAAATATCGCCATCTTTCATGGCAGCAACTGCCGTGAATACTTCGTCTCCAATACAGTCAGCAACAAAATGAACAGGGTGGCTAATCAGTTCTTGCAGGCGCACAGCTACAGGCTTTAATGAATACTTCTCAGTTATACCTTTGGGTCGTCCCAGGTGGGAAACCAGTATTACCTTAGCTCCGGCACCACGCAACAAATTGATCGTCGGTAAAGCAGCACGGATACGCGAGTCTTCCGAAATGGAGCGGTCCTCATTTTGCGGAACATTAAAATCAACTCTTACCAGTACCCGCTTACCTTTAAAAAGGGAAGGGTTAACCTGGGCAATCGTCTTTTTAGCCATTGTCTATGCCTCCTGGCAAAGGATACTAAAATTTTGAGATTTGCTGTCCCAGGCTTAAATAAGCCTGGGACAGCAAAAATAATCCGACTATACCTTAGCTACTGCCAATTTCTTGGCAACCATACCAGCCAGTTCGACCAGACGGCAGCTGTAGCCCCACTCATTGTCGTACCAGGCGAGGACTTTGAGCAGTCTGGTGCCAACAACCATAGTCAGCTCAGCATCAACAATTGATGAAATATTGCTGCCACAGTAATCAGAAGAAACCAGCGGCACTTCGCTAACAGCAAGAATGCCGGAGAGCGGTCCGTTGGCAGCTTCTTTCAAAGCGTTGTTAACAGCTTCGGCTGTTACATCCTTCTTGGTTATGACAACAAGATCGACTATGCTGACATTTGGAGTAGGTACGCGCATGGCAAAGCCATTCAGTTTACCTTTCAAGCCAGGCAACACCAATCCGAGAGCTTTGGCAGCACCAGTTGTTGATGGCACCATCGACAGTGCTGCAGCACGTGCTCTGCGCAAATCTCTGTGAGCTGAATCGAGCAGGCGCTGATCGCCGGTGTAGCTATGGATAGTGGTCATTGCACCACTTTCAATTCCAAATGCTTCATCAATTACTTTAGCGAGCGGTGCCAGACAGTTGGTCGTGCAACTTGCATTGGATATGATGTGATGCTTGTCTGGATCATAGTTTTTCTCGTTGACGCCAACTACAATCGTGATATCTTCACCCTTGGCAGGAGAAGATATGATGACTTTCTTAGCACCAGCAGAAATGTGTCCTTTAGCCTTTTCAGCTTCAGTAAAGACACCACTGCACTCGAGCACAATGTCAACCTTGTGCTTGCCCCACGGACAGGTGTCCGGTCCTTTCTCACGTGAAAACTCAATATCCTTCCCGTCAATTATAATCGCTGTCTCTGTGTGGCTTATTCTGTTGGGAAGCTCGCCAAGTATGGAATCATACTTAAGCAAATGAGCAGACTGCTTGGTATCTTGAAGCGGGTCATTTATTGCCACAATCTCCACCCCAGAAATCGGGTGTTGAAGCAATGCTCTCAGGGCGATGCGGCCGATGCGGCCAAAACCGTTAATTGCTACTCTTGCCATGTGTTCTCCTTTTTATAAGCGCTCCGGCTGCGCGGATGTCGCACTCTCCATCCGCTGCGCCTCCGCGCGTCTACCCGTTGCGTTGCGGATTCCTCCTCGGAATCCGCAACTCCACTGTTTGTCCAGACAATGTTGCCTGGGATGCATACTCTTTTATTTGCTCCGCCGCCGCAATTCTACTTGTCTGTCTGCTCATCTCTGAGCACCATCTGTCTGCAAATGCTCTCGGAATCCGCAACTCCACTGTTTGTTCAGGCAATGTTGCCTGGGATGCATACTCTTTTATTTGCTCCGCTGCCGCAATTCTACTTGTCTGTCTAAGCATCTTTCCCCGCCCTCTGTCTGTCGAGACAGGGTGTCCGCACAGCACTATCAACTTCGTTTGCCTGCACTGGCAGCCTGATAGGACGACTCCTGGTCGTCTGACCACTGTACTTCGATGCCTGGGCTGCACGTTCAGTTAACTCCTTCAGATATGGACTGTCTTACAAACTAGCCCATTGATCTGCCGGCAGAAGCAATGTGTAGTAATGATATACTCTTAAGCTTGAAACCAGCTTAGCCTTTATCAGTCCTTAAGGACAGAGCGTCACAATTGTCATGGTAAAGCTGCACAGTCCTGCCAACACACACAGCGGCAGAAGTGAGGCTGGCTCATTGAGGGAGCAAAGAGGAAGCGCAATGAAAGAGAAAGTTCAAGAGATTCTAGATAAACTACGCCCGATGCTGTTAGCCGACGGCGGAGATATCGAGCTGGTTGATGTCAAAGATGGTGAAGTTTTTGTCCATCTAACTGGCGCCTGCAGCATGTGTCCAGCTTCGACAATGACACTTAAAATGGGCGTGGAGCGTGCTCTCAAAGAGTCTATACCTGAAGTCACACGAGTTGTACAGCTTTAGGCTGTACTGATTAGTAGCTTAAGCTCATCAATCCTGAGAGCTCTGCGGCGCTTTTAATTAATTAGGCAGATCGAAGGTGACCTGGTCGCCTTCTTTGACACCATGTCTGCCTGCCCAGCCACTATTGACCTCAATTACTTCAGAGACAGAAAGACCTGCCCCGGCAGGATAAGTAGGACAGTCGTGAGGATTCTCTGATTTGCATGGAGCAACATGCTCAAACAGCTTCACCACTTTGCCATCTTTGACAAAAAGCATGTCGAGCGGGATGAGAGTGTGATACATCCAGAAGTTGACTGCTCTTGCTGGATGAAACAGGAAGACCATACCGCTATCTTCAGGCATAGCTGTCCTGAACATTAGTCCACGGGTAATTTCGGCTTCGCTGCTGGACACCTCAAGTTTAACTATATTGCCATGGCCAATCTTGGCTACTGGTGCTTTAGCAAACGCCAAACTGCTGCTGGTCACCACTGCGATCCACAACGATGTGCCTACCACAACTGCTTTTGACAAGACTGAACTCATAACCACCACATTCTTGTAAAGGGAGTTTTTTGATAAAGGAATTGTACCGTGTCAACAAGGACACCGGGGTGCCCTGGCGCTGAAGCGCTGGAGACAAATCCTGAAGGATAAATGACTGCTGATATACCAGTGTTCGTTGCCAGAACCAGAAAACGTCCATTCTCCACAGCTCTCATGACAGCAGCTGCCACAATTTGCCTGTTGACGCCAGCATTGTGGAACCAGGAGAGATTAACAAGAGCAACCAGAAGTGAAGCTCCATGTCGAACCTCGTCAGCTACCAGGTGCGGATAGAGCAGCTCTGCTGAAACAGACGCCCCAACTTTGCCCCAGATAGAGGCTGGACAGGAGAGCTGGCGGGTGGAAATCAGTCCACCACCTGCGCACTGCCAGATTGATTTAGGTAATCCAATAATACTCAGCAAGCCAGCAACAAACTGGTTAAACGGCACCAGGCGCCGCTGCACATAAACATGATTCTCTTGCCCACAGCCGGTTATGATGCGCACAGCATTGACTGCACCGCCTTCAACCGGCTCTACTGTTCCTACAATCGCCTCCTTCTTCTGCTCCCTTGCAACTGTCCGAAGAGCGCCCCAGAGCGCTCCTGTTGTTGTCTTAGCTACACCTTCTGGTAAGACAAGAATCGAGACACCGAGCTTATCAATCAATGAAGTGTAACGGTGCACTATTTCAGAAGCACTCATCAAACCCGACAGTTCATCTTCAGCGCCAATATTGCCTTGAATCACAGCTAACTCTACAGGCACTGCTGTCGCAGTAATGCCTGCTGGTCTGACGGCAACTTCACTTCCCCCCCAGACTGTTGCCAGAAGTATAAGAGTTGCCACCAAAGCCAGATCGACAAAAGCACCGACACGCGGCGAAATTGGATCGACCCGGGCAGCCAGCGGCGTCACCCAGCCGCTACGTTCAATAATAAGAGCAGCCAGAGCACAGTTGCTTAGAAGGAGAAGACACTCGACCAGTTGGCTGCCCCCTAATTTAGCTATCTGTATGAGCTCGATGAAGCAGCTTTGTGAATAAGCCAGCTGATTAACCGGCATGCCAGCAAAATATTCTGCCGGTCCTACAACCCAATGGAGAAACAGCCATATCACAGGCAGAGTTAAAAGATAAGGGAAATAAGGACGGGCATAGTGAGGCAGCAATCCTGCCCGCGTAGGCAAAACATAAGCAAAGAGAGCAAACCCAGCCATCAAAATACTCTGATGGAGCGACTCTGCCAGCCAGACAAGGATTACTGACTGAAAAGCAAGCCAATTACTAACTCCGAGCCATGGCAACGGATACAGTCCAAGAATCCACCACAGCGCAACAAGATGGTAGCCAAGACCGAAGACAAGACCGACGGCAGTTGCCTGCCATTTACTTTTGCAACTGGCAATTAGCACCAGAGCCGGTACCAGTCCGAACCAGGACAGATACCAGAGATCAAAACCTGGAGTCGACAGCCCAAGCAGACAACCACACCCGAGCGCCACCAGCACCTTGTCCAGCCAGTGGAGCTGCTCGAGCACCCGAACCTTGTCTCGAGGCTGGAGAGTTGCACTATTGCTCGTATTCATCACCATCATCATCGCCTAGGCAGATTACCATTGGCAGCAGCCGCTGGCTGCACACAGCTTAACATCTTGGCGTTAAGGCACATTACCTACCAGGTGCAGTTAATCAATTGAGTTCTCCTTCCACATGGCGGCGCAGGCACAGGTCAGGCAGCAGCTCCAGGCAATGTTAAACTTGAACTGAAACTTCGCTCAAGGTCAAGCAGTTGCACAAGCGCATTTTAGGAATCGACCCGGGCACAGCCACAGTGGGTTATGGCATATTAGACTGCCCTGACAAAGACACATATTCATATGTGGCAGCAGGCATCATATCAACACCGCCTACTCTTCCTGCAGGTGCTCGTCTGAAGATGATCAGAGAAGATCTACTCAGCATTATCGCCAGATATAAACCTGACATTATGGCGGTTGAAGCAATTTTCTTTTTTAAGAATGCCAAGACTGTAATCGGGGTTGCTCAAGCACGTGGAGTTATTCTTGAATGTGCTGCCAGTGCCGATGTTCCTGTGGCAGAGTACACACCGATGCAGGTTAAGCTCACTCTGACCGGCTACGGCAGAGCCGACAAAAAAGAGGTGCAGTATAAGTTGTCAGAACTTTTAGGACACGAGAACATAATCAAGCCTGATGATGCAGCTGATGCTGTAGCTCTGGCTGTATGCCACGCCCGTGCTTCGACACTACCTCTGACAAGCGCTTAAGGCAGGCTCCACAAAGACAGAGCCAGAGATCTGTGAGATCTCTGGCTCTGTCACTTTATTCAGTTACTTCTTAGAAGTCACCCATGCCGGCGCCGGCCGGCATTTGCATCTTTTTTTCTTCAGGCACATCCACTACGAGAGCTTCAGTGGTGAGGAACATTGCAGCAATTGAAGCAGCGTTTTGAAGAGCACAACGCTCAACTTTAGCTGGATCAATGATGCCTTCTTTAGTCATATCAACATAAGTGAAAGTCTGGGCGTTGAAGCCTATCCCTTCTTTCTCATTCTTGACTTTCTCGACTACCACTTCACCAGACAAGCCAGCATTATCGGCTATCTGGCGTACAGGGGCTTCGAATGACTTAACCACGATGTCGTAGCCTGTCTTCTCGTCGCCGGAAAGAGCTTTGTACTCTTTGCTAGCCAGAAGTTTGACCACCAGGTTAAGCATTGTGGTGCCGCCGCCGGGGACATATCCTTCTTCAACTGCTGCCCGAGTTGCATTAAGTGCATCTTCTAGACGCAGCTTACGATCCTTGAGCTCTGTCTCAGTGGCAGCTCCAACCTTAATGACAGCTACGCCGCCAGAAAGCTTGGCCAGACGTTCTTGCAGCTTCTCTTTGTCGAAGCTGGAATCGGTCTCTTCCATCTGCCGCTTGATAAGCGTTATACGCTTTTGCACATCAGCTGTATGTTCCTTGCCGGCAACAACAGTGGTCTTATCTTTATTGACACGGACCTGGCGAGCCTTGCCGAGCATCTCCATCGTAACGTTCTCAAGCTTGAGTCCAGCTTCTTCAGAGATGACCTGACCGCCGGTTAAGATAGCGATGTCTTTAAGCATCTCTTTTCTTCTGTCGCCAAAGCCAGGAGCCTTGACTGCACAGCAGCGGAGGACTTGACGCAGGTGATTGACCACTAAAGTAGCCAGCGCCTCGCCTTCAATATCTTCAGCAATGATCAGAAGCGGATGTCCAGCACGGGCAACTTTCTCAAGCACCGGTACCAGGTCTGCCAACAGGTTAACCTTCTTGTCTACACAAAGGATGAAAGGCTCGTCAAGCAAAGCTTCCATCTTTTCTGAGTCAGTCACGAAATAAGCAGAGACATAACCTTTGTCAAACTGCATTCCTTCGACAACTTCAAGCTCAGTAGAGAGTGACTTTGACTCTTCAACTGTAATAACTCCATCCTTGCCGACTTTGTCCATGGCATCAGCAATTAAAGCGCCAATCTCTTCATCGTTTCCAGAAGAGATAGTGGCTACTTGCTGAATAGCAATCTTGTCTTCAACCGGCTTGGCAATCCTCTTGATCTCTTCAATCGCGTCAAGGACAGCCTTGTTAATGCCACGACGCAGCACCATCGGATTGGCGCCAGCAGCCACATTGCGTAGCCCTTCTTTAATCATGGCTTGAGCAAGAACTGCAGCTGTTGTAGTACCATCACCAGCAGTGTCATTTGTCCTGGTGCAAACTTCACGAATCAGTTGAGCACCGGCATTCTCGAGATGGTCTGCCAGTTCGATCTCTTTAGCTATTGTCACTCCATCATTAACGATCTGAGGAGCACCAAACTTCTTCTCCAGAACCACATTGCGCCCGGCCGGCCCCAATGTCATCTTGATTGTATTTGTTACTTGATCAACTCCACGCTCAAGCGCTCGGCGTGCTTCTTCCTCGTAAACTATTTGCTTTGCCATATTACCTCGTCCCTCTCCTTTGTTTGGGGGCAACCTTTAAATAAAAAATCAAACCAGATTAGCCTATGACAGCAAGCAGGTCGCGTTCTGCCAAAATCAGGTACTCAATCCCGTCCATCTTTACTTCAGTACCAGAGTACTTAGCAAAGAGAACCTTATCTCCGACCTTTACTTCCATGGGCGTACGGCTGCCTTTCTCATCAAACTTACCGGGCCCTACTGCCAATACTTCACCTTGCTGGGGTTTTTCTTTGGCAGTATCCGGAAGGACGATTCCGCCGGCAGTCTTGTCCTCAGCCTCCAGCTTTTTGACTACGACTCGGTCGGCCAATGGTTTCAATGCTAGCTTTGTTGCAGTAGCCAAGGTTGAATCCTCCTAATCTCATACGGATACATTGGGGCGCTGGGGACGAGTCAGCAATGAGCATCCACCGTCTCCAGACGTTTCTACAAATAGGAGTGTAACGAGCAAAGCCGCTGCTAGGGCAGGTTTCCCCATTTTTCTTAAGGATTACTGGAGCTTTCCATTACAACTGAATCTCGCCGGTCCGCCTTGTCTTCATCCAGCTGGCAATTTCAGGAGCCACCTCCAGCTTGCTGCGCAAACGGGACTGACGTTCGCTAATGACAGAAAGTTTAGCCTGCCTGGACAGCTCTTCCCAGGAGATCTGTCCGCTTGTTGGCTGTCCTGAAAGGCTGACTTTAATCCGATCACGTCCTTCGAATTTTGCCACGTTAAGAGCCTGCTCGGCGCTCTTGAGCAGCGCGCCAGCATCATGTGCTGTTTTAGGAAAAGCCGAAAGTCCTATAGATACTGTCACCATACCAATTCCTGGTACAGCTTCGCTACGAATGCGGCTGCGCAGGCGGTCAGCCACTTCAGCAGCATGATCAATGACAGTCTCAGGCAGAAGAACTGCAAACTCTTCTCCACCGTAGCGGCAGGGGAGATCTATGTCTCTTAAAGTGCTCTTAATCAGACGGGCAACATGCCTTATAGCTTCATCACCTTTCTCCTGCCCCAGATGTTCATTAATATGTGAGAGATGATCAACATCAACCAACATCAAAGAAAGATCACGCTTGTGACGCTGACTGCGCTCCATCTCTTTGACAAGAGAAGCTTCAAAGTGCCAGCGATTATAAAGACCAGTATGCGCATCTTGAATTGATTGAGCTGCTGCACTTTCATGCGCGAGAGCAACATTTAAGGCGGTTGTCACTTGTCCGACAAGCGACTCGAGCAGTTCAAGCTGTTCGCGGTGAAAAGCCCGAGCATCAGTTGAGAACACCATAAGAACTCCGGTCGGCTCGTTATGATGAATCATCGGTAGAGCTATCAAAGACCCCAATATGCTCCCTCCTGCGCTACGTGGCAACCCGTACATATGGGCAGTAGCTTCAGGCACATATTCTGTTTTGCCTGAGCTCAGCACTCGCCCGGCAATAGTCCCTTCTCCAGACAGGTCAAAATCAGAGAGAGACGACCCGTCCAGACCTTTAAAAGCAGCTAGATTAAAGCCTCGCTTGGCTGAGTCATAAAGCAAAATAGCGCAGTTAGGCGTGTTTCCAAGAACAAGTGCTGTATCTGAAGCTATTTGCAACACTTCAGGCACACTTAAGACACTGCCAGAGAGTGCGCAGGAAGTTTTATACAAAGTCCCCAGCCGCTCGCGCTCATACTCAGACCGCCCGAAAAGGATGGAGTTGGCAAGCACTGCAGCAACCACATCAGCCACATCTTTATAAAAATCAATCTGGGAGCGTATCGCTGTCTCATTTGAATCAATAAGAAGAGCGCCTACCAGCAGGTTGGAAGCTATTAGAGGCACAGCCAGCTGAACTGTCGACTGTTCACGCCGCATGATAGCGTCACTGACATCAGGGGCAGGCTCTCCTGGTCCGATACTAAAAGGCAACCTCTTTTGCATTACAGACTTAAGAAGAGTCTCGGCTGCAAAAGGTAAGACTCTCATAGTCTCGACAGCAGGGTCAGAATACCCTTTAGAAGCCATAAGTTTAAAGGCCATACTTTCGTTGTCTGACAGGAATAAAGCTACTTTAGCTCCACCAGTCAGATCAGCAAACTGCACGACAGCAGCTTCCAGCACATCTTTCAGATGCATAGTAGCTAATAAGGCTTTCTGCATCAGGATGTAGCGAGGCAACAGGTTACCATCTGCCGGCATATATTCCTCCTTAGAAGAGTTTGCTTAGCGAGTGTCACTGGCTGTGACCTTGCTCCACCAGATAAAAGCCCGGAGCTGCCCGAGCTGCCTTGTGCATATGCGCGAACAGAGGCGCTATGGCTCCTGCTTTATCCTCCGACATAACCAAACATAGAAATATAGTCAAGCGGCTGGTCGAATAAACACAGTGGACATATTATATTGATAAACTGTCTCAAACGTTGTGCACTCTGCACCATAAACATAAACTTGCATCTGTACACTCAAATGCATATATAAATGCTCCTGGAGAGTTTTATGAACGAGAGCATATCAAACTGCGACAACCACTGCATTTTCTGCAAAATAATCAGTGGCAAGCTGCCAGCAAGTCGAGTCAGCGAAGATGACGAGTATCTGGCTATCCGGGATGTTAACCCGCAAGCTCCTGTTCACATCCTTGTCATACCTAAGTTGCACCTACCAGGTGTGTCAGAATTTGAAGAGCCGGCTCAACTGGGCAGGCTTTTTCAAGCAGCTAGCAAAGTTGCTGCCTCCGAAAAATTAAGCTCCTTCCGCTTAGTCATTAATAAAGGAGCAGATGCAGGGCAGACAGTCTACCACCTGCACATTCACTTGTTGGGCGGCAGGCAGCTCTCCTGGCCTCCAGGTTAATCCCCCTGGTCAATCTACATACAGCCGGCAGCAAAAAGGAAATAACAGGACAGACTCCAGATGCGGCTCCAGCTCTACTTCTGGTTCTTTACCAATTAAAATTTGTAACATGGCAACCAAATATGGCTGTTTCATGCCTTAGTTAACTGGGTATGAGATTGCTGTAGGAGAAATCACCCATACGGGTGAATAAGAGGCGAGCCGCATGCTTACTCAACAAACAAGCGAACAGGTTCTTTGGATGGCCGATTGCTACAGCCTGGCCAAGCGCTTTCCAAACCCGCGCACATGGATGTCGCTTCTTGAGCCAGCAGACACAAATCTCAACCCGTTTCACTACTGGCTGTGGATGGAGATCTGGAAAGCATCACACTCTGGGTCCGAGCTGGACTCTAAAGTTGGTTCTTAGACTACACTTGCTTCACCACACAGTTGCAAGAGACTATTGAGTCTGACAGAACAGTTGCCGGCGGTAGCTGAACATCAGACCAGACAACAGTATCCTGAAGTTCTGCGCCTGCACCTATCGTACAGTTATCACCTATGACCACTTTGCCAGAAATCTTTACTCCCTCTAAGAGATGACTGTTTTTGCCAACCATAAGCAGCCCTTCAATCAGGCAGCTGCTGCTTACTGTCGCACCTTCACCTAACCAGCCCCAGCTTGTAGCAGAACCAGGACGGTCCACTTTTAAACAACCTTCCAGTGCATCAAAGTTTGACTTGCGGTATTGCTTGATAGTACCGACATCAGACCAGTAACCGTTGAGCTTCACACCAGCAACAGGCAGCCCTTTCTCAACAAGACAAGGAAAGAGTTGCCGTCCGAAACCGTAGCTTCCATGAGATGGAATATGTGCAAACACCTCTGGTTCAAGGATATAAATACCAGTGGAGGCTAGATCCGACAAAGCCTCAGCTTCTGTCGGCTTCTCTTGAAACCCTTTGATAAAACCTTCACCATCAACAAGAGCCACTCCTAACTGACTAACGTCAGCAACACTTTGCAGAGCTATAGTGGCAATAGCTTTTTTTCTCTTATGCTCATGCACTAAAGCAGTTAAATCAGCATCAGTGAGCAGATCACCCATTACTACCATAAATGTGTCATCATCAAGAAAACGTCTCAGAGCCCTTACACCGCCAGCATCCCCGCTAAGCTTTTCTTCAAAAAGGAAGGAGAGTTTTGTTCCCCATCGAGCTCCGTCCTCGAAATAGTCTCTGACCTTGTGAGGCATATAGTGCAGATTAGAAGCCACTTCGTTAAAGCCGTGCTGTTTGAGCAGAATTAAAATGTGTTCCAGTACTGGTCTGTTGACCACCGGAACCATAGGTTTGGGAACTTGCGCTGTCAGTGGATCAAGACGCGACCCCACTCCTGCCGCTAGAACTATAGCCTTCATACGTTAAGACCTGCCTGTTTTTTGCGTGTTGCCTCCGGACTGGAAAGCGAGTTCTTGTCTTGCTCCAGCCGCCCCTTTGCTCGGTCAAGCTCACTACCTATTTGATCCAGCAAAGTGCTGCCCGGGTAAGAAGGTGAACCGACCGACTCCTCAATAGTAACGTGCTGATAAATTTCTTCATCAAAAGCTGGGCAGAACTGCTGCCACTCATTAAGTTCCAGATCGCAGAGATTCTTGTTGCGTTGTTTGCAGTAGTTGAGCAACTGTTCGACCACTTTACTGGCACGATCAATAGGTATGCCACAGTCGACAAGAAAATCCATAGCTGCTCCGGAATTTGTCAGATCTGCAGAAGCCATCTCCCGCATCCGCAAAGCATTGAGTTCAACAGCTGGTACAACTGCTGCTGATAGTTCCAGAAGCAGCTTGATATTATCGACAATATCAAAAGCAGCAGGCAAACATTCTTGTAAATCCTGACAGTAGCCGATCGGAACAGCTTTCAAGATAGCAATAAATTCAACGAGCCGCCCAGCTATTCCTGCCGGACGGGAACGCATCAGTTCAAGAGCTACCTGTCCACTCTTTTTTGGTGCGCTTTGACTGCCTAGAAGGAGAGCGTTTCTCAACTTGACAAAACCAAACTCCTGCGTAGCCCAAAGAAGCAGATCGTCAGCAATTTGTGCAATATGCACCCCAACTAAAGAGGCGAAAGAACCAAACTCAACTAAATAGTCGCGGTCTGAAATAGCATACAAACTGTTGTCAATTAAATCGTCAAAGCCGAGCTCTGCACACACCTGCGCCCTATCAATCGGTTTGTCAGTTCCGGCAGCTGCCCCAAGCGGCAACACATTAAGCCTACGATAAAGGTCTGTCAGGCGCCCGCAATCAGAAGCAAAACGGGACTCATTCGCCAGCCACCAGTGAGCAAGTAAGATTGGTCTGGCTGGTTGCATATGAGTATATCCAGGCATGACAATCTCAAGATCTCGTTCAGCCAACACAACCAGCTGCCCGCGCAGCTCCAGGATTAGTGCAAAAATATCGAGCAAAGCTGCACGCAACCAGAGGCGAATATCAGTAGCTACTTGATCATGCTTAGACCTGGCTATACGAAGAGTCGCTGAGAGATCGCCTATTAGCTCACGCAAACGCTCTTCGAGAGCAGAGTGAATGTCTGTATGTTGCTCTTTGAGAAAAGAGTTGCCAGCAGATAGCTCTTGCTCGATCTGACTTAAGCCAGAAAGAACGGTAGAAGCTGTATCACTGTCTATGATCCCGGTTGCTCCCAGCATTCTGACATGAGCAAGTGTGACTGCAAGATCATGGTTGAGGAGATGTTGCTCCACGCGAAGATGGCGCCAAAATCTTTTATTGCGCATGAACCCGGCTTGCTGTTCGCCACTGTTTTCTGTTTGTTCTTTACTGTTCATTGAGATAGCCTAACAGATGAGGATTTGATTCTGTAGTAGCTGGCAGAGAAACAAAAAAGAACCGGTACATCACCAGTTCCTCCAAGTTACTCTATTTCTTTGACGCCTCAGGCAGCCTTTTGGACTCCCAGGACCTTTTTTGTCTTTTCAATCTGCTTCTGATAGCGTGTCAGCTCCTGCTGATAACGCTTCTGTACCTTCTGCTGTTGGACTTTTTCCATATAACCTCCTTTTTCAATTTGCATCTCTAGTATTTCCCGAACTCTTGCCGGGTCTTCTCTGAAAGCTAAGTTTGTAAAGTTTGCCAAGCTAAACCTCATAAGGTTGCAAAGCCGGACTAATATAGCACACTATTAATAATATACAATGCCTTTATTAGTATGGATAGATCCAAGCTATGTCACAACAACTTTGAAATTGACAATTATCAAGAGCTGCCCGGTATCCTGTGCCGGCAGTCAGGTCTCTCAGCTGCCAGATTGAAAAGTACCGAAGAGCAGAAGCCGCTTGCCTGCAGCTGGCAACTGGCAAGTCAAGAGCAGCACCGGGAGCAGGACAGGATAAACCTCTAAGAACAATGAAGCTTTGCTTGACCTGCCATCTTGAGTTTAACAACGACATGGACATCTGCCCCAAAGACAGGGTCAACCTTGTGCTGCTTGCAGACGATCCGCTCATTGGGACCACCTTGCAGGACCGCTACAAGATCGAGTCGATTATCGGGCAAGGGACAATGGGTGTAGTTTATAAAGCCTTCCAAGAGCTTATCGGGCGGGCGGTGGCAGTTAAGGTGTTGCATAGCCATCTGGTAGCAGACAAGGAGGCGCTTAAACGTTTCCACCAGCAAGCAAAAGCAGCCAGCCGGCTCAACCACCCTCATATTATTACTTTGTACGATTATGGCGTGCTCGGCAGCGGTCAGCCTTTTATAGTAATGGACCTTCTCAAAGGGGCACCACTCTCAAAGCTGCTTGAAGAGAGACAATTTTTGCCTCTCTTGGAAGCCAAGCCAATTATAGAGCAGGTTTGTGCAGCTCTGAGCAAAGCTCACAAGCATGGTGTCATTCACCGTGATATCAAACCAGAAAATATTGTCCTGGAGCTCCACGATGGACCAGAGCCATTAGTAAAAGTAGTTGACTTCGGTATTGCCAAGATTATCCAGGACGGCGAAGACACTTTAGTGCGCATCACAGCAACAGGACTTGTCTGTGGCTCACCTTCATATATGAGTCCTGAGCAGTTTAGAGGGCTTGAGGTTGACCAGCGCAGCGACATCTATTCGCTGGCAATAGTCATCTTTGAGATTCTCACAGGCAGATTGCCGTTCCAAGCCAGCGATCTCATTACACTTATGTCACTGCATGTATACGAACCCCCGCCTATGCTCAGTCAGGTAAGACCAGATCTCGCCCTCTCAGCTGAACTTAATATCGCCATAAACCATGCCTTAAGCAAAGAGCTGGCAGACCGTCCAGCAACTATGGACGAGTTTTGGCAAGAGCTGGAAAAAGGCTTCGCTGATACGACGCCAGGATCAGCAGCTCTTGTCTCCAACGAAACAAAAAAAGGTGGAGAGCAAATAAGCAAAGCTTCAGCCAGACAAGTACTGCAGACAACAGCTCCTGAAGCTGGACCTGTCGCTGAACCTGTCGCACTACGTCTGCCCAAAACGCGCACCAGCGTACCATGGTGGGTTAGAGCAATAGGCACAATGCAGCGGTTGTTACCAACCTTAGTTACCATTACGCTAATTGCAGTGGGCTACTGGATTGCTCGTAAAGACATTGAAGAAGCTGTAAATTACCAGGTCAATTTAGGTCTGCCACAGCTTACTGGAGCATTTAGCGTCAGCGCAGAGCAGCTGGTATTAACTGGCAAACTAAATGAAGCGCGCACAGCTCTGCTGGAGAAAAAAGCTGCCGGCACTATAAGCCACCATGAGATCTACCTCCTCAACAGAGTTTATCTGCTACAAGCAGACATTGATGCCAAAAAGAAAGATTACAAAGCTGCTATCAAGCGGCTTGAGCAGGTTTCAGGAAGCAGCATACAAGTGGCCAAAGCCAAACTGCTTGCAAAGCGTTACAGGCATCTTCTCAACAGACAGGCAGTTCAGTAAAGCATCCTATCTTGCGGTATTTGCTAAAACGCTGTTGTTTTAGCTCAGCTGCCGAAAGTTTCATCAATAAATTCAGATGCTTGACAATAGCTTCTTTAATCTTCCTGGCAGCCAGATCATAGTCACAGTGTGCCCCGCCTAACGGCTCCTCGACAACCTCTTCAATGATTCCGGACGCTAGCAGCTCGCGAGCTGTCATTTTCATCGACTGGCATGCTGTTGCTACTTTGTCAGCTGAGCGCCACAAAATTGAAGCACAACCTTCCGGCGAAATTACTGAATAGACTGAGTGCTCCAACATCAATATACGGTTGCTTACTCCAATGGCTAAAGCTCCGCCAGATCCGCCCTCACCTGTAATCACTGCCAACACCGGTACTGAAAGCCGAGCGAGCTCACGTAGATTCATAGCTATAGCCTGCGCTTGATTGTGCTCTTCAGCGTTCATGCCAGGATATGCGCCAGGAGTATCGATAAGACAGACAAGAGGCAAGCCAAATTTATCGGCATGAGCAAAAAGTCTCAGAGCTTTTCTGTAACCTTCCGGCTGCGGCATGCCAAAATTGCACTGCTGCTTGTCGCGCAAATTCCTGCCTTTTTGAGTCCCGACAGCAACTACATTGATGTCACCCATACAGAGCAACCCGCCAACCATGGCCTGATCATCTGCACCATGTCTGTCACCATGAATTTCAATCCAGTCTGGATCCCACCGTTCGAAATAATCCCTCGTATACGGTCGTTGCCCATGACGGGCAATTGCCAGATGATCAATAGGACGCAGATTGGCATAGAGAGAGCGTTTGAGCTGAATGTACTGTTCGTGCAGCTGCACAATATCAGCCTCCAGCTCCACATGCGGATTGTCAGCCAACTGCCTCTCGAGCGCATCAATCTGCTGGGACAGCAATGAGAGTGGCTGCTCAAACTCCAACGGGACTACTTTGCGATTGTTATCCATAATTTTGCGCTTATCACTTATCAACTAACCAAGTACAGGCAGCCTCTTTGAAGAGTCCGGTCTGCGAGCTCCCTTGTGCGGAGCCGGGTGAAACACCACCAGCCGGTAAACTGTATCCTTAAGCTTTGCTCTCTCAACTACCATATCTACATGTCCTTGCTTGAGAAGGTGTTCAGCAGTCTGGAACTCATTGGGAAGCTTTTGATGGATAGTTTGCTCAATAACTCTGCGCCCTGCAAAACCGATGCGGGCTCCCGGCTCGGCAATAATAAAATCGCCAAGCATAGCAAAGCTGGCAGTTACTCCGCCAAAGGTCGGCTCTGTCAACACTGAAATGTAGAGCAAACCTTCATCATGCAAAGCAGCCAGAGCTGCACTTGTCTTGGCCATCTGCATGAGGCTAAGTATCCCTTCCTGCATGCGAGCACCACCAGAGCTGGCTACGACGACCAGAGGCAGTCGTTCTGAGGCAGCATGCTCGGCTAAGCGAGTTACCTTCTCGCCCACGACCGAACCCATCGAGCCGCCGAAGTAGCTAAAATCCATCACAGCCAGAGCAATCTTCTCCTGTTTTACCAGACAGGTGCCTGTGAGCACAGCCTCGGACAGCCCGGATTTATGTGCAGCTTCAGCCAGGCGGTTAGGATAGCTATCTGTATCAAAAAAACCAAGCGGATCGTCGGAGGCAAGATTGCCAGCAAGCTCAGACCAGCTGTCCTGATCTGCCAGTTGATCAATACGTTGCCGGGCACCGATGCGGAAGTGGTACTGGCACTTTGGACATACTTGGAGATTAGCTCGCAGGTCACTAGTGTAAAGGAGCTCCCGACACTGAAAGCACTGTGTCCACAAAGCGCAGTACTCTTCAGTTGTCAAAGGCTGCTTTACTTCGGCAGCCTCTCGGCCCTTTCTCCTGTTTGCAAACCATTCTTTCAAATCCATAGTCTTGTTCCCTGGTCGACCCGAGATACTAAACTCAGCATCCGCCAAACTCTGCCAGCTTTACCTTGACACAATGCCAGGTGTTACGGCAGAGTTTGTAAAGAGCAGATCAGTAAAAAAAATCACATAGAATGACGAGGTGTTGATTATAGCACCGTGACTGTTTCAGGCTTGATGACAATGAACTTGCACCGCTTCTTCTTAGCTGCCGATTCGATAGATCTCGCCGGCGGCAAAATCATGATTACTGATCGCTCATTAGTTTCACAGATAAAAAACGTTTTGAGACTCAAGCGTGGCGACCAGATCATCGCCCTTGATGGTCAAGGCAAACTTTACTGGTGCTCGCTTGCCGACCTGGCAGGCAAATCTATTGAAGCTACCATAATCAAGCAGGACGCGGCCAGTGGAGACCCTGTAGTGGCGGTGACAGTAGCTCTACCTCTTTTGAGAGGAGGCCGCTTTGAGTGGAGCCTGGAGAAACAAACCGAATTGGGAGTTACCACTGTCATACCGCTTATCTGCCAGCGAAGCGTCGTCAAGCCAGACGATTTTGGAACCAAGCTGGCGCGCTGGCAATCGATCATGCGCGAGTCAGCTGAGCAATGCGAACGAGCATCAATTCCAACTATCACAAAACCGACTCAGTTCAGCCAACTGATGGCTGAACTGTCCACCGGCTCAATAGCTGCCGATGCACGGTTGATCTGTGCCGAACGAAGGGAAGCTCCACGTTCAAGCTGCCTCTTGAACAATCTGCGCGCCAGTCTGCTGCCACCGCAAAGTGTATTCATTGCCATCGGACCGGAAGGAGGCTTCACTCCTGAAGAGATTGAACTGGCTATCGCCTGTGGTGTCACTCCGGTCACGCTCGGTCCGAGGATTATGCGCAGCGAAACAGCAGCAATCTTAGCTCTAGCCCAAGCGATATACATACTGTCCGACGAATAGAGTTCAGACATGATGGCACTTTCGAATGACATTTAGATATGCAAACGCCATACCTGCACGGCTCTTTAGCTGAAGATAACCGGCAGCAAGAGAAAGAAAGTGGTATCAGAGACTTGACAAATCAACCATTTCAAAGTCTTATAGTAGGTGTTGATCTGACGATCATTGGAGAGCGCCTCTTACGCTAGAAGGGCATGAGTGTGGCAGATAACCTGGCCCGGATTAGAGAGGGCATCGGAGAGCGTCCGGTGAAGCTTATTGCTGTGAGCAAATATGTTGGCGCCCAAAGCGTTAAGGAAGCGTTCGCCTCTGGTGTCACCGAGTTTGGTGAAAGCAAGATAGCTGACGCGCTGGAGAAGCAGCAGTCACTAGCAGACTCTTGTGGCACGCAAATCAACTGGCACTTCATCGGACACCTTCAGACCAACAAAGTCAAAAAAGCGGTCGGACGTTTCTCATTAATCCACTCTGTAGATTCGCTGAAACTGGCGCAAGAAATAGCAAAAACAGCCGAGTTGCTTGGCATAGTACAGCCTGTATTGCTACAGGTCAAAATTTTGAATGACCCGAGCAAGTCGGGATTTAGCCCTGATGAGCTGCGGGAATGTTTCCCAACCATTGCAGCTCTGAATGGGATCACAGTGAATGGGCTGATGACAATCACGCCGCTCAGCTGCGATCCTTGTGTCTGGAGCAGCTGTTTTGATGGGCTGCGGTTGCTGCGTGATGACTTGAGAGCAACTTTTGGTGTCGAACTGAAAGAGCTTTCAATGGGGATGTCCCAGGACTGGAAAGAAGCTGTCAATTGCGGTGCCACTATGGTGCGGCTTGGGCAGGCCATTTTCGGAAGTTAGTACCATCGTGGGACAATAAAGTTTTTTTTCGTGTTGTGAAGAGGAAAAGGTTAGGAACAAGTTGAGGTAAGGAGGAAGGTTGTGAGCATAGTTCAAAAGTTTAAGAGCTTCTGGTTTGGTCCATCTGACAATTATGACCAGGAAGATTTTGAAGACCTGTTTGAGACAGGTGACACCGTGTATGCCACCAATGGGCAGCTGGCTCTTGATAACGCCCCGATCGAGTCGCTTAAATCTGTTCGCTCGAATGTTAGCACCCTGGGACCCAAGGTTGTTGATCATCCAAGCGCTCAGCCATCAAGCGAAGTCCTGGTAATTGAACCGAGAGCGTTTGACGAAGTAATGGATATCGTGGAACATCTTCGCGGGCGCAAGTCCGTATTGCTAAATCTCCATCTTTTGGATAATGAAGGTTCTCAGCGGGTTGTCGACTTCCTTTCCGGAGCGACTCACGCCGTTGACGGACATCAACAGCGCATAGGCGAAGGTGTGTTTCTTTTTGCTCCCGCGACAGTAGTTATCAGCTCTGAGTCCAACTCTTCAAGAGCGATTAAAGAAGCATTCTGGAGCAAAACTCAAACTTCGTAGCGTTTAGACATTAGCATTGCCCCACGGCGAGGAGCGGCCCTAGTGGCCGCTCCATTTTTGTCAATAAAATGCGCCTGACTCAAGTTTGCTCGAAAGCGCTATCGGCACTCAGCAGTCAAGCAAGTCGCATCAGTGCAGCAGTCTGTTTTACTTCCATATATAAGGAGAGAGGGAGTGAACGTTGTGGTGGCACTGAGCCGCCATCTCCAGAAGCAATGTCTCCTGACAGTAATCTGACAGCTTTAGAAAAGCTGCTTGAACCAATCGCACGGATTGGTGGCTACCTGATTGACATAAAGGCTGAAGTGCAGATGTGGACCGTTAGCTCGACCGCTGTGTCCGACCTGACCAATCATCTGCCCTGACTTTACCTCATCACCTTTTTTCACCAGGATTTTGCTCAAATGTATGTAGAAGGAGACCACACCCTGCCCGTGGTCGATAGCAATCAGGTTTCCATGCAGCTTCCAATTGCGGCCTATCAATACAACGACACCAGGAGCGCATGTTCTTACAGGCGAACCTAGCTGTGCTGCAAAATCGACTCCAGAGTGAGTGTAGTCAGGCAGCAGCTTGCCATTTACTACCCTTTTGATACCGAAGCCAGCAGAGATACGAGCAGCAGAGGGCAGGTCAAAATGTTTCCGCCACAGCCTCTCCGGCGACAGTAACTCTTTGGCACGGTCGACTGCTTCCTCTTCTCCTGGCGAAGCCTCAAAAGTGTCCTTCCCTTTTGGCAACCTTATTTTCTGCAGCGGGAAGTTACCGTCAACAACGTTGATCTGTTTCTTTCCATCGCCGGTTGAAAAAACATATGTACCAGGCGGTAGGTCTGCCGGGATGGACAATAAGACACGCCACTGACATGACTGAACGCCGTTGCTTTCTTTAGCAGGAAAAAGCTGATAACTGCGTTCGTTAAACTGCAAAGTTGGAAGATCAGCTGCACTCACAGCTGAGTCAATCTGCTCTTTGCGCGGCAGCGACACCTCTACAGTTTGTCCTTGCTTTGGATTTTCGTTGGATACGCTGATAGCAGCTCTTGCTGGCTCAAACAAGCCAGCAAGAGAAAGGGAAGCAAAAAAGATTCCAGCGAGCCAGTTATGGCTGCCCGGAGAGAGACGCCCCAAGAGCACTTTCCTTGAATTATGACTTCGGTAAAAGTTGATCAAGCGCTTCGCGAAGCACTTCAACCTTATCAACCGGAATGGCAACACCCTTCTTGGTCGGTTTTTCGGACTGATCTTTATCGAGATACCACTCACGAATATGCAGGTACTTGGTACCTCTATACTCGCCTACATAAACCTTGATAGTTTCGCCCCGGGCTTTCTCATGTACAGTAATCTGCTCTTCCAAGGACTTCCCTCCCGTTTTTTTCGTTTTTCAAATCGCCAAGTTATATAGATCAACTATATCTATAATATTAACTATCATTACTTATATAACTAATCTAGTTAATAGTCTATACTTGCCACTTGGCAAGGTTGTAGTTTTTTCCTTCTTCTCTGCCGCCAGGTCGCAGCTACAGAGTAAATATTGTGAACCAAAGGCGATGCCTGCTCACTATCTGTCGACAACAGAGCTTCCTGCTCGTTATACTCCACTCCATGCTTCCCAATAATCAGCAAAGATGACTTTTGTAGACCAAGTAATAATTTCTATCCGTTCCGGTGATGGCGGCAACGGGATAGTGGCATGGCGGCGCGAAAAATACGAGCCGCTAGGCGGACCGGCCGGTGGGGACGGTGGAGACGGTGGAGACGTCTATCTCCAGGCAGACAATAATATCAGCACACTTCTTGACTTCCGCTACAAGTCGAAGTTTGAGGCTTCCCCAGGAGTCCGTGGCGGCTCAAAGAACAAATATGGACGCCAGGGAGAAAATTTGATCATTAAGGTTCCTGTCGGGACTGTAGCCACAGACAGGGAAACAGGCAACGTCATAGCCGATCTAATTGCACCAGGAGATAAGGTTCTCGTGGCTGAAGGTGGACAGGGTGGTCGCGGCAACGCCAAACTGTCCTCGCCAACGAGACGTGCTCCGCACTACTGCGAGCCAGGGCAGCCTGGTATAGAACGCAAGCTAGAGCTGGAGCTCAAGTTGCTGGCAGATGTCGGCTTAATAGGCATGCCAAACGCAGGCAAATCAACGCTTCTCTCAGTACTCACAGCTGCACGTCCTAAAATTGCAGACTACCCTTTCTCTACACTGGTTCCCAACCTGGGCGTCGTCAAGAAGCCAGATGGAGATGGGTATGTAATGGCAGACATCCCTGGTCTTGTCAAAGGAGCCTCTCAGGGTATCGGACTCGGTCATAAGTTCCTGCGTCATATTGAACGAACAAGACTTTTAATCCATCTGGCAGACATCTGCGACCCTGACCTGGAAGAGAATATAAAAACTGTTAACCAGGAACTGAGCGCCTACAGCAACAACTTAGCTTCTTTACCGCAGATTCTTGTCCTCAACAAAGTTGATCTTCTCACCCCAGCTGTGGCTGAAGAAAGACTGGCACAGCTGGACAAGGATAATCTCTTCCTGTTTCCATGCAACTCAGCCGGGATAGCTGCAAGACCATATATGATTTCGTGCGCTACCAGGGCGGGACTGGATAAGCTCACCAATCAGATTTTAGAAAGCCTGGCTGTATTGCAACCACACATCCGCCTGTACGAGGTTGCTGAAGATCCTATAGCACGAGAGCATGTCGACTCAGGCTTTACCATCCAGCGCCACAAGAAGGTTTTTTCTGTCAGCGGAGAAAGAATAAACCGACTGGTCGATGTAACAGACATGCGTGATCCAGAGTCTCTCTATCATATGCGTCATGTTTTGAAAGCCATGGGCTTATTCGAAGCGCTACTCGAAGCAGGGGCCACATCAGGCTGCGAAGTGATCATAGCTGGAGTAGCCTTCTCCTTCGGAGAAGACCTCTAATCAATTAACTGCACAAGCAACAGCGACAGCTTCTCCTGACAGTCTGCCGTTGCCTGGGGATGTTTTGCTTATTTATCTTTTGCTTCTTCTTGCTGCTTGACTTCAGCCTGGCGGGACCCCCGCTTAATACCGGCTACTTTTGCCTGTTCAGCCTTCTTTTGCTTACGCTTGAGAACCTTAACCGCTCTCTTAACCCCTTTTTGCTGCGCCATAACCTTTCTCCTCTGCTCTCTAACAAGCTCAATGTCAACATAACATCAAGCGCTTGACTTAAACATGGACCGGCTCACACCCGGAGGTTGCCAAGATATTGAATTCCACCGCTAAATCCGTTAGCAATCGCTTCAAGAATCCTTTTCCCTATAGGTGGGAAGATCTCTCTTGTCTCGAGATCACTTGCCGGAACGAAATCAACACCTGCTAACACCGGTTCATTACCGATGCGCATAATACCTCCTACAATCCGTCCTTTTAAGTAAACATTGATTATATGACGTGAGCGATCAGGAGCAAGCGCCTCTGACAAAAAAAGAAACTTCTCCACTTCAATATCAAGACCTGTTTCTTCTTTAATCTCCCTGATAGCACATTCGCCAAAAGTTTCACCATACTCTAGCCTCCCGCCTGGCAAGACCCAGGAGCGGCGATTGCCCTTCCTGTGCCTGACCAGAAGGATCTGCCTGTCATCACTCACCACAACCACTGAAACACGGGTGGTCGGTATGGTAGAGCCATGTTGTCTCTTTATCCGCTGTTTAGCCAAGCGGGTACCCTCTCTATAACCTTAGATATTTTACCTTTGCAAATCGCAAAGCAGAGGCGGGCTCCGGTGTAAAGTTCTATGCATCTGGTAGTGTTAATAGGTGCATTAAATTTGGGAGGAGTGCTCTAAGTGAGCGTTGCCGAACTGAAAACAAAACTCAAGCAGGTGGAATCTGAGGCAGTGGCAGCACTTGCCCGGGCACAATCCAGCCAACAGCTTGAAGAACTTCGCCTGGAGTTCTTAGGACAGAAGGGCACACTGACAACAGTCCTACGTGGACTTGGACTCCTGAGCAAAGAGGAGCGCCCGCAAGTTGGAGAGTTAGCCAATCTCGTCAAAGAACGGATAGTAAACGCGCTGTCAGCCCGCCTTAATGAACTTTACCAGATCGAGCTAAATCAGCGCCTTGCCGCCGAAGCTATCGACATCACACTGCCAGGATCAGGGCACTCACTCGGGCATGTGCATCCGTTAACGGCTGTCACTACAGAAATCACCAATATTTTTTATGGCATGGGTTTTACACTGGCAGAAGGTCCTGAACTGGAGACAGAGTATTACAACTTTGATGCTCTCAACACCCCACCCGACCACCCAGCACGTGACGAACAAGATACTTTTTATACAAGTGCCGGTCCTCAGGTTGTTTTACGCAGCCAGACGTCTACAGTCCAGATACGTGTGATGGAAAAGCAAAAGCCGCCGGTCAGGATTATATCGCCCGGGCGCGTCTACCGTAACGAAGAGGTAAACGCCCGCAAATATCCACTTTTCCATCAATTCGAAGGTCTTTTGATTGATCGCAACGTCACATTCGGACAGTTAAAGGGATGTCTCAACGAGTTCATACGCCTTTTCTTCGGCAAGCAACTCAAAACACGTTTTCGCCCTGATTTCTTCCCTTTCACTGAGCCTTCAGCCGAGCTCGACAGTCAGTGCCCGTTTTGTCTTGGCAGTGGCTGTAAAACCTGTGGACACAGAGGTTGGCTCGAACTTCTCGGCTGCGGCATGGTCGATCCTAACGTTCTCAACGGGGTAGGCATAGATCCTGAGGAATGGAGCGGATTTGCTTTTGGCATGGGGATAGACCGCCTGACCATGCTCAAATACGGAGTCAACGACATCCGTCATTTCTTCAGTTCGGATCTTCGCTTCCTCCAGCAGTTTTAACAAGCGGAATTACACTGGCAGAGGAAATAACTCGTGAAGCTCTCATTTGACTGGTTGCAGGATTATGTTGATACCGGCTCTTTAACCCCTTACGAAGTAGCCGACAAGCTTACTGCCGGCGCTTTTGAAGTTGAAGAGGTGCTGAAAGTAGGGTCCCAGCTCACAGGTCCAGTTAAGGTCGGTGAGATTGTCGAAATTAATCCGCACCCAAATGCTAACAAGATTAGACTCGCCAAAGTCAAAATTGAGACCAACTCAGATCCCCTCGAAATAGTTTGCGGTGCAGGCAATATAGCTGTCGGTCAGCGTGTGCCTATAGCTCTGGCCGGAGCTGTAGTGCTCAACCGGCACGACGGAAGTGAACTTGTCATCAAACCAACAAAAATTCGCGGTGTTGAATCAAACGGTATGCTCTGCTCCCCTGGTGAGCTTGGTATCACATGTATTGATTCAGAAGGTATTCTTATTCTCGAGCCGGGCGCCATCCTGGGAAGCGACGTTATAGAGCTCCTACACCTTTATCCTGATCATATCCTGCATGTAGGCAGTCGCTCTAACAGAGGCGACGCCCTGTCGGTACTGGGGTTGGCACGCGAAGTGGCTGCCTTGTGCAACTGTCCGCTAAAAAAAACGCTCTGGCAGCTCCCAGAAATAGACGAGAGCGCAGAGTCTATTGAAATCGAAGTTGAGAACAATATAGACTGCCCCTTCTTCAGTTTGCGTGTTCTTACCGGAGCCAAAGTCGGTCCGAGTCCGTTGCGGCTGACCAGACGCCTGGAAGCAATAGGTGTTCGCTCAGTAAACAACATAGTTGACATTACTAATTATGTTTTGCATGAACTGGGACAACCGTTGCATGCCTACGATCTTGCCAAGCTTTCCTGCCGCCAGATGGTTGTACGCAGAGCAAGGTCAGGCGAATGCGTTGACACTATTGATGGCCGGGAACGCGAGCTTAACGAAGAAACTCTCATTATCGCCGACACACAGCGCCCACTCGGTGTCGCTGGAGTGATGGGAGGCAAAGACTCCGAAATATCTGACGAAACAGTAAATATAGTGCTTGAAGCTGCAGCTTTTCAACCATCGCGCGTAAGGCGAGCAAGTCGCCTGCTAGGTCTTTCAAGCGAGAGCAGTTTGCAGTTTGAGCGTGGAGTCGATGTCTGCGGTGTGCGTCGGGCCTCAGACCGAGCTGCAGTTCTCATGTTTGAGATATGTGGTGCACGTCCCGGTCGCCTGACTTATGGTGGCAGCGACGAAGTAAGACCGTTGCAAGTTGCTTTGCGCCTTTCTCAGCTGAAGCGCCTCACTGAAATTGATATGAGCGGCGATGAAGTAAGTCATCTGCTCGGTCGTCTTGAATTCAACTGCAAGCAAACAGGAGATGACCTCTTAGCTGTTCAGGTCCCCAGCTTCCGCCAGCGTGACGTCACCAGAGAGATTGACCTGATTGAAGAGGTTTGCAGGCTTTGGGGGTATGATCGCCTGCCAATTTCTATGCCTGCTTATACTGCTGCTCCAGACCGACCTGACGACACTGAAATCTTGACTCGTGAGGCGATGTCGGCATGTGGATTGAATGAAACTTACATATCAAGCTTAACTGGAGTCGATCCTTTAGGGCTGGGCTCACCTGCCGATGACAATGTCTCTCTTGTACATGTACTTAACCCGCTGTCTGCAGATCATCAGGCATTGAGATCAAGCTTGCTCCCCGGACTGATAAAAGCTGTCGCTTATAACCAGGACAGAGGGGCGAAAAGTATCTGGCTTTATGAAGTGGGAAGAATTTATCAACTGCATGGACAATCTTCAGCCAGAGACACCGGCGTAGCCGAGGAGCTGCACGTAGCAACAGCTATTTACGGCGCTCAGTCGCTTTCCACCTGGCAGGAACAAAACCGCTCTGCCGAATCAACTGCCCAGTTTTATATTGCCAAAGGGATAGTAGAGAATCTGTTAACCAGACTTGGCATAGAAGCCAACCTGGTCAGGTTTGACAGTCCGGATAATTCTCCTGCCTACCTGCATCCAGGTCGTTGTGCCAATATTACATATGATCGAGGCGATTGCACAGTAAGGCTAGGACATCTCGGAGAGATTCACCCGGCTGTCTCAGACAAGCTCAATTTACGCTGCCAAACTGCCCTGGTGGAGCTCAGTGTGGATGCGTTGCGCACAGCAAGGAAAGAACTCTCCTTTGCCGAGATCATTTCAACACCATCAGTGGTGCGAGATCTAACTGCTGATTTCCAGCAGTCAATTGAGCATCAGACTGTAAATGATCTTATTAAAACTGCAGCCGGAGCGAATCTGCGTCAGCTTGATCTAGTAAGCGTCTTTCAACTGCCAAACGGACAAAAAAGTCTCTCTTACCGCTTGACGTTCCAGGACCGCGAACATACTCTTACTGCCGAGGCTGTCGAGCAACACCTTTCTATTATTCGCAGCAAGCTCAAGGACGAGCTGTCAGCAGCATTTCGAGCCTAGTCAAGATATATTTTATTTAAGAGCTGGCATAAACTTAAATCGCACCTTCTTGACATGAATTTATGAGCGTTGCACCCAATTGCAGATGGATCTGGCTGCATACTATCTTAGGCATGAGTATTATAGGTATTATTGAATACATAGCACCTAGAGCTAATATGAAACCAGTTGCAAACATCATTCCATTTATTTAAATGTACAGACTAACAATCAACACTGACCGTGTATTAGTCTTCATAACCTTCTCGGCAGGGTTGGCAGCAGTCTTATTCTTTCCGCCCCAATTCCCTGAAAAGGTTATTGAAATCCCTTTCCTGGCCCTTCTGGTGGGAGAGGTCGGCTTGGCACTTTTCGCCAGCCTACTTTTTTATGAAAACGCCAACTCTAAACAGATTGTCAAACTGGGAGCTTCAATGCTCAGCTTTGCCATGCTCACAGGCGCGGCCGGCAACTGCTCAGGTCAGCTCACTCAGATGCTTCCTGACTCATTTGTACTGGTGAGCTGGATCCAACTCATTATCATGAATATAGCCGGCATTCTAAGCACTCTTGCTCTCTACCGCCTGACGATGCCAGAGACCCCCTACGCAACTCATGCAAACCTGGCAGAAGCAGTGTCAGTACAACCGGCAACTAAAGGGCAACAGGCAGCCGACACAATGAAATTGCCAGCAATTAAGGAGCCTGTGCTGGATGCAACACCGGAAACGGCTGCAGCCAATCATCCCAAACACAACCCATCAGTCAAGGAGATTCTCGAAAGTCTGGATATCTCCAGAATTATGCATCTGGAGAGATCAATTCACCCACCGGAAGCAACTTCTCTAGAAAACCTGTTCAAAGAGGAGAGTAGCGCAGCACAGTCGCTTAAGGAGAGCACTCAGGCAAGTATCTTCATGATGCCAGGCAACACAGACGCCAGTACGGTGGGCTCAGCCCAATCTAAAAACATTGGCGCCACAAACAGTCCTGGTCTAAGCAAGACCTTAACTCTTAAAGGACCAACCAGAGAAGAGCCGGTGTCGGCTAAGATGATTAACCAATCTGATGACAAGATTGATCACACACCTGCAAGCAGCACGCAAGACGTAGTTGCGAAGGCACTGCCTGCTTACAACTCTGAGCAGTCTCACTTAGTTCAATCAAGCCAGACGCCGTCTAGCCAACCTTTCCCAGAAAGTACAGCACCAGCCCAGAAGCTTACGACAGACACTATTCGGCTCATCAGAGAGCCTATAGAGCTTTCAGCTGTTACAACCCAGCCTGTTCAAGAGCAAGCTCTGTCAGGCACAGACACTCTGGCGCTCCCTCCAGTGCATACTGCACCTCCTCCATCAGCAGCTTTGACGCCACAGCAAGCTCTCACCCCAGCCACTCTCCAGTCAACCGCAGAAGCTCCAGCCAGTGCAGAAGGCACATTCACTGAGCAAACACCTCAAGGCGAGTTGGAGCAAGGAGCCGAACAGACAGATCTTCCAAATCTGCAAGAGCTGCTCAAAACTGAACATTTGACCGGGCCTCTGCCCTCCTTAGAGGAGGAGATATCCGCAGAGGCAAACAGCTCGGACTCTTATAATGATGAGCAGGTGGAAGCACAATTAGACGAAGCATTTAAAAAACTGGTACCCAAAGAAGCGCTGCGAAACGTTTCAGCAGAAACCTTGGCCCAACTCAAGGATGCGCAGCACTCCTTGAGGGAAAATTTTATTCATGATCTGGATGAAACAGATCTTTCATATGCAGACACCTCTACTCTTTCAGACAACAACTCAGTGGGCTCCTTAATCAGAACACTTGCCGAGAAAGAACAACAGCATACTAGCGAGCAGCAACAAGCGCAGGACGAGGCGCCAACATTGCCGCCAACAGCTCCGACAGAAGTGAAAGAGTTCGGAAGATTGTCTGCAAGAACACGAGTCAAACCACCTGAATCTGTCGATACGGCAGGCAGCATGAAGACAATCGGCAAAATGCTTATCGACCCTAAAGCGATTGAAAATATTATCAAACATGGCGAAAAACGCAGCGGCGGTGTGACTACAACCAAAATAATCAGCGCTAAACGAGGTGAAGAGATAAGATCACTTCTCTCTTACATAGACCACTATCCTGGAGTCACAGGCTCTCTGATTGTCGGAAATGACGGACTAGTAATTGATTCAACACTTGATTCTTCTCAGGATCAAGATCTGCTTAGTGCGCTGTCGCTTGCCATTGCCAGCAACTCCAACCTGACCTCAGAAAAGCTATTCCTCGGGACAGTGCGAGAGATAATATTAAGGGCAAGCGATAAAGTCACAGTTTTAAGAAAGCTAGAGGAAGGAATTCTAGTTGTCCTATGTGACTCGGCACATGCAGGAAGGCTGGATGGTCTGCACAAGTTGCTCTCCTCCTTAATCAAGGAACAGCCGTTAAGCACCGATTCGACGCAGGTGGTGGCGCCTCCAGGCTACAAAGAACCTGTAAAGAATGCTCTCACCGCTAACAATGCTCAAAGTACAGCACCATTTGATCCTCCCTTGCAGCATGAGCCTGTTGCTGCCGATCAGGTACGAGATCTCATAGCCAGCTTTTCCAACACTGCTCCAGCCAGCTGTGATGAGAACATTACCACTCCAGGGGAACGGGAGCTGCCATCACAACAAGCAGATGTCGCTGCAGATCTGGTTGTCCACTCATCCGCATTAAATGATCCGGTCATACAAGCTGAAGAGCAGCGCCAGAGCATCTCAGAGCTGATTGCCTACACCGGATCTACCACTACTAGAGAAGTAGAGTCAATTCCAGAAGTACAAGAGTCCCTGGATGCTACACCACTGGACATACCATCCCGGGCTGTTGAGGAGTTTGGCCGGCTCTCGTCAGCATCCGGATCATATCCGCGGCTTGAACAGGAATCCTCAGGCACCATGTCTATCGGTAAAATGCTTCTCGACGTTCAAGCAGTGGCAAATATAATCAAATCTGCAGATAAACAAGGTCTGGGACTCACCACAGCGAAGGTGATTAGCGCTGCCAGAGGTGAAGGTATAAAAATGCTTCTGGCACAGATCGACAACTATCCCGGTGTAGCAGGCAGCCTGATTGTGGGACTCGATGGGCTTGTCATAGCTTCGACGCTAGGTCCGGAGTTAGATAAAGATGTTCTTGGTCCAATGTCCTCCTCCGTCCACAGCCACAGCGATATTGTCACAAACAAATTAGACCTGGGTAGTTTGCACCAGATAGTCTTACAGTCCAAAGACACTATAACCATATTAACCAACGTAGAAGTGGGAGTTCTGGGAGTATTCTGTGTCTGCAGAGAGCTGGAAAAGCTGAACGGACTGCTGGAAGCAATCAATACTACTGTGCACACTTAAAGATAAGCCAGCGCCTGATTACAACAGTTAACCAGTTAGCATAGTCACAATACTGTTCGGTTAGCCCGTATCCGCGCTGGCAAGATGTCAGCGCGGATACGGGCTAACCGCCAAATGCCGTCCACTTAGTGCGTAGGGGCGCGTCTCGACGCGCCCGGTGGGCGGCTCTCGAGCCGCCCCTACAGCCGCCCCTACAGTTACCTCAACCTCTCAAACTGACGACATCAAACGAGAAGCCCGCGTTTCCAGGGTATGTCAGTCCTTATCCGAACAGTATTGAGCCTAGTCACAACCGACCTGCAGACGAATTAATCTCAAGCTCTGAAGGTGCGACAATATATACTTGTGTACTTGAGCCATAGATGCTGAGGAGTATCATCATGACTACACCGTACGAAGCAACCCTTAAGGTACCCCAACCTGGAGAAGCTGCACCCAAATTTATGGCACCATCCTGGCCAGCCGGCACCATCTCGCTGGATGACTTTATCGGTCACAAGAACGTTATTCTCGCCTTTTATCCTAAAGACATGACTCCTGGCTGCACCAAGGAGATGTGCAACTTTTCTTGTGATCTGGCTCATTTCAGCAATGTTGATACACAAGTGATAGGCATCTCCTGCGATCGCATAAAGAGTCACGAAGAGTTCACAAAGCAATTTGACCTCAAGATACCTCTTATAGCAGACGAAGACGCTGCCATATGCAAATCTTATGGTGTCACAAGAGAAGGTGCACTGTTAGCAAATCGTGTAACTTTTATCATCGACAAACAAGGAATAGTGCAGGAAGTCATCGAGGGCATGCCTAACAATGCAGAGCTTCTCTCCTTGATACAGCAACTCAAGTAGCCAACACTCCTGACAGGTAGTCTCTCGCTCATCACTTTACAAGCCAGACACGGTCCGCATAGATGCTTCGTGTTTATCAAGCTGATAGTCACAGGCATGTGAGCTTACCTTAAGGGTGAGCTTGTCTAGCTTTTTCTAGAGCATCTAAAACCAGCGGCACTGTAATAACTTCTGGTAAGACTATAGGTTTGTCTGGAGAGCCTGCTGGAAAAACCACATAAAGCGGCACTCCCCAGCGACCAAATTTGTGGAGCAGATTAGATATCTGCTCATCTTGCCTGGTCCAGTCAGCTTTCATGGCAACGACACCCAAAGCTCTCATCCTTTCAACAACCGTTTTGTTGCTGAGAACAGCCTGCTCATTCACCTTGCATGTCAGGCACCACTGTGCCGTAAAATCAAGGAAAACTGTCTTCCCTCCAGACAGGCTTTCATCTAACAAGTTGACGTTAAACGGCAGCCACTGCAATTTAGAGCTTGGCTGCAGTAAAAGAGCTGCTTGTACAGAACGTTTTACTGGCGGCGCTCCTAATCCGGCAACTCTGGCAATCAGATAGTAATAGCCAGCAGCAACAGTTGCCAGAGCAACTGTCCAGACCAAGGCTCTGCGCCCAGCTGAGCTGGACAAACTGGAGAAACTGCTCCCCAGCCAGACAGCGAATGAGACAACAACGAGAAAGGCAACTAGATAAAGCACCGGCTCATAACCAACTTCAGCGCCGAGAACTTGCAGAAGCCAGACAACTGTAGCTAGCAAGAGGAACCCCAGCGCCTCTTTGAATTTAACCATCCACTCCCCAGGCTTGGGAATGAAGCGCATCCAGCCAGGCTTGGCTGTAAGAAAGAGATAAGGGGACGCCATGCCTGCCCCCACTGTCAGAAACACCGCAATAATTACCCAGGGTGGCTCAGTAAAAGCAAAACCAACAGCTGTGCCGAGAAAAGGCGCTGTGCAAGGCGTAGAAAGAGTGGTTGCAAGCACTCCGTTGGCAAAAGAACCTGCCAGCCCTTCTTTAGCAGCCAGCGGATTCAGCGACTGAGATCCTGGCGGCGGAGCCAGATAAAAGAGACCGAACAAGCTTAAAGACAAAAGAAGAACAATAACAGTCATAACAATCACAAAGACAGGTGACTGGAACTGAAAGCCCCAGCCAACTCTATATCCTGCTTGCTGCAAGGCGATGACAAGCCCACCAAGTAGTGCAAACGACATCATTATCCCTGCAGTAAACGCTAAAGCCAGCTGAAAAGTTCTCTTTGAATTCTCGCCTGCCTGTTTGACAAAACCTAGGAGCTTAAGCGAAATGACAGGCAAGACACAGGGCATGAAATTAAGAAGGAAGCCACCAATAAAAGCCCAGAGGAAGTATTGTCCAAAATTGCTCGGTTCCACTACCGCACCCTGGACTGACAGTTTGTCAGTGAGAATATGGACCCTAATCCCGCCAGTTTTGCCGACTGTCGGGACTCCTTCATAACCGACAGTAGCAAAAAAAGCCGTGTTGTCAGGAGTCACCGGTCCGGCGACAGCAGTCGGAAGGCTAAGAACAGCCTCCTGCAGTCCTGGTACGCACAGATGATTGCATTGCAGCCATTTGACTGTTGCCGAAAATGTCAGCTTGCCGCCTGAGGGCGCGCTGGCAGGAGGACGAACGGTAGTGGCAATCAGTGTTTTATCTTTATAGCCATAGGTTGTAATCCCGTCCTCGGAGAAAACGGTTGGCTTCTGCCACTGCAGCGGTCCTGCCACAAATCCAGCAGGAAGATTCCACTTTACAGTCGTGGGCAGCCCGGCATCACCGCTCGTTTTGTAGTAAGTGTGCCAGCCGGCAGGCATGACGAGTTCTACGCCAAGCTTGAAAGGACTGCCTGCCACCACCGCCTTTACATTAGCCAGCATTTGCACTTTCACCGGCGGAATCACCTCGGCGGCACCACTCACGCCTGTTTGTGCATAAGTTGGAGCGAAGCATAAAAGAGGCAGGGCGATAAGTACAGCCCAGACTGAGAGAATCAGACTGGCAGTTAAAGAGCGATGGGATAGACTTATTTGCTGCACGCCGGTCTCCTGGTTGGCTAAACGTCTAGATCTTAGCTTAACGTGTCATCAAAGCAAGCAAGGCAGGAGCTATCTTGTTGCCGGCAATAATGTCGGCATAGATTCTGGCACTTTTGCGAAATACTCTTTCCTGGCTGGGATAACTCACCCTGACAAGCCCGAAGCGCGGACACAATCCGTCCGACCATTCAAAATTGTCCAATAGCGACCAGTGCAGGTACCCCTTTACATTGACACCATCAGCAATAGCTTTTGCAAGAGCCACCAGATGTGCTACCAGATAAAAAATTCGTTGATTGTCATCGAGCGACCAGTCACCGTCGTTGAGATCTGATGAGAATTCGTCTGCCATGCCATTTTCTGTTATGAATATATCGCGTGGCTGCCCGCCGGCACTATATCGGTAAGGAGCAATGTCTTCCACAAGCAGATAGTACAGTCCGTCTGCATAAATCTCCCAGCCTAACCCTGCTGTCTCCAGCCTCTTGACACCAGACTGAACACCAAAAACATCAGGAGGACAGCTCCACTTGAATTCACAAATCTCGCGCGTGTAGTAGTTGAGCGCCAGAAAATCTATCGTCCCCTTAAGACCGTCCACAGGACCTGCAATCTCCCTGACTGGCGGATCTGAACCAATTGGGAAAGGGAACTCCAGAATACCTGTATCGACAGCCCGGGGAAAGAGATGATTAAAGACCTGGTTCCGATAAAACCGCACTATCTGGTCAAGCGGATTGAACCAGTTCTTAGGTTCAAACGGCCTCCAGTGAATAACATAAGACACTTGTGCCTGCGGGCAAACGCTATGAATTACCCTATAAGCAGCAGAATGAGCTTCCAGCAGAGCGCGGATAGTTTGAAAAGCCAGAAGGTAATTCCGGCTATATCCAGGCGGCCAGTCGCCGTTTATATAACCACGATAAACGTAAACAAGCGGCTCGTTTAAGGTCAGCCAGTAATCTACAAACGGACCCAGCTCGCTGGCAACAGCTTCGGCATAGAGAGCAAACTCCTTGCCTGTCAGCGGGTTGTTCCAACCGCCCACTTCAGAAAGCCAGTTGGGCAGGCAGAAGTGGAAAAGAGTGACAAACGTTTTCATGCCACGCTCCTTGATACTTGCAAGGAGCTTCTTGTAATAAGCCAAGGCCTCGCGATCGAGAGCAAATTGCTCGGTCTGAGCTGGTCTGAGAACCGGCCAGTTAAGGCTCAACCTGAAGCAATTGACATTTAGTTGGGCGCACAGCTCTAGATCTTGAGGATATCGCCAGTAAAACTCGCAGGCAGAGTCGGCATTGCTGCCGTCCTTAATCTTGTCGTTGCGAGCTGCCCAATGAGACCAGTCGGACAGGCGGCAAGAGCTCTCAGCCGGACACCCTTCAATCTGAAAAGCTGAGGTTGACACACCCCAGAGAAAGCCATCCGGAAAATTGATCGAACTGTTGTTACTGATAATACTCACTTTGCAAAGGTCCGGACATGTTACAAGACTGACAATCAAGATCTTAGTCCAAGTTACTTCTGCCACTCCAGTGGTATGACTAAACAGTTGTCAGCACCACCTGTCACGAGCTCGCCATTGCGCTACTGCCACCCAACAGTCGCCGCAGGCAACAGCTCAACATCTGCGCCGGCAGGCTCTTATGGACATGCGCACCTCACCAGTGTGACAATCCGGGATCAAACAACAAGTATATCCAACTGTATAATGTCTTATTTACGAGCAAACCTGTTAGGTTCTTCCACACTGAGAGAAACTATTTTTCATGCACAGTGAGTCCCCAAGCACGGCGCCCACCCCTGACCCGCCCAGTTTCGCACCGGAGCCAGCAAAGCTCGATCTGGCATCAGTCAAGGTTCAGCTTACCTGCGGAGCCTTTTTAATCCTGGCCACTTGCTTTGTCTCTTACTGGAGCAGCCTCCGCATAGGCTTCTTGCTTGACGATTTTTTGCATATTCACTATGCAGCAACAGCAGTCGCTGGACACTGGAGCCCTCTAATTCACAACTTGACCGGCAACTGGGCAGACTCTGACATCATGCAAAGCTACCGCCCAATCTCGTCGCTGTCCATTTTTCTTGATTATCTGATTTGGGGGGTTCACGCTGTAGGCTTTCATCTCACCAATGTTCTTCTACTCTTTCTCGCCAGCCTGTTTGTCAGCCTGATTACACTCGAACTCACAGGACTATACGGCAATCGCCTGGGTGCGCTACCGGCACTCTGGTCCGGACTGCTATTTGCCATTTATCCGCTGCACCCAGAATCAGTAGCCTGGATAATCGGTAGAGTCGATCTTCTCTGCACCCTCTTTTATCTTGCTTCTCTATTTGCCTACCTACGCTTCCGGCTATTGCGCGAACCTGTCTACCTGGGAAGTTCACTATTCCTTTTCTTGTTGGCACTTGCCAGCAAAGAGCAAGCTGTGACACTACCAGTGGTTATTGCTCTAGCTGAGTTATGTTTGTGGACCAAGATATCCGCATCTAAGATGCTCAGGCAGAAATCTCAGACCTTAAAACACCAAACTGCTGATGCCACAATCGGCAGCCGTCTCAGATGGGTCGGATACTTCTGGCTTGTCCTGACAGCCTATGCTATCACCAGGGGTATCATTCTTGGAACACTCGTGGGCGGATATGGAACTTCCGGTTTAAAACAGATGCTCTCCTCCTGGAGGACGTTTGCAGATCGTCCGACACTCTGGAAAATTATCATTCCGGCAAATGAAGAGGTGAAAATTTCTGGTCTCATCTTGCCGTTGCTGCTCGCCTCTTATCTCGGCGGGCTGGTTTCTCTGGTTGTACGCCTGGTGTCACGCTCAGCACGGGTGGGTCCATTTCTCTTCTTAATAGGCTGGATGGCAATCGCAGTGGTGCCGGCCTTCCAGATCTGGCACATCTATCCTAATCTGGTAGGCAGCCGTCTCTTTTTCATGGCGTCTGCTCCTTTCTGCATCTTTGTCACTCTGGCACTCATGCCGGGTATCGACGCTTTGAAACGGAAACACGCACAAGCTATCACCGCTGTGGCAACACTCCTGCTTTTGTGCATCTATTTAAGTTGGGCTCAGTTGGTCAAGGCAAATATGCAACCATGGCAGACTGCAGGGGCGATAATGACAGGACTCCGGGCTCAGCTAGAAGAGATTCTTGCTACTGTCCCTGCCAGCAAACGTGTTGTCTTTCTTGATCTTCCCACTGATTTCTCCGGTGCCGGCTTGCTGACCCGACCACAATATTTAGAGATTGTAGCCAATCGTCCATTTGCTGCTGCCGACCTCTCCAATCGTCTGCTCTCCATCGAGCCGCCTATTCAAGGCAGTCATGATTTCATGTGGTCACACAAGTTCGCAAGTACCGTCAACAAAGGAGATCTGGCTGGGATATTCCAATGGGACCAGCACAAGTTCAGATTTTCGCCTTGGAATCAAACTGATAGCTCCAATTCAGGTACAAAAGCAGGATCCCCAATCGCTACAGGCAGCAATAACTTCAGCTACAGCGCCTCCACAGGCGATACAAAAAAGTTGACAATTACTCCTGCCTGCCCAATTACTGCACCAGTTCATCACGAGAATGCTGTTGCAGGCGCTCATATTGAGAATCACCGCTCTTTCCTCAGGATCTTTCCTGGTGCGAGCGGAGTCACATTATTGCTGCCACCAACAAGGTTAAATCCTCTCACCAGCTCGATAGTAGCCATCGATATGGAAGCACGAAAGTCAACAGGTTGCACTCACTGTTTTGGTGGAAAAGTCCAATTTGTCTGGAAGTCTGAGCAGAATAGCAGCAGTAGTGCAACTTGCCAAAGTACAGATAATCTTCACCAGGCAAATGTCTTATTTGGCACACCTGGACATTACCTGATACCAATTGGACGCTTCCGCAGGTGGACCCTGGATGGTGCAGTAACACAAATAGGGTTGAGAGTGGAACCCGGCGACGTCTTTGTCGATCTACGAGCGTTAGCTGTCGAGCCAGACAGCTCAGTTTTGCCCCGCCTGGAGTGGGACAGATGCTCTCTTACACACCCTGGTGATCCGGCTTGTGCCTGGCAGATTGAATCAGAGCCAGGCAGGAAGCTTACCGTTAAATACGATGCCAGTCTCATTCCTGGTGCCGACCTGGTGCGACTGCTGATCACTGATGCAGGCTACACTTTCGATGCCTTGTCAGAACGCGACATCATCTCACCCTACCCGCCAGCCGGAGACCCCAACCGCCTCTATGAACAAGAAGTCAATGGCGCTACCGGTAGTATCATGCTCCCCGACAGCGCCATCTCTGCACCAGGGCTTCATCAGATACGCCTTATTGCTCTGGACAGGCACGGATTCACCCTGGGATTGCCTAGCGAGCCGGTATCTGTAATGATTAAGGCTTCTGCCAGGCGCCGGTAAGCCTGCAGCCGGGGTCCACACTTTTGTCAGGCTGAAATCCCAACGGCTTCCTGAAGGGTAATCTTATCTCGCTTAAGCAGTCGCGAGAGCTGACTGTTTATATCCCTGGGCAAAGTGGGTCCCTGGTATACAAGCCCGGTGTACAGTTGAACCGCATTGGCCCCGGCACGTACAAAATCATAAGCATCATCCCCGGATGAGATACCTCCACAAGCAACGATGACCTGCTCAGCTGTTTTAAGCTTAAAAACTGCTCTGACCAGCGCCAGCGCCAGCGGTTTGAGCGGCCGACCAGAAAGTCCGCCGTTGCCAATGCGTGATAGAGCGGCACCATCTGTTATTAAACCGGCTCGGCTCACTGTCGTATTGCCACAGATCAACCCAGCAACACCCGTTTCACTAGCACAAGCTACTATATCTTCAATCAACTGTGGAGTACTGTCTGGTGACAACTTCACAAACACCGGCAGCCGTCGTCCGCTATCTTTAGCTATCTCATGCAGGATTATCGCCAGTTCGCGCGTCTCCTCCATGATACCATCGGTAGTATTGGGGCAGCTGGTATTAATTGTCAAAAAGCTTACTGGCAGATCTCTGACCTGTCTATACGTGTAAAGGATATCTTCAACAGCTGCATCACCCTGGATGTCCGGATCATTTGTCTTAGCAATGTTAATCCCAAGTGGCAGTGAGAAGCGACAACGCACAAGCCGTGCGGCTACAACGTCTGCCCCATCGCCGTTTAATCCCATCCGATTAATCAAAGCTTCATCAGCAGGCAAGCGGAAGCAGCGTGGCTTGGGATTACCTTTACTTGCACGCGCCGTCACCGAGCCTATCTCAGCAAAGCCGAAACCGAGACTGCCTAAAGATGGTGCCAACAAGCCATTCTTATCAAATCCGGCTGCTAAGCCTACCGGATTGGCTAGCTCCACGCCGGCAAGATTTTGTTTGAGATCATCTCCGCTGTAGGTAAAGAACCCAGACAGAACCGGCCATACCGGTCCGGCCAAAACGCCAGCCAGATGAGCCAGATGATGCGCTGTTTCACAATCAAGCTTAAAAAAGAGCGGTCGAAGCAAACCCTGGTACAACATACTGTTAGGCACACATAGAAGCTAAACAACACACCATTTTAGTTGGGTTAACAGAAGAAAGCCAGGCAAAATAACAGTTTTATGAAAAGACAGGTTGGTTGGAGCCACCGTCCCATCTAATCAGTAGTGTGTTATATCCTTTGATGTGACAAAGATACAAATCCTTGGCAACAGGCGATCAACAACCCTAATTTGTGAAGGTGTGGAGATGTCTAACACAATATCCAAGCAAGCAGACCAGTCCAGCACAACCTCTTCAGTACGCAAAGAAACTGACAGTATGGGTGCCATTGATGTCCCAGCCAATCACTACTGGGGAGCTCAGACACAACGTTCCTTAATTCACTTTGCCATCGGCGACGATCTAATGCCCCGAGAACTGATAAGAGCGTTTGGCATCCTCAAGAAAGCAGCAGCAATTGTCAATCAGGAATTAGGCTTGCTGCCGGCAGAGAAAGCCGCCGCTATTGTTGCTGCAGCTGAAGAGGTCATAGCAGGCAAGTTAGACACCGAGTTTCCGCTGGTCATATGGCAGACTGGCAGTGGGACCCAGACTAATATGAACTCTAATGAAGTGATTAGCAATCGGGCCATAGAACTCCTCAGTGGAGTGCTCGGCAGCAAGAAACCGATCCATCCTAACGATGACGTCAACAAGTCTCAATCATCCAACGACACCTTTCCAACGGCAATGCATATTGCTGCTGCTGAACAGCTGGTCCACAAACTTATCCCAAATCTCACCCACTTGCGCCAGGCGCTTGCAGACAAGGCTGCCGAGTTTAACGACATTATCAAGATCGGGCGCACGCACCTTATGGACGCAGTGCCGCTAACACTCGGGCAGGAATTCTCCGGCTATGTTGCTCAACTAGATGCAGATCTCAATCGGCTCAAGTTGTGCCTGCCTGACCTCTTCGAGCTAGCCATCGGCGGCACAGCTGTTGGCACCGGGCTCAACACTCACCGCCAGTTTGCCGAGAAAGCCGCCGAGCAGGTCGCCTCTGCGACCGGACTGCCTTTCGTAAGCGCACCAAACAAATTTGCAGCGCTGGCTGCCCATGATGCTATCGTGATGGCCTCCGGTACACTCAAGACTCTGGCATGTTCCTTGATGAAAATAGCTAACGACCTGCGCTGGCTAGGCTCCGGACCTCGCTGCGGATTGGCAGAGATCAGGCTGCCGGAAAATGAACCCGGCTCTTCAATCATGCCAGGCAAAGTCAATCCGACTCAGTGCGAAGCTATGACAATGGTATGCGTGCAGGTACTGGGAAACGATACCGCCATCAGTATTGCCGGAACACAAGGCAATTTTGAACTGAATGTCTTCAAACCGGTAATGATCCACAACTTGCTTCACTCAATCCGGCTGCTGGCGGACGCCTGCACAATGTTTACGACTCATCTGGTGACAGGAATAGAAGCGGATCGTGAGCAGATCAAATGCAACTTAAACAACTCGCTCATGCTTGTCACAGCCTTAAACCCACACATAGGCTATGATAACGCCGCCAAAGTGGCAAAAAAGGCTCATTCTGAATCCAAAACGCTAAAGCAAGCTTGTGTGGAACTGGGCTTGCTCACTGCCGAGAAATTCGACGAACTGGTAAAGCCTGAAGAGATGTTAGGACCGCAATAAATCAGTTGTATCACCAGAAACACACCAAGGAAGCAGCCTGTCCTTGAAGCAAATTGATTGGCTTAGTTAGTTCACGCTGAATTTTGAGCCTTGGGTCAAGCCACTGGCGAGAAGTCAAGAACAATTCAATACTAGAGATTTCCGAGAACAAACAGGATCTTGGTCCCTGGGTGTTGAATGTCCCAGCAGAAAGCATGACAACGCCTGCAGGCGCTAGCAAACTTTCTGCTGGAATTAGACAAGATTGCTCACGTCAAAGCTGAGTCCTTTGGGAAACATATCCTTTCTCATGGTGCAGACGCGGCCCAGCAACTTGGCTTCACAGACACCGGCAACAAGGAGCTTACCTTTTACACTACAGGCGCCAGCAGCTCTTTTCGGATCGGTACAATGATAATTTATTTCAAGAGTGCCTGCCCACGCAAAATGCACCTGAACGACAGTAAAGCAGGACTTCTCATGAGAGCGTGCTGGTTCATCGGCAAGAAAAGCTGCACGCGAGCTCTATTTGATCAAGCCGATTATTATTACAATCGCCAGATAAAGCAAGAACTGAAAGGAGAGCTGTGGGCCATGCCAGCTTGGCTTGGGAGCTTCCTGGTACCGAGCCGTGGAAACAAACCCCTAAAAACGATGCAACCGGTGCCGCCGCAGCCACTCCTTAACGTTGATTATTGGGCAAGTCTTAGATGATTAAGAGATACATAGCCAGCTCATAGATATACAACAAGTTGAGCTGTAAGCCGCCTTGTTGTGGGCAATGACAAACCGCTTAAGTAGTCGTTCGCCCAGCATTAGCCAACCTCGTCACTGCGTTCAACTTCAGGTCATTTTGCATGATGAACGAACTAACAATTACAAGTTGAAAGCAACGCGAAGCACACAACAATGCAGCAGCTTATAGTGCTGCACTAATCGGTATATGCAGGCAAGGCAGACGCTTTACGAGTATTCGCACTCGTGACATTCTTCTCCATCAATATCAAAATCAGGTTCTGATATGACGTTGTCCAGAATGTGAACAAAAGACTCAAGAGCTACATCTGGTGTAACTCCTTCAGCTTTCAAAGCTCTAACCCACTTGACGGCGCCTTCAAGCAGCTCTGCAGGTGGGAACCCTTCATCTAGCTCTTGAATACGATCAGGTGCATGTTGTTCGATTTCAGTCTTTTTTGACATTGTTTTTCTCCTGCCAACCAGGCTTATCAGAGTAACTTTACTATGAGTCAGCCCGATTCGTTTCCAACGCTCCGGCACGGGGAAGTGTCAGACCTTACGCAGATTTGGGAAAGCATCCTCGGGGCAGCAGAAACAGCCGGCTTATATGTAGTTCATCCCGCAAAAGACCCTGCAGTTGAACGCAGTGCAGAGGTTGGCTACTGCCGGGCGAATTAATCAATGTATCTTGATATGCTCCTGCTTACGGTATTCTTCCATCTTGTCCCAGTTGAGCACTTCCGGCTTGTCTGCCACCAGTTGATTCCAGGTGACGTGCGAGCGTCCGGTGTCAATTTCAACCATTGTTATGCAGTCATTGACAGGACACACCTTGGCACACAGATCGCAACCAACACAGTCCTGCTCGCGAACAACCGGCCAACTGCAATCACTGCTCGAGTCAGCAATTTTTAGATCCTTGAGATCAATACACTGATGAGCAGCATCATTGCAGGAGATATAACACAGGTTGCACTGAATACACTTGCTGTGATCAATCCTGGCCACAGTTTGGAAACCAAGATCGAAGTCACCAAAAGTGGTCATACGCCCAACTGATCTGCCGATGAAATCACTGCAACGGCTGAATCCTTTGTCATCCATCCAGTTAGACAGACCATCAATCATATCTTCGACAATTCTGAATCCCCAGTGCATGGCAGCAGTACATACCTGGATAGATGTGGCACCTAAGAGCATGAACTCGGCAGCATCGCGCCAGGTCTCAATACCACCTATGCCTGAGATTGGCGTTCCCGCTTGTTGCACTACCAAATCGCCTGACACAGCCGAGACCAGATGAAGAGCTATTGGCTTGATGGCCGGACCTGCATAACCACCATGTCCTCCTCTGCCACCAACATCTGGAACAATCCTGAAGGTATCCAGATCGACACCTATTATGCTGTTTATAGTGTTAATCAACGATAGCGCTGAAGCACCTCCTGCAACAGCCGCCCGTGCCGGTTGCACTATGTCAGTGACATTAGGCGTCAGTTTCACCACAACCGGTCTCGTAGCAACTTCAGATACCCATTCAGTCACCATTGTAGTGTACTCTGGCACCTGTCCCATGGCAGAACCCATGCCTCTTTCTTGCATACCGTGCGGGCAGCCGAAGTTTAGTTCCACTCCGTCAGCACCGGTATCTTCCACACGTTTGATGATCTCCTGCCATGTCTCTTTCTTAGACTCAACCATCACTGAAACAAAAAGAGCACGATCTGGAAAGTTCTTCTTCACCTCCCTGATCTCTTTCAAATTGACTTCAACTGAGCGATCACTTATCAACTCTACATTGTTGAGCCCAATTATCTTGGAGCCTCGATAATCAATCGTGCCATAACGATTGCACACATTGAGAACAGGAGCACCGATGGTCTTCCAGACCACCCCTCCCCAGCCTTGCTCGAAAGCCTTCTGCACCTGCAGCCCGGAGTTAGTAGGCGGTCCGGATGCCAGCCAGAACGGGTTGGGTGCCTTAATACCGCAAAAATCAATCTCAAGATTTACCATTCTCTTACGTGCTCTCCTGGGAAGACCGTCGGGAGTGATCAGCTGAAACATGTTTCAATCTAGCTCTCTCAGACAGCTGAGCGCAGATGGAGCGCGCGGCTATTTTGCCATCCTGGACTGCAGCAACAGTACTCGCCTCGCCTGTACTGCGGATGCAATCACCACCTGCAAAGACCTTAGGATTGTCTGTTTGGCGGCTTTCTAGAGCGACCGTGATGTAACCGTTATTGCTCTTGACTCCCAGTAAAGCAAGTTGCTCAAGCGCATCGTAGCGTTTCTTCTGTCCAATTGCTCTTATTACCATATCGGCAGGAAGGACAAACTCGGAATCAGGCACCACAACAGGTGAGCGCCGTCCCAATGAATCGGGGGGACCAAGATCCATACGTATGCATTTGAGAGCTTCCACGCAACCAGTACCCAGCACTGCCACCGGTTGGGTGAGAAACATGAAGCTCACCCCTTCAGAAAGAGCAAACTGATACTCGAAGTGGTAGCAAGGCATCTCAGCTTCCGACCGCCGGTAAACAATAGCAACCCGCTCAGCCCCGAGACGGCGCGCAATGGTGGCACAATCAATTGCTGTATTGCCAGCACCAACCACGCACACCCTTTGTCCGACAGTGATACTGTCCAGCGCCTTTATTTTCGTTTGTTCAATAAATTCAAGCCCATCCACTACCTGATCCAGCTCTTCGCCAGGAATCGACAACAAAGGCACTGCAGCCATCCCGACGCCGATAAACACAGCATCGAAGCTGTCCACAAGCTCATCCCAGCCAATCTCTTTGCCGACAGTAACTCCTGTCCTTATTGAGACACCAAGCTCTTCCACCATCTTAACTTCAGCAAGGCTTACCTCAACCGGCTCACGGAATACCACAATTCCGTATGTGTCCAGCCCACCGGCCATCGACCTGCTTTCAAAGCAAGTGACTGCAAATCCTGCTTTGGCAAGCTCGCCGGCGCAAGAAAGCCCAGCCGGTCCGCACCCGACAACTGCCACCTTCAGCCCATTGGGGGCACCGGGATCAAAATATTTACACCCGCGACTCCAGGCCCAATCGGTTGCATATCGCTGCAAACGCCCAATCATAATTGGTTTTTGATCGCGCGCCAGGACGCAAGATCCTTCACACAGCTCTTGAACCGGACAGACTCGGGCACAGGTAGCTCCAAGCAAATTGGACTCCAGAATTGTCCTTGCCGAACCTTTCACATTACCAGTGGCAATTTTCCTGATAAAACTGGGAATATCGATGTGTGTCGGACATGCCACCACACATGGTGCATCATAGCAATAAAGACATCGATTAGCCTCAGCAACAGCTTCCCGCTCACTCAATCGAGAGAAGTACTCGGCAAATCGCTCGGGCAGACTCATTTCTCCTGCTTTGTATTTGTGGGGTTTGTAGTGTTCGACCATTCACGGAGTTTCCCAGGTTGCAGACACTCTACATTCACAATAGATCTATAGTTCTACCAACGGTTCATAAGTTTCCGGTCGCCTGTCACGGTAAAACTGCCAGGTATGGCGCACTGTCTTGATTTCATCAAGATCCAGATCAGCCACGAGCAGCTCGTCAGCATCACGACCAGCCTGGGCAATAATCTGCCCACGTGGATTACAGAAATAGCTGGAGCCATAGAATTCACCAATGTTCCACGGTGCTTCAGTACCTACTCTATTAACTGCTGCTACGAAATAACCGTTGGCAACAGCATGTGCCGGTTGCTCCAGCTTCCAGAGATACTCGGAGAGACCAGACACTGTTGCTGATGGATTAAAGACTATTTCAGCACCATTTAGCCCCAGTACACGTGCTCCTTCAGGAAAGTGCCTGTCATAACAGATATAGACACCGACATTTGCAAAACGGGTTGGAAACACCGGATATCCCAGATTGCCTGGACGGAAGTAAAACTTCTCCCAGAAACCGGGGTGAACATGCGGCAGGTGGCTCTTTCGGTACTTGCCCATATAAGTCCCGTCGGCATCAAGTACAGCTGCCGCATTATAGTAAACTCCCACCTGCTCCTTTTCAAAGATTGGCACAATTAGCACCATGCCATGCTTTGCCGCCAGAGCCTGAAATGTTGAGATGGTCTCCCCGCCCGGAATCTCCTCGGCAGTATCCAGCCAGCGCGGGTGTTGCTCGGCACAAAAATAAGGCCCGTTAAACATCTCCTGCAAGCACAAAATCTGCACACCTTTCTCTGCAGCCTCCTGCACGAACTTAATATGTTTATCAAGCATAGCTTGCTTAATCTGCGTGAGAACCGACAGGTCAGCGTTGTCCAGAGGTGGCGGAAGTACATTTTTAGCTTGCACTACACCGCAACGAACTATGTTAGACATTCTTGTTCCTCTTCCATTTCAACGCCCAAACAGATCACGTTAAGCCAGTTGCCGCGCCAGGACGGCTTGCTCTATGCCACCACCCTCCAGCCATGCAGATATCAGCTCCTGAACTACAGCTCGGCATAGCTAGTTTACCTCGCAGCTTTTGATACTGCTGCAATAGTCTTAGCCAGCACTTTCAAACAGGTATCTACATTCTCGGCAGTGATAGACAATGGCGGCTTAATCCTTAGCACTGAGCCCCAGAGCCCACCTTTACCAAGGATAACCCCATTATCTTTGGCAAGCTCCACAATTTTTGCTGTCTCAAGAGGCAAAGGCTCCTTACCAGCTCCAGCCAGCTCAACCCCTACCATCAGCCCTTTGCCGCGGACATCGCCCATAATTGGATAGCTTTTTTGCAGCTCAGTCAGCCCTTCCATTAAATATTCACCAACTGTCAGCGCATTTTCCATGAGCTTCTCTTCCTGAATCGTCTCAATTACAGCTAAAGCCGTAGCCGCAGAGACCGGATTGCCGCCAAAAGTGTTGATCTGCTGCCGCTTGACCTGATCAGCTATAGCAGCAGTTGTCACCATAGCGCCAATAGGAATACCGTTTCCCAGCCCTTTAGCACAAGTCATGATATCGGGATCGACGCCCCAGTTGCTGATACCAAACATATGCTTACCTGTTCTACCGAAGCCTGTCTGCACCTCGTCGGCAATTAACAGCACTCCATAACGATCAAGGATCTTTTTAACTGCGCCGAAATAACCTTCTGGCGGGGTAATAGCTCCGCCCACCCCCTGGATTGGCTCAACAATCATTGCCGCCGGCGCGCCGCTTGTCCTGGTTTGAATAACCCGCTCCACATCAGCAGCACACTCCAGGTGGCAATGCTCTGGAGTTGCTGCAAAAGGACAACGATAGCAATAGGCGTTAGCAGCATAGACAACACCTGCAGCCGGCATAGCATCCGGACGCCAGTTAAAGTTGGCAGTCAAAGTGGAGGTAAGATGAGACTCGCCATGATAAGAGTGCTCGAGGGCAATTATTTCATTACGCCTGGTTGCTTGACGAGCCAGACGAATTGCTGCTTCGTTAGCTTCAGTGCCTGAATTAGTTATAAAAGACTTGGTTAAAGTACCAGGAGTAATCTCAGCGAGCTTTTCAGCAAGATCTACCATCGGCTGAGTCAAAAACACTGTAGAAGTATGCTGCAGCTCTTGCAACTGTTCAATAGTACGCTGAGTGATTTTTGGATGGCAATGTCCTACTGACACAGTGACTATGCCAGCAAACATATCCAGGTATTCACGCCCTGTCTCATCATAAAGGAACTGCCCCTTACCCCTGACGATGAGCGGCGGGTCAGCATACAACTGCTTGACACTCGGCACTATATATTGGTCACGCTTTCTCTTCAGCTCTTCGCGATCCACCAGTGACATGACAATTCCCCTCCACAAGCACAGCCAGTGTTGTTTCCTGGAGCGAACTAATGTTACCAGTTAATAAGCTCACGGTTGGCTTAAACAGGCGTCTAGATGACGGCAAACAGGCAAAACCCAGCCACATTCCCTTCTCTGTGCCTCTCTGGAACATCTGGTTAGTAAACCTCATTCTTGACACCCATGAGCTGTGATTGCTAGGATGGCCAGCTATCCTGTCCTGCGCCCGTAGCTCAGTTGGTAGAGCACTCGGCTTTTAACCGATTGGTCGTGCGTTCAAGTCGCACCGGGCGCAATTTTTTCAATACTGCTCAAACTGAGCAACAATTCATAATGACAGCCAGTTCACGCCACAGACTGGCAGGCTCATTTATGCCGGTACAGTTCATCGCTTTAAGCGCTTAAGGCGATGATTTATCATGTCATCCAGTCAAGCTCTTGACTTGCTCAATTGACGATCACAAAAAACAGAGCGTCACACAGATCCAACTTGCTACCAGGGGAAATTGACACGCACAAACAGCGGCACACTGCTGGTTGTCAGTCCGGCGTCAAAATCAACCACTCCAACCTGCACACCACGCTCATCCAGTGAATATGGATACAGATAGAGCACAGCGCTGAACTTATTAACGCGCCCATGCGTGGTCACCCCTGGTCCGAACCAGAAGACTGCTTCCAGCCCGCGTGGTGATTTAAGCGGCTCCTCCAGCTCGAAATATTTCTCGAAGAATACCTCATCACCATAAGGTGGCGGCTCGTCAAAGTCGACCTGGTCTGAATGAGTCTCCCACCGCCAGAGAACCTGGTCGGTACCAGCACGCTTCACAGTAACCTTTAGTCTTGGAAACCAGAGATCATCATCATCCGAGTCACGAAAAACCGACAGCCGCCCCCTGTTTAGTTTCGGACGCTCGACAAGCATCTGCCGTCCATAGGCATCGATTTCGTCCATGCAGGCTTAACCTCCAGAAGTGACATGAAAAGAATAACATTTACGCTATTATGAACGGCATGATCCAGTCTTTGAAAGTTCTATCAATTATGGCGCTGTCTGCCGGACTTGGACTGTTGGGAACAGCTACTCCTCCAGCCAGCGCAGTCGACAAGAGCACTGACGCAAACGAGTCTGCTCAATCAGTTGACAAGCTCGCAGCACTCTCTTATGTAACCTGGTGGTCACATGATGCCACCGGCTACCATCCGGCCATTTTATTAAAAATGGAGAATTACAGCGGCAAAGATCTGACAGCTCAACTGATGAAATTTCAGGCTCGCTTTGTAGATCTTGCTTCAGGTGTAACCACACTGGGAAGGCGTGAGGTCAGACAAGCGTTCGTTCCTCACCAGCAGATATATGTCCTGCTCAAAGGGAAACAAGATTTTGAGCTATCCATAGATGAAAACGAATGGCCGGCAATTGAATGTAAAGTGATGTGCCGCATAGGTGAAGTCGGCGACTCTGGCACCCAAACACTTGTTGTCGCCAAGCTTGAACGTATCACCATGTCGGACGAAGACGCCATGCAGAAAATGGGACGCATGTCTGACTTTAGAAGCTACCCACAGTCCTCATCATCTGCCAGGCAAATTGGGAAGAGCAACCAACCATCTCACACCAAACCGGAAGTCCCGCTGTCCGCCAGGGCCGGTAAACTGCCTGGCACCACGCAGCCAGCAGTTGCCAAGCCGACAACTGATTCAGTGCTGTCTTTTATCACTGCCAAAGGGATGCCAGGACTTGGCGACGACTTTTATCTCTTTGAAAAGGCCTTTGGACTACCAGAGCAGACTAACAGCAGCAACCAGCAAGGATGGTCTTGGGCTAGCTATAAGCACACTCAGCCACGTATGACAGTACTGGCAGGATCACATGGACTGTCTGGGAAGGTGGACATTATTATCATCAAGCTTCCTGAGCCTGAAATAAAGCACGACCAGGACCTCTTAGCTGTTTCTAAAGCTTTGGCCGGAGCTCTCAAGAATCAAAAGTTGACCGCTCCATCCCATTCAGTACGCTATCTGCCGGCAGGCAGAGTACAGCTGCTCACCTGCTGCACACCTGGTTACCACTGCGCCTATTTCACAGCTGCAAAAACAACGCCGGATGGCTCATCTGCCTTTATTGTCCTATCCAGGGCAACTGGCGACATTGTCGATCTCTTACTAGATCATGGCAAGCACGCAACTTTAGTTCAACCAGTAGCTGACATCCTCTCGGGTAAGAATGAGCAATTGTAATTTATAATTCCATTGCTTTCCCTGCCCTCACCTCAGAGGAACAATTCATGCCAGTACAACTACCTGTCGAACAACAACCCAGCTTAGCGAGTGCCACTAACGGATTGAGTGCGCGTTCTCTGCTCGACGCCATCCCTTTGCCACTCGTGTTGCTACTGGCAAGCCCTTACCTGTCCGGACAGACACAGGAAGAAGCAATTAAAACAGCTCACAAGATATATAGAGAAGATAGATTCTCCGGAACAGTAGATGTATTAGGTGAAGACTCCGAAACTTCTGAAGAGTGTGAACGCGCAGTCGAGTTCTATAAGAACCTGATTGCTGCAGTCAGTCAGTCCAAAATACCTTGTTCGAATCGTCTCGAGCAGCTTTCAGTATCAATGAAACCTTCTATGTTTAGCGAAGGGGCACCAGTGGCTGGCGACACAGCCAAGCTTGATCGAGCCTACGCACGTATTAAGTCGGTAGTAGACTATGCCCGCCAGAATCAAGTAAGCATTACTCTGGAAGCAGAAGACAACAAGTGGGCTGACTTTCAGCTCGACGCCTACACTGCGCTTATCAAGGAAGGATACACCAATTGCGGCACAGTTCTGCAATCACGCCTTTTCCGCACCCGCAACGACATCAAACGCTTTGACGACCGGATGCGAGTAAGGATGGTAATCGGTATTTACAATGAGCCGGCTGATATTGCTCATACAGAAAAGCAGGTCATGAAAGATCTCATGGTCGAGTTTGCTTCCGAACTGGCAAAGCGTGGCACCTATGTCGAGATGGCAACACACGACGCCCACTACATAGACAAATTCATACATCAGGTGGCAATCCCTCAACGTCTCCCGGCTAGCCGATTCGAAACACAGTTCCTCGTCGGTGTACCGCGGCGCAAGCTTGAAGTTTCGCTGCGTGATGGATCTTATTTTCACAATCTTGCCAAAACAGCTGAAAGCGCAGACGTAGCCTATCTTAATGAGCTTGAGAAAACAGGTACTATTGTGCGCCTTTACCTGCCATTCGGCAAAGACAAGTTGGCAGGACCGTATTGCAAACGTCGCTTAAAGGCTAATCCCGCTATGATCAGCTTTGGCATTAAGAACCTGCTGCACATACAGTAATCTACACCAGAGCAGGATTGAAGCTCTATGCCCAAGTCAAGGACCTGCCGGAACACCACCTGGCGTTTGCTCAGGTGAGGCTAACGTATGCCAGAGGTATTTTTGCGCAAACTCACTTCTTTGGCTTTACTTACGGTTGCTTTTGCCACCATGCTTCTTGCTGCCTCAGCACAGAAGCATGGTGGCAAGCAAAAACTGCATATGGCGCCATATACAAATCCAGCCGCCAAGGCCGTCACTTCCTGGCTGACCCTGCCCAGTATATCTTCTTCACAGATCGGCATTGAAATCATGGATCTGCCATCGGGGCAGATCCTCTTCAGCTTGAACGGCACCAGGCGCTTTACTCCAGCATCTACTGCCAAGATCTTCACTACCGCCTGCGCGCTTGACTTGCTTGGCTCCGACTTCCGTTATCGCACACAACTTGTTGCTTCAGGACAGCTTAGCAAAGACAAACTGGACGGCAATCTCATCATAGTGCCAGTACAAGACCCATCATTTGAAACAAACGACCTTGCCCAGCTACTTGCTCAGGTATCCGCCAGGAAAATTAAGCGGGTTGAAGGGCAGCTTGTAACAGCTGCTGTGCCAGGCGGCTGCGATCAGTTCAATACCGGCTGGCTGGTTGAAGACTGGGGGCAAGATTGGATGCCGGTATCATCCAATCTTGTGCTCGATCACAACATAGCCCCCGGGAAAGATCCAGGACGCGGAGTACCAGCAGTTGAGCTTCAGGCAACAGCGGCTGGCACAGCAATGCTGCATTGTCTGCTCAAGTCGTCACTGGCACCAGGCTGGGTGCTGCTTGATCCATCAGGGCGGTCAGCTAAAGTATTTAGAGGCTCTTTCCCTTCAATGAGCCAGACCAGTACACTGGTAGTTGCCAATCCGGATGATTACAACCTTACAGTTGCTGCCACCATGCTCAAGCATAACGGCGTCCAGATGAAATTCAATCCAGCACCAGTACGATCAGACCAGCAACTATTTCTGGGCGAGCACCTCTCTAAACCAATTACAGAGATCATACGCCTGTGCTTGAAAGATAGCGACAATCTCTATGCCCAACAGCTGCTAAGAACAATTGGTGCCAAATCACGTCAACCTGGAACGCCCGATCATATAACGCTGGAGGAGAGCGGGCTTGAACATATCAAGCACTGGCTTTCAACCATAGGAATTGCAGCAGACGATGTAGTGTTAGTTGACGGCTGCGGGCTCTCCCGCAAAAATTTTGTCACGCCACATGCACTAAATATGGTGCTTAAGCACATGTCAGGTCAACACGGAACTTACATCGACCTTCTCCGCCTGGAAGGCAGCTCCAAGAGCTCTTTCCGCTTTAAAACCGGTGCCATGGACTCCATACGTTCAGTCTCAGGAGTAGTTCACACCACCGGCGGTAACACTCTGGCAGTCACTGTAATAGTCAACGGTCATCTTCCGCAAGTTGGGTCACTTAGATCTTCAATCTACTCGCTCACTTCCGCTCTTGAGTTTCTCCCGGCCTATCAGGTCTCTGAACAGCCACCAGCTGCTCGCAGCTCATTGCAACAGAATGGTGCTAAGGTTGGGTCCAAGCGTTCAACTCAAGTCCAGGATTGCCGACAACATCACAAACTCAGGAGCTCATGAACACCGCTTCAGCCCTCTGACTGCTGCCCGCTTGACCCAGGCATCATGATCGGCAGCCAGATGCCTGAGCAGCTCTGGGGGAGCATAGTTTGTCTTAGCAACAAGAAGCCTTATGTACGGGTCAGGATCACCAGAAAGTATCTTCAAAGCAGCAAACGGCGCGAACTGATTGCGAGCTACTGCAGCTCTTACTTCCTCGTCTTGATCAGCTGCCAGGTCATGCAGTGTTTTTGGATCGGTGAGGGTACTTGATGCTACCCGCCGGCGCACATAAGTGCTCTCATCAAATGAGAGCACTCTTAGCGCATCAGCTGGTGTATGGCTGTTGGACGCCACCAGACAGCGGATCAGGTGATCTTCATCACGTGCCAGCACCCGCAAAATATCCGGGCTGCTCGGTGCGCTTAGCGCTACAGCACGACGCACATAAATGCTCTGATCATAGCCAAGAGCATCCAGAGCCTCTGCCGGAGCACTGACATTATCAGCGACAGCCTGCCTGACTGACAGGTGTTGATCAGACGCCAGCTGCACCAGAATAGGCTCAGGCGTCTTCTCATTGCGAGCAACCCAGAGACGCACGAGCACGTCAGGATCACTGGAGAGTACTCTGAAGCTCTCGAACGAGGCATCTTCACTGCGCGCCACTGCTCTGCGCACCAAGACATCAGAATCAGTGGCCAGTTTTGTCAGCAGTTCGGACGGACGATGCTCACTGGTTGTGACAAGATAACGAACAAAAAGATCTTCATCTCCAGACAATTTCTCAAGTGTGCTGGCGCTCGAAGACTCATTGCGAGAGAGTCTTCGCCGCACATAAATATTGGCTTCGTTAAGGAGCTCGTAAAGAGCTTCTTCAGGCATCTTATTATTGCCGGCAGCCAGCTGACGAATCGACAACTCTTCATCTTGTGCCAATTGTTTGAGCACAGAAGCAGAAGCATTTTCATTCCCGGCAACACCACGGCGTACTATTACAGCAGCATCGGCAACCAGAACAGTGAGCACTCCTGGCGCAGCATTCGGGTGCACTGCCACAGCATGGCGGATAAAGACTTCTTGATCAATTGCAAGCTGTCGCAAAGCCTCAACCGGAGCAGAAAGATTCTCTGCGACTTTCTGACGCACTGCCGGATCACAGTCACAGGCCAGCCTGCGTAGTGTCTCCGCTGGAGTCTTTTCATTACTTGCCACACCACGGCGAACCACTGTTGTTTCATCCTCGGCTAATTTTGCGAGCACGTCCGGGCTAGCGTTGGAATTGCACGAAACAAAATGGCGTACTGGGGCAGTAACATCCTTTGCCAGGTGAGTCAAGCAGTCAACTGGTGTCAACGGATTCATGGCCACGAACTGGCGCACACTATTGCTTTTCGACATAGCTAGATACCAGAGCCCACCAGATACAGGCGAAAGGATCTGCTTGTCTGCTTGAAGAGTTGCCTCCCGTGGCGCCTCCAACTCGTAGGCAGCATGACATCGCCACAGCCAGTATTTTTCTCGATCTGGCGCACTGCGATTAAGTTTTCTGCCGGCAAAGTCGAATATAGTTGTCGCTTCCGGTTTTGTCGAACTCCCCGCCATACCATGCCTCCGCCAAAAGGCCAGTGGTTGTAAATGTCAAGAGAATTGTGAAATATATCTATCTATAAGTCGAGAAAGAAAATACTCATAAAGCTCACCAAATAAGCAAGTCTGGCTCAAACACAGCGATAAAATCGCCAGAAGAATCCTTAACATCATCCAGCTCAACCGGCTACCACACCGGATTACACCACTGAACCCGGCGACACTGCGGTTGCCTGACTAGCCTGCTCTTCTGCCTGGTAGCTACTTCTCACCAGAGGACCAGAAAAGACATGTGCCAGCCCAAGCGCTATCCCCTGCTCTCTATACCATGAGAAAACATCAGGCGGCACCCAACGAACAACCGGCAGGTGACTGGCTGTCGGCTGCATATATTGACCAATTGTGACTAAATTACAACTGACAGCTTTGAGCCGGCTGAGCACTGCCACCACTTCATCATCAGATTCACCAAGTCCGACCATAAGCCCCGACTTAGTTGTCAATCCAAATTCGCCAGCACGCCTGAGCAGCTCGATGCTGCGCTCAAAGCGTCCTTGAGGACGAACAGTTTTATACAGTTTCGGGACAGTCTCAACATTGTGGTTCAGTATGTCTGGCCGAGCTTCTAAAACCTGCTGCAATGCATCCCAGTCACCACAAAAGTCTGGGATAAGCACTTCAATCTTTGTCTGCGGGCAGCGCTTGCGCACCTGGTTAATCGTCTCGGACCAGACTGCTGCACCTCCATCAGCCAATTCATCCCTGTTCACAGAGGTAATAACAGCGTGCCTTAACTGCATTGACTCAATAGCATGAGCTACCCGTCGCGGTTCATCCAGATCAACTGTTTGTGGGCGTCCTGTCACCACATTGCAAAAACCGCAGCTACGCGTACATATATTACCGAGAATCATGAAAGTAGCAGTCGACCGCGACCAGCACTCGCCACGGTTGGGGCAGCATGCCGATTCACAAACAGTGTGCAAATTCAGCTTACCAGTAAGCTGTTTCATAGCCTGATAAGCTTCTCCAGTAGGGAGACTGGATCGCAACCAGGAAGGTTTGCGTGTTGGCTGGCAGCTCTCACCAGTCTTGCCTATTTCAGCATCGCCATTATGATTCATCGCCTTCTCACCTGGTTGCAACCCAGCTCTCATACACCACCTGTGTCATTTAGATCTGGCACTATTGGCACTCTGAGCCTTATTATTCATCTGTACTACCTTTAGCACTGCTCCATATCTCTTGAGCTCTTTGCGTCCAGTCGCCACTGCACCAACAAGACAATTGGCGCGCTGCGCCTGGTTGTGACATACTGTCTCATATTTACCAGCGTAAAAAATAGTCCTAATTCTAATAGTTTCTCAAAATTGCTTGCAGCTATAGTTGCCATCTTAGCCGAGGGCGATAAACTAGTGTGCTATCTCAACCACCTGGTCAATTGCCGTTGGTCCCGGGCAACATTGGACCCACCTTGCCAAGCGATTGCGTCCAATGACTTCCGGTCATGCCGGATAAATGGTAATAAGCCATGCCAAGAACGCCAATTCAACTCCCAACCAACATCGAGTACTTATCAATACTCGATGAAAACGCACAGATAGACAAGCAGCTCGAGCCTATCCTTTCAACCGCAGATCTCAAGCGGATGTATCACTTTATGCTCCTTGCCAGGAGAGCCGACGAGCGCATGCTTAAGCTGCAACGGCAGGGGCGCATTGGAACCTTCCCTCAAAGTTTAGGACATGAGGCTATAAGTGTAGGCGCCGCATCAGCAATAGGCTCCAGCGACTGGCATGTTCCTGCTTATCGCGAATTCTCGGGTATGTTATTGCGCGGTTGGCCGCTTGAGACACTTCTTCTTTATTGGGGCGGGTTTGAGGAAGGGGCGCGCCCGCCAGATGGGGTTAACGACCTGCCTTATTGTGTCCCGGTTGCCAGCCAGTTGCTGCACGCAACCGGCATCGGCATGGCAATGAAGATTGCTGGTGACAAGAAGGTGGTTCTCACATTTTTTGGTGACGGCTCCTCCTCTGAAGGAGACTTCCATGAAGCGCTCAACTTTGCCTCTGTCTTTCAAGCACCTGTTATTTTCGTCTGCCAGAACAATCAATTTGCTATCTCTGTACCTCTGTCCAGACAGATGCACTGTGCAACGCTGGCACAACGGGCTGTATCTTACGGCATTCCAGGGATTCGTGTAGACGGCAACGACATACTGGCAGTTTACGCAGCTACAAAAGAGGCCGTGGATCGAGCTCGACAAGGACTCGGACCAACACTTATCGAAGGGCTGACTTACCGCACCACTGCGCATACGACCTCCGATGATCCCAAGAAATACCGTAGTCCTGAGGAGGAACAGCTCTGGTCGAGCAGAGATGCTCTCATCCGCTTCAGACGATACCTGGCTGACAGAGGCATTATGGACGAATCAGCCAGAATCTCACTTGAGGCAGAAATTGAGCAGGAGATAAAAGAAGCTGTGCGCAAATTTGAAGAGGCGGCTGGGGACAAAGAGCTGCTCAATCCGCTTCATATGTTTGATTATCTTTACGCTGAAACACCTGAGTTCCTTGAGCGCCAGCGCAACGAGTTGCAGCAGTTTCTTGCCAGCAGATCTGCAGGTCCAGGACGCATGGAAGCTAAGAGCGGGGAGTCAGCCGGGAGGGATCCATAAAATGGCTGAAATGAATATGGCCAAAGCGATTAACAAGGCACTCGGCGAAGCGATGGCAGCCGACGAGCGGGTTATCATGCTTGGTGCTGATGTCGGAGTCAACGGAGGCGTCTTCCGGATTACAGAAGGGCTTTACGCAAGATTTGGGGAAGGCAGGGTCATAGACACACCTTTGGCTGAATCAGCAATTATCGGCACAGCAATAGGCATGGCAATTTATGGACTGCGTCCAGTTGCTGAGATTCAATTTGCTGGTTTTGATTACTACAACTACCACCAACTTGAGTCACATGCAGCCCGTTTTCGCAACCGCACTCGTGGCAGAATTACAGTGCCTATGGTCATGCGAGCTCCTTGTGGTGGCGGCATCCGGGCGCTGGAGCACCATTCAGAGTCTCGCGAAGCAATTTATGCGCATACACCAGGCTTAAAAGTTGTCATCCCTTCCTCTCCACGCAATGCGCGTGCACTATTGCTCAGCGCCATTCAAGATCCGGACCCTGTAATCTACTACGAACCGAAATCTCTTTATCGAGCTTTCAAGGAAGATGTCCCAGATCAACCAGAGACATTGCCGCTAGGGCAGGCCAGGGTGGTAAGGTCAGGGAGCGACATCACCTTAATCTCTTACGGCGCATCTTTGCGTCCTACGCTGGAAGCTGCCGAACAGCTTCAGGAAGAAGACGGAGTTTCTGCCGAAGTAATTGATCTGCTCAGCATTGTACCGCTGGATACTGTGACTATTGTCACTTCAGTAAAGAAGACCGGGCGTGCAGTTGTAGTTCACGAAGGACCACGCAGTTGCGGAATTGGTGCTGAAGTAGCTGCTCGCATCAACGAAGACTCGCTTCTTTATCTGGAAGCACCGATTAAGCGCATCACAGGTTATGACGTGCCGATTCCTTATTTCTCCAAGGAGAAGTATTTCTTGCCAGATGCCGACAAGATTCTCCAGGCGGCTCGGCAGACATTGTCTTTCTGACAGGCGCGCTTGGGGTTTGGCATCGCCAAGCAAGAGGCATGTCGACAAACAAACAAGCACAACGCAGGCAACGGAGCAGTTAGTATGAAATCAACTGAATTTAGACTCCCCGACCTTGGCGAAGGGATACACGAAGCTGAAGTGCTTGATGTAAAAGTCAAGGAAGGCGATCAAGTTGTCGAAGATCAGCCAATCTTTGAAGTGGAGACAGACAAAGCTGTAGTTGAGATTCCTTCCCCTGTGGCAGGTGTAGTTGAAAAAATTTACGTTAAAGTCGCAGACATCATCAAGGTTGGCGATGTCATGATCACATTCGTCGACTCAGCGATTGTCTCAGCTGCAGGCAGGCAGCCAATAGTTAGTCAGTCAGAACCAACGCCAGCCAGCACTCAACAGCCACACGGTGCCACTACTGCTACTACCGCCACTACTGCACCAGATCGCTCCCCGGGGTGTCCGGTACCAGCTACGCCGGCGATACGCAAACTGGCTCGTGAACTGCGAATCGACCTTAACCTCATTGCCGGATCAGGTCCGTCAGGCCGGGTGTTAAAAGAAGATCTTGTTTCCTTTGGACATGCTCCGGCGCAGGCAACCAGCGTCAAGCAACAGGCACCATATAACGGACAATGGCAGAGGGATCCGGATGTCCATGGTGGGACGACAGAGCCAATCAGAGTCGAACCAATTACAGCACAGCCTGTTGAACTTCCTGATTTTGCCAGATATGGTCCGATTGAACGTATTCCTTTACGGTCGCTCCGGCGCAAGATTGCCGTTAATATGACTCAGTCGTGGACACATATTCCACGTGTCAGCAGCTTCGACGAGGCGGACATAACCTTGCTCGAATCGTTAAGACAGAAGCATGAAACAAGCATCCTAAAAAACGGTGGCAAGCTCACTCTTACTGTTTTTGCACTGAAGGCAGTAGCTGCAGCGCTTAAGCTCTTCGGACAGTTCAACTCCAGTCTAGATGTTGCTACAGGTGAAATAGTACTGAAGCGCTATTACAATATCGGGCTGGCTGTAGCAACCAGCCGGGGTTTAATAGTACCTGTAATTCGCAATGTGGACACAAAAGGAGTAAGCGAGCTGGCCTCTGAGCTCAACGTTATTGCGCAAAAAACCAGGGCCGGCAAGATTGACCTCGAGACTCTGCAAGGGGGCACTTTCACAATTACCAACCTCGGACCGATAGGGGGAACAGGTATGGTGCCGATGGTCAATTTCCCTGAATCAGCAATTATCGGAATGGCACGCTCAGTGCAAAAACCGGTTGTGCGTAACGGAAATATAGAGATTCGCTGGATCCTGCCACTTGCAATCTCATTTGATCATCGCATTGCAGATGGTGCTGAAGCTGCAATGTTCTTGCGACATGTAGCTTCCTTGCTCGAAGACCCGCTACAACTGCTTGTGGAGGTATAAGTCATGGTCATAGGTGAAATGACTCAAGAGGTGGATCTTGTAATTGTAGGAGCCGGTCCGGGCGGCTATCCGGCAGCTTTAAGGGCAGCCGAGCTGGGCATCAAATGCGTGCTCGTTGACACTTCACCTGCTCCTGGCGGCGTCTGCCTTCACGTAGGTTGCATACCTTCCAAAGCCCTTTTGCATGCTAGCGAAGTTATCGAAAGTGCTGCTGCTTCTTCCAACTTTGGCATCAAGTTCGCAGCCCCGGAGATTGATATCAACAAACTACGCTCCTGGAAGCAAAGTGTCACTGATAAATTGACACAAGGTATAACAGGCATGCTAAAGAGCTCTGGAGTGGAGCTCGTTCATGGTCGAGCAATCTTTGAAGACTCCAGAAATCTCCGCATAGAATATGGCGGCGATAAACAGCCAAACAGGATTAAATTCAAGAACGCCATTTTGGCAACCGGCTCCAGCCAAACCAGGTTGCCTGGCTTAGCCTGTGCCAGCCCACTGCTGCTGGACTCCACGAGTGCACTGCAACTTGAAGATGTCCCAGGCAAGCTCCTGGTCGTTGGCGGCGGATATATAGGTCTGGAGCTAGGAACAGTCTATTCCTCGCTTGGCAGTGCTGTAACTGTAGTTGAAATGACAGATGGTCTCCTGCCCGGAGTAGATCGCGATCTAGTACGCCCGCTCATTACTCACCTTCAACAGAAATTCAAGTCGATACTGCTTAACACCAGGGTCACAGCCATTGTCGAAAGAGCAAGCGGGCTGGCAGTGACATTTACATGCAACGGCGAGACAACTACGTCTTTATTCGACAAAGTCTTAATAGCAGTCGGCAGAAGCCCCAACAGCAGCAATATCGGACTTGAGAATACTCAAGTAGCAGTTGATCAGCAACGATTTGTGACCATTGATCAACAGTGCCGCACAACCGACAGGCATATTTTCGCGATAGGCGATGTCTCCGGACAACCTATGCTTGCCCACCGCGCCACCAGACAAGGTATCGTGGCGGCCGAAGTGATTGCCGGACTGCCGTCAGCTTTTGACAACCGTGCCATCCCTGCTGTTGTCTTTACACAGCCGGAGATCGCCTGGTGTGGAATAACTGAAGGCGTTGCTAAAGCTGCCGAGATAACTGTTGCCAGCGCCAGGTTCCCATGGTCAGCTTCTCCGCGTGCTCTCACATTAGGAGAACCGTCCGGACTGACAAAGGTCATCTTTAATCCTGACACAACTGCTCTTTTAGGAGTCGGAATCACAGGTCCACGAGCCGGCGAGCTGATAGCAGAAGCTGTGCTTGCCATCGAGATGGGAGCAACGCTGGAAGATCTGATAGTAACCATCCACCCACACCCGACACTCTCCGAAACAGTAATGGAGGCAGCCACAGCTGCACTCAGGCGGCTGGAACGCCAAAGAAAATCACAAAAAGCTTGCTCTGCCCAGATTGATTCTTGACATCCGGCACAGCTGCTGCCTCTTTCGCCTGGAGTTTGCCAGGCTAAGCGTTAAGCTGGTTTTCAGACTCAGATACAAAACGATTAAGACTGTTTTGAAGAAAAAAGATACCGAAAACAGCAGCTATTGCTTAACGAATTAACAGTAGTGGCATAAACTCTAAGGATAAGCGGCAGAATCGCTCGGGTAACTCTATGTCTGATAACACTTTGTCCGAACCGGAAAAACTTGAAACGACCAGACAGCGTATGATCGAAGCGCTTGACAAAGCCAATTTTGAATTATCAAGGACTGCCGAATCATGTGTAGATCAACTGGCGCAGTACAGCAGCCGCTTGCACAAAGCTCTCTGTGACCGCCTGCAGCAGATAACAGACCAGTATCTGGGCACAACCGAACTAAGTCTCTTAGACCTCAAAGATCGCAAGGACCAGTTTATAGCCGATTTGGAAGAGTTTAAGCATCTGCAGATACAGACCATAACTACAACTGGGCGCACAGTACGCCAAGCTCTCGCCACGAGCACTGCTGATTTAGCACACAAGGTAACCGTTCTTGTCACCCAAGAATTGGCATCTAGCAAATCGGCTGCAAGCTTGCAAGCAGTTCCAGCAGCAGAAAAAAACTCATTGAAACAGCTGCAGGATATTTCAACAGCTGGCAAGGAGCGGATAGACAGTTGTGAGATTAGCAATGAAGAGGCTTTAGCTACCCAATCGCAGCAGTTCACTGACCAACTACATGAGCTTATCCTGCAGTGGAAGGATGGACTGTATCTGGAGGTAGACAACCACCAGAGCAACTTCAAGGACAAGGTCGAAACTGCAATTGCCGCATTAGCTCAATTGGGCGAACAAAGCATCACTTCACTCGACAATAAGTATAACGAAAGCAGCAGGTCAATTGCAGATGCAGCTTCCTCCAGTCAGGACACAGTCGGCTCCAGGATGGGTGAGTGGACGCAAGCGATTAACGAGACTCACGAACATGTTGCATCATCATTTTCAAGCACCAAGAACGACCGGCAAGAAGCTCATAAATCGTCCTTAGACTATAAACTTGTGGAAGTGGGCGGAGAACTCGACTGGATTGTGCAAGACGCAGACGAAAAGCTCAAAGCATCCCACAAAGCAATCAACAACTCTTTAGCCCGTCTGGAACAGGAGTATTGCTTCAAGTTAGCTAATATCTTCTCCGGTCTTGAATCCACCGTCTCTGAGATCTCACGCCAAGCCGGGGTCACTGCAACAATACAGCAGAGAACAGCCGATGAGTTTAAGGAAAGACTCAGAGCTAGCCTGGCAGAACAAGCAGCAGAAATACTCAAAGCTGTTCGTAAACTGACCGAGCAGCTGGAAGTCGAATACACAAGAAGCAGCCGTTCTCTCAATGATCGTTTAGACACAATCAGATTGGCATCTATAGAAAATCTGGAAAAACAGATTAATTCAATGAAAATTGATCTCGACAGAATAACTAGAAGTTTTCAGCAAGAACTAGTCGATCTAGCCTCACAGGCAGATGAGCTTGAAGAGGCAGGTAAAGCGGCAGCCGTATTCATAATGGCATACCGCAGTTCGCAACTCTCCTTGAATGGTGAATAACAGTACATATGGCGATATACGGGATAAGACTTTAATGACCATGCCAGGCAAGAAACTTCAGGAAATCCATGACGAGGCAGCTGCTAAGCTCGCCGAGGTGGGTCTGTCACAACGTTCACTAATGCAAACAGCTGTATGCGAAAGTCTGAAGTCAGGCGAGACATTGGTGTCTGATTCCGGCAACAAGCTTGATCAAAGTTCGCATCTCTATGAATCAGAGATTCAGTCGGTGCTATCCAGAATTATCAAGGAAATAGGCAAAGTAATAAATTTGGAGCAAAGCGAAACAGAACGCAGATTGAACAGCCTCACAAATAATCTTACTGAACTCAGCACCAGACTTGCGAATTCAATTACTGAATTTGAGCACATTCAGGCTACGACAGCCAATCTGGTATCCGAAGAGGTGAGGCATGCCAGCTCCCAAGAGTTTAACAGCCACGCAGCTGAACTACACATACAGGAATCCGCTTCATCCAAAACGTTAAAGGTGCAAGACACATTCGTCGAGAACACATTTCAACAAAAATTAGATCATGCACTGATTGAAGCACGCGGAGAAGAGAAGCAGCTTACAGGCAGAATATCTAAAACTTTTCTCCAGAGCGTCAACACAATAGACACACATACTTCCACCTGGATCGAAAAGCTATCTCAACGCTTCGATGCCCATACAGCCTCACTAGACTCCGAATTTGCCGAAGCTAATACAGTCCTGGAAGAAAAACTCAAGACAGCATCACTTGAGGCAAACAGTCTTGCTGAAACCATCCAGCAGAAGACACACCAGTTCTTCGAGGATAATCTCTCAGTTTTTATAGACGATGAGTCCAAGCAGAAAGCCAGTTGTCTGGAACAGCTCAATTCCCGTTATCTCTCAGAATCGGAAAGTTTATCTCATCTGGATAATATGTTGATTGCCGACATGCAATCACAGTCCGAGAATTCGCTTCAACACCTCACAGAGATCTCTGACAACCTGCAAGCAAAGGTAAAACTGGCAATTGATTCTATTATTGCAGAATGCAGCCAGCGCAACGAGACAAACACCCGTCTCAGACAAGAATTGGAGTCCAGTGCAAGCGCACTTACCGACAGTATTGGGCAAGAGCTCAAACAGCTCAACACCGACTTTGAACAACGACTTAACCTTATCGTCAAAGCCTCTTGCGAACAGCTTGCCAAGGACTACCAGGAGTCTGATTCGTCAATATCCACCTCTTTAGCCAACTGCCACAGTCAATGCGAAGCGCTCTCCGGCTCTGCCCACGAGCTCATTCAAGCTGAACTGGCAGGACTCTTAAACAAAGTCAAAGAGCAACAAGAACTGGCGTTGTCGGAGCTTGCAGCAGTTGTTCCAGGAATAACGCCCATTACAGCTACTCATTCTACAGACGAAGCACCCCAAAAGAGCTCCCGGCGGAGGAAAACTGCTAATCATACTAAAAACGAGACGAAGGGCGGTGACAGATGAGTTCCTCACTTTCAAAGCATCAACTCTCACCTGAGGCTATCCGCCCTTATCTTCGAGGATACAAACACGCAATGCCGGTTTCACCTGATGAGTGGGCAGCTGCTGAAACTTTAGGTTTGGAAGTCGGAACCCTCATTTTCTCTCTAGAGCCAATCATTCCTTTAACAGCTTCTACAGATCAACAGCAACAACCTAGCGGGTTCAAGGTCACCGAACTTGCCGTGGTTATAGGACGCGACAACGAACGTCCCATCGTGCTGAGAGTGACTGCCGAAACATATGAGCTGGTCTTTCTTGAAAAGCTAATGCTCAGTGCCGCGCAGGACGCCAAGCTTATCGGCCACGATTTTGCATACACACTTGTCGAACCGGCCGGACACCTGCCGGAAGAGCAAATTCAAAAGTTTCAGCAGCTCGCTTACAGCTTTGCCCAGGGCGGTTCACGCCGCGAAAAAAATCAAGAATGGACAGGTCCAATTGATCCATCAATAGCTCTTTTGACTGCACTGGGACTCCAGCTGGAATCCTCTGCTTACAAACAGCTGCTCGACATCGGACTGTTTTGCCAGCAGCTCTTCGAAGAACAGCCAACAACTGGTTCACCCATGTCCGATGTAAAAGCAAGATTTCATCCGCTTCCGGCTACCGGTGCCACCACAACCTCCTCAAGCATCGAGGCTCAGCCAATTGAAGAACCACGACCAGAGCCTCAAAATCTGCCTCAACCAGCTCAATTTTTATCTGAAGAAGCTCACGAACAATCTCAGATTGAACCAGCATTAAGTCAACTGGAAACAGCGCTTCATGCCACGCTAGGAAGCTCTCTCTCAGAACCCATTCAGCAAGACCAGCCGGCAGCAGCGCTGAGCCAGTTAGAAGCAGCACTACAAGCCACTCTAAGTCAGACAGTTACACCTGCCGTTCCGCAGCACCGGCCAAAGACTCTGGAAATTAAGGCCCCTCCTCCGCTAGACAGACCGGCCAGAACCACCGTAGCAGATACTGCCGAAGAAGGTCTGGACCCTTGGGAAAAGATGCTGCTCCCAAAAGCTACGAATGAGAAGAGCGCCAAGCAGCAGGAAGCACCACTGCAAGCAGAGCAGCCGCAGGAAACTGACCAACCAATAAAATCAGAGGATGCAGTTTTACCCGAAAGCCTGGATCAACTGCACGTGGTAGCACCACCACAGCAAGAAGTTCTGCTACAACCGCCAACGTCACCTAAGTCTCTTCCCAAACCACGATCAACTCCTGATAGCAGAGCAACAAAAGGATCAGGCAGTGTTGAAACAGTAATGGAATCGCTTGTTGCACGCCTGGAGCAGCAGGTCAGCAAAGCAACGTCCAATCTAGTTTCTCAGATGGATCAAATCCACAATGGGCTGGAGAATGACCTGCAACAGCTCAGCGACAGAGCGCTGCAGCAAGAAGAGTCCAGCGAAGCGACACTGCGATCGGTACTGGACGATTTAAATAAAAGGCTGGATGAACTGGCTGAAGAGTCACGGCTGCGCATCTCTGATGCAGCAGCAGCGGACCGTTACACAATCAAGCAGATTCAAGAACGAGGGCAGCGCCTCCTTGATGAAGCGCACAAAGAATCTGTCAGCTCTCTTAACACCAGATTGACTGCCCTTCAAGATTCTTTAGCACAATTGTTTGAAGCCACCAGAAGAGAGCTCGATTCTGTTGTAAGCAACAGAATCTCCTCATTAAGCGCAATCGTGGATGCCATCTGCCAGCAACTGAATTATACCAACCAGGAGTTTAGCAACAGACTCAAGGCGAGATTTGAGGTCATCCAACAACGTCTCGAGCATGAAGGAAAACGAACTAAAGAGACGCTAGTGAGGCATGTCGACTCACTAACAGCAGATCTGCAATGGTTAAACGACAGAGCTTTTGAAAAGTTGCAAACAAACACATCCGAGCATGTGTCAGCACTAGACCAGGCTGTCAGATTGTATGAGCATAAACTGTCTGATGCAGTTACTCGTCTCAACAATGACACGCTTATTCCCAAGTTGCGCGAATATCGTGAAAGCTTGTGGGAAGAGCAGTCTGAAAAGGAAAACCAATTAGAGACTGAGGCAACTGAGACTGTAGCCAAAGATCTCTTTGACATGGAACAATCTGCAACCGGTGAGAAAGCAAAGTTGCATCAGACCCTCTCTAACATTGCCTCCAGAATGGAGAATTTAGCAGCTCAACACAAGGAAAACCTTGCCAATATTTACCAGGAGACTGCTGAGTCCATAAATGGCAGGATTGCTCAAACAGAGACTCTCTTCCAAGAGGCTGAATCTAAGAGCCAAGAAAGTGAGCGCCTGAGCAGAGAGCTCGTGGAGGCATCAGCAACCGGGGCCAATCCTTCCATTCTAGAAGGCAAAGAGAATGCGCTCAATACAGCTCGTCAGGTCAAAAAGAAAGCTGTCCAGGAGCTGGAAACAACCGTGGATGAATATTGCAGTAAACTTCACAATGGCAGACAAGCAGCCCATTCGGCACTCAAAGAGTCCCGCACCACCTTGGCGCAATCAGTAGCTAACTCTGCAGATGAGGCACTCAATCTCATTCGTGCCACTATTCAAGACGCCTCTGCTTCAATTACAGCTACTCAGGAAAAATATATGCAATAGCCTCACCGACAAGGACATTTGCAACCTCCCACAAGACTCCTGTGCCTCTCTATACAAGGTGTCAATCCTGGGCATTTGGTCAAGTAATTGATACACTGAATAGCTAAACTGTCCAATGGAGTCTTTATGCATTTAATGCACGCTATCTGGGTTGCCGGCCACATTATCGGCTTTTTTCACCAGCCCTCAATCATTGTAATTAGCGTGATGGTCGTTGCCGGATTTATTCTCATCCTGGTCTTCTTGAAAGTGTTCGAACACGACCTCTTCAACGATTCCGGATCTGATTAAGAATGAGCAGCACGCCTGATGCCGCCCCCGGCTTATTCTTGTATTTAAATCAGCTGCATGTGCCACATGCTCTATTACAGCTTCAGCCTGTACCCTATTCTGCCTGCAACTGTTCAACGGTCTACCTCTGACGTTAATCTGCTTATCCCTCAGTTTCAGAATAAGAAGAACAGGGAATAGTGTCTTAGACACAGTCACCTGGCAAGGTGGGGTTGCCTATGCTGGCTGCCGGAGAATCTGATGACTGAGACATTTTCACAGCACAGTGTCCCTCTGCCGTTTGCTGAAATAACCGCCGGCGCAGACCTTCTTGAGCATACACTTCAAGAAGTTTATCTTTATCATGGGACTAACTGTTACCGCCGCTGGGAGATTAATCGCACAGGCAACATGTCGCCCGGACGAAGCGGCTACAGCTTCTTCTCCAATAATGAAGAAGCAGCTTATGACTATGCTAAGAACGCCTGTCTCAGAGATGCCAGAACAGGTGCAACAAATTCGTTAATCTGTGAGCCAGTAGTCTTAAAAGTTCGCTTCAATGAACGAAGTTGGATTCAAGTTGACTTTGTCACCAGGCAGAGGCCGGCAGCAGGCGGGCGTCCAGAAGAGCTATCAATAGCTGTACTTGGTCCTATCCCTTCCATAGCAATAGTTGCCATCACTCATTGCCTGCACGCCCGCAGCAATATGGGCAAGTGTAAGCCTGTGCGATCTTTTGCTGACGGAACACTGACAGCCGGCACACGCAGACTCAGGCAGAAGGCTGACCTATGGAGGCTTGATGCCTGGTTGCTCGAGCGTCTCCAGCACAGCACATACCAGATGAGCCTTCTTTTAAGCGGGCACAGAACAGTGGCTCTTACTGCTACTGACGAACTGCACCGGCTTTCACAGCTGACACTGAGTAGGCACAGCAGCAGTGAGAGCTCTTTGTAATTGTTGCAGAGCAAGCGCACACAAGGCAATCTACAGCTGGTTTGTACCAGCAGGCTGTCGGCTTGTTTAAGGCAGGACAAGAAAGTATCCTTACAACAGTCTTGAGAACAGATCTTGGTAATGCAGGAGGAATGAAGGATGCCTGGCAAGCTGAGTCACAAGCTGACCACCTGTAAATTGCTTATAGACAACGAATGGCAGGAAGCTAGAGCGCAACAGTTTACTGATGTGACCAACCCTTCTACTGGTGAGGTTATCGCTAAGGTCCCTCATTGCCAGGCAGACGATGTCAATCGTGCTGTACAGGCAGCTCAGCAGGCGTTTCCTGACTGGAGTCAAACCCCTGTAGTAGATAGGGCCCGGGTAATGTTTAAGTTCAAGAGCTTGCTTGAGAGCCATGGCGAGGAGCTGGCAAGAACAGTAAGTCGCGAGCACGGCAAAACTCTAGCCGAATCACGAGCGTCAGTAAACAGAGGGATAGAAGTAGTCGAATTTGCTTGCGGCATCCCCAGCCTCATGACAGGAGAATCAATAGATAATCTGGCCCGCTCTGTCGACTGCGAGACTGTTCGCCATCCGCTCGGCGTTTGTGCAGGCATTACACCGTTTAACTTTCCAGCCATGGTGCCGCTCTGGATGTATCCTATCGCCATCACCTGCGGCAACACTTTTGTCCTCAAACCTTCTGAGCACGTCCCATTAAGCAGCCTGCTCGTATGCGAACTGCTTATCCAGGCTGGCTTACCTGCGGGCGTTTTCAACCTTGTGCACGGGAGCAAAGGATGCGTAGATGCTCTGCTCACACACCCGCTGGTCAAAGCAGTTTCTTTTGTTGGCTCAACTACAGTTGCTCGGTACATCTACACTACAGCTGCTGCTGCAGGCAAGCGGGTGCAGGCAGCAGGCGGAGCTAAAAACCACCTGATAATCATGCCTGACGCCAATATTGAGCAAACAGTCGAAGCGCTTAAAGCATCAGCTTTTGGCTGCGCTGGCGAACGCTGCATGGCCGGCAGCCTGGCAGTTCCTGTAGGTCAGGCAGCTGAGCAGCTGCTCAGCAAACTAATTGACAGCGCAAGTAACATGAAGGTTGGTCGCACTGATATCGACGGCAGCCCTGATATGGGTCCGCTCATTACCCACGAACACCTGGAGCGAGTGAAGAAACTTATCGGACAGGGAGAGCAGGAAGGAGCGCAACTAGCTCTGGACGGACGGCAAAAAAGAGTAGCGGAGGCTCCGCACGGTTTCTTTCTCGGACCTACCATCTTTGACCAGGCCAAGCCAGGTATGTCTATTGTCGAAGAAGAGATCTTCGGTCCGGTACTTACTGTTGTACGAGTAAATACTCTGCAAGAGGCGATTGCACTGGGAGCTAACTCACAGTATGGCAACGGCGCTTCTATCTTTACTGAAAGCGGACAAGCAGCGCGACTGTTTAAACACAGCTTCAATGCCGGCATGATTGGAATAAACATAGGCGTGCCAGCCCCGCTGGCCTGGTTCCCTTTTACTGGCTGGAATAACTCATTCTTTGGCGATCTGCATATACAGGGGAAAGAAGCAATCCTGTTTTATACTCAGCAAAAGATGACTATGACCCGCTGGTTTGGAGCCGCAAAGGCTGAATCTGCACCATTCAATGATCCTGTTTGGAAGTCGCGTGTTTAGGATGGTACGATCTGCTTGTTTGTCTGCAGTGGAGCTGTATAGAATGAAAAGTTTGCCAAGATTTGTCATAGCTGCAGCAGCTGCTGCTTGCCTTATCTCCTGCAGCCGGTCTATGCATGAAGATATGGGTAAGCGACTGGAGACAGATGGAGATATTAAAGGAGCCATTGAAGAATACAGGCAGGCGGTCACGGATGCCCCTAAATCCATCCATGCACATACTATTCTTGGTCAAGCACTGCTCCGGTCTGGCGAAAACAGAGCAGCAATCTCCGAATTTCAAGAAGCAACTAAGATAGACGTCAAACTGCCTCAGTCGCATGTGGCTCTTGGCGAAGCGTTGGTTAAGGCAGGCGACTTGAACGAGGCCAAAGATGAGTTTGAACTTGCCCAAATTTATGACAACAAAAGTGCTCCTGCAGTGCGCGGCTTAGGGCTGGTTCTCGAGAAGCAAGGCAACATCAAAGGGGCTGAGCAAAAATACAGGCAGGCAGTTGAATATGCTCCTGACTATGCCGACGCCCATGAGAGCCTGGGTGTCATGCTTGGACGAAATGGAGACGCTCCAGGAGGTCGCACAGAAGTTGAAAAGGCAGCTGCTCTGCGCTCTGTAGCAAACAAGCAAGACAAGAGTACTAATTGATTGTCGGCGCAGTATCAGGGACTTTCTTAAAGTCAAATTCACAATTGGCTTCTCTTAAAAATATTTTTGTGGATTAATTGGGAATTATCCCCTCCAACAAGCTTGCTTGATCACGACAAATTACTTACAGTGCCTATAATCAACCTCGCTGGAGAGCCGGAATCAATGCGTGTAGTGATCACAGGTGGACCATCAGTCGGTAAGACGACAATAATCTCTCTGCTTGAGTCGCGTGGCTATCCGGTTGTACATGAGCAAGCAACCCAGATTATTAAAGAGGGAGAAGTTCTCCCCTGGGTGGACAGGGTGGCTTTTCAAGCAGAGGTGTTGCGCCGTCAGGTGGCAGCAGAAGCTGGCATTAAGAATCTGCCAGGTCCGGTCTTTTTAGATCGCGGACTTTTCGACGGTGAAGCTTATTACATATACGACCATCTGGAAATACCAGAAGCGTTTTCAACCTTTGACAGCTCTCACTATTCACTAGCACTTCTCATTGAAGAGCTGCCATTCTTTGAAGTTAACGAAGTGCGCAGAGAGAATCTCCAGTTTACCCACCAGATAAGCAAAGTTCTCGAACACTGTTATTCCAGTCGCGGTGTCAAAGTTGTACGTGTCCCGGCAATGCCTCCAGACAAGCGTGTCGACTTTGTTGTCACAGCTGTTGAAGAAGCTGCCAGCGAACGGTCTGCTTACATCTCGCTGATTGAGAGCTGGGCAGAGGCGACCAGCTCTCAATCAGTTAGGGTTCTCTAGCCAGATAGATAATACGTGGCTCAGCCTCAGCAGGCTTATAACAGTCAGGGAACTGCTGGTCAGCCGCTGTACGCTCACATGGAAGGTTTGGCAACCGTTTAGCAACTGTGAAGTTTGTCCCGGTGAGAGCTCTATCGCATCATTCTTGGCTCCAACATGCTTGTCAAGCAGTTACAATTTTTGCAAATCCTCAGAGCACTATTTACCGTGCCGGTGAAATCGTCAGTTTGCATGTGGAATAAGCAGCTCGAATGCATGCCTGCCTCCGAGCTGAAGGGTTTGCAGCTCAAACGTCTCAAAACGACAGTTGAGCATGTTTATACCCATGTGCCTTTTTATAAAGAGAAGCTCAGCCAGGCAGGCATCTCTCCACTGTCAATCAAGACTCTGGAAGACTTGAATCAGCTTCCTTTTACATGTAAAGCCGACCTGCGCGACCATTATCCGTTTGGACTTTTCGCAACCAGCGGTTGCGAAATAGTCCGTCTGCACGCCTCTTCAGGCACCAGAGGCAAGCCTACTTTAGTTGGCTATACAGCAGGCGATCTCGAAGCCTGGGCAGAAGTATGTGCTCGCTCGCTTGCTGCTGCCGGCGTACGTGCCGGGGACATTCTGCACAACAGCTACGGCTATGGTTTATTTACTGGCGGGCTCGGCATGCATTACGGTGCCGAACTATTGGGCACAACTGTCGTTCCTGCCTCTGGCGGCAAAACACACCAACAGATTATGCTCCTTCAAGATTTAGGAGCCCGCATCATCTGCTCGACTCCTTCATACGCCTTGAATCTTGCTTACACTCTCGACGAGATGAAAGTGAGTCGCGACTCACTAAAACTTGAAATTGGCATACTTGGTGCCGAACCATGGACAGAGGAGCTCCGTCAGGAGATTGAGCATCGCCTGGGCATAACAGCTCTTGACATTTACGGTCTCTCTGAAATTATCGGTCCGGGCGTATCGATGGAGTGCGCTGACGCTAAGGACGGACTGCACATCTGGGAAGATCACTTCCTGCCTGAGGTTATCGACCCGACCACCGGCGAGCTATTGCCTGCTGGACAAGAAGGTGAACTTGTCTTCACCAACCTGACCAAGAGAGGGATGCCTCTTCTCCGTTATCGCACCGGCGATCTTTCTACTTTAATGCCGGAGCCGTGCCGCTGTGGACGTACCATGATACGTATGAAAAAGGTACGTGCCAGGCTTGATGATATGTTGATCATCCGTGGAGTTAACCTGTATCCATCCGAAGTGGAGCGCGAGCTGCTTCAAGTCGACGAGCTTTCAGCACACTACCAGCTAGTCATCGATCGAGACAAAGCACTTGATTCATTAGAGATTCAAGTTGAAGTCACTGAAGAGATACTCTCGCACTGGGGCAAGTTTGAAGATGGCAGTCTTGAACTGAATCGGCTTGCCGTTCGCATTACTACTCAATTGAAGGAGATGCTCGGACTGACATCGCGGGTCACTCTACTGCCACCAAGATCTTTGCCACGAAGCGAAGGCAAAGCCGTTCGTGTTATAGATCGCCGCAAGAGCAGCAGCCAGGCAACAGTCGAGTAAGGAGTATCAACTACGGCGGGGCTCGCTGCCCGCCTTTTTGAGGACAGTAAAATGAAGCCAGGACTTACGATTGGACAAACTGCCACCCTTGAAGTGACTGTCACTACAGAGATGCTGGCAAACTTTGGCGGCGAGAATGTGCATCACCTCTATGCCACCTCAGCTCTGGTGCTTCACATGGAATGGGTCTGCCGCAAAATGATTGAGCCATATATAGAAGAGCACGAGGAAGGGATTGGCTACCGTGTAAAAGTCTCACATTTGATGCCAACCATTCCACATATGACAGTCAAGCTAAAAGCCACAATAGCTGATATAAAAGACAGGAAGGTGACATGTGATGTTGAAGCTTTCAATCTGCGCGGTAAAATTGCCCGCGGCTGCGTGGTTCAAGCTATAGTTGAGAAGTCCTGGCTTAATCACAAGATTAAAGAATTGACACTTGTGCATCATCTTTCGAAAGAGGCAGCAGAACAACCACACTAAAGGCTCGCAAAGCCATCAACGGATCGCCACTTAAAGACGCGATCAAGTTATCATTCTCATTCAAAGCAGTTTATTGAAAAAATGACAATCTGTCTGAATACATCGCAGCATTGATAGAAATACGACTGTCGGCCCGATCCGGCGGTTGATTAAACAGGAGTCGATTATGGTAACAACACGCCTTGAAACACGCATCAAAGTTGAGCAGCCCAGCAACGAAATGCTCACAAGCCGACATATACTCAATTGGCCAATCTGGACCAAAGAACCATCAACATTTGAATGGGATTACGACTCTCAGGAAATATGCTATTTCCTCGAGGGTGATGTGACAGTAACAACAGATCAAGGCGAGACCGCTTTCGGAAAAGGCGACCTGGTTACTTTCCCCAGAGGACTGCACTGCACCTGGCACGTAAAGAAGGCTGTTCGCAAGCATTATCACTTCGAATAAGCCAAGCCGACTATTCAAATTGAAACAAGCGTCAAATATCATTGGCGCTTGTTTTGCTATGCAATCAGCAGCTCTCATCTGCATTATGAAAGTTATAGAGTGATAAATCATCCTAGACAACAGTTGCGATACAATTCCTTATTTACCGTTTTCGGCTCAAGAACATTGCTTCAGTTACAAAATATCAGTAAGGTTTTCCCGCATGGCGAGCCTATTAGAGATGTCACCTGGGAATTGAAGTCTGGTGACCGGATAGGTCTGGTCGGGTCAAACGGCACAGGTAAGACTACACTTTTCCGCATAATCAGCCGGCAGATTGAGCCTACCTCAGGACAGGTAATTCAAACGCCTGGACTCAAAATCGCCTATTTGACGCAAGAATTCGATATCATCCCAAGCAACACGCTCCATGACGAACTGTTGAGAGCCTTTGTAGAAGCAAATGAGGCCCACGAGGAACTTCACCAAATACAGACCAAGCTGGAGACAGCAACACCTTCTGAAATCAATGATCTCCTGAGAAAACTTGACCGATTGCAACGGAAGTTTGAAGCTCTGGGCGGTTACGATATACACCGCAGCATCGATATTCTGCTCCCTTCAATTGGGTTCAAGCCGGAGGAGGCTGACAGCCTGGTGGGCACCTTTAGCGGCGGTTGGCAGATGCGCATCGCCCTGGGTAAGGTCATGTTGCAACAACCGGACATAATACTGCTCGACGAGCCCACCAACCATATCGATCTTGAAACCATTCAATGGCTTGAGGGCTATCTGAAACAGCTGACATGCCCGATGGCAATTGTCTCTCACGATCGCATGTTTCTAGACAGAGTGTGCAATAAGATAGTCGAACTGGAGTTTGGCACTGCCACCGAATATGATGGTAATTATTCTGCTTATATAGAAGCAAAGAAACTAGCAAGAGAAGCTCAACTAGCCTCACACGAGAGGCAGGAGCGCGAGCTTGAGAAGCAGTGGGCGTTCGTAGAGCGCTTTCGCGCCAGCGCTAACCGCTCCAGTCAGGCCAGGAGCCGTGAGCGCCAGCTTGAAAAGCTGGCTATCATCGAGGCACCGGTTGCAGAGCAGCGCACACTAAAATTTACTTTTCCGCCATGTAAACGAAGCGGGCGTGATGTCGCCCACATCAAGAATCTCATGCACGCATACGACGATCTCATACTATATCTGGATGCCAACCTGCTTATAGAGCGTGGTGACAGGGTGGCCTTGCTCGGTCCAAATGGTTGCGGCAAGTCCACTTTATTGCGTTTAATCTCAGGCAGCGAGCAGCCACTGGCAGGAGAAGTGAGCCTGGGCAAGCACAACATCATTCCTGCTTATTTTGCACAGAATCAGGCTGAAGCGCTGGATCTGGACAAAACTGTTCTGCAAACGATTACCGACCTGGTACCAGATTGGAAGGATGCAGAGATACGCAGCCTATTGGGACGCTTCCTATTTAGCGGCGACACAGTGTTCAAGCAGGTCAGGCTTATTAGCGGCGGCGAGAAAGCACGGTTGGCGCTGGCCAAGATGTTGTTACAAGGCGCTAATTTTGTCATTCTAGACGAGCCCACAAACCATCTTGATATTCCGGCTAAAGAGATGCTTGAAGAGGCGCTGCAAGAGTTTGAGGGCACCGCAGTAATAGTCTCGCACGATCGTTACTTCATATCTCAGGTCGCAACTAAAATAGTCGAAATCAAAGATGCTGGTCTCACTCTCTACCCTGGGGGCTATCAATATTATCTGCAGAAGATTGAGGATGAGCGCGCCGCTGCTCTCCTGGCTGAGCAGAGCGCCCAACGTGAAGCTGAGCTGGCAGCAAAACGCGCCAGGCAAAAAGAGAAGGAACGGTTGCGCAAGGCAACAAAGAGCCGATAACTAGCTTTTGTTTCCTGGTGCCGATACTGCCGACTAACTGTCCATGTTTCTCAACTATGTCAATTGCCGTCGCGATTCGAGATCTTCCCATCGTAAATATAGCTCGCTAACTGCCGACTCCGCCTCAGCCAGGCGATTCATATACTCATGTAGCTTGACGTGGTCGGAGGCAACATCGGGATCCTCCATCTGTTGTCTGATTTCAGCAGCACAAGTCTCGGCAGCCTCTATCTTCTCAGGAAGAGTCTCCAACTGTTTCTTCTCTCCAGTCGACAACGGACTACAGTCTCGCAAACCATCTGCTCTTGCTTGCCCAGCATCGCGAACTGCTGAGCAAGTCTTAGCCTGTCCTGTTCTAGCCAAGCTCACCTTTTCAGAAACAGACCGCTTCGCTACATTTGCTGATTGCCTCAACCTATTGTCTTCCCATTGCGTATAGTCAGCGAAGAACTCAACACCGCCTGAACCATCGAGAGCAACTATCTCTGTAGAAACAGTGTCGATCATAAAGCGATCATGCGTCACCAGCACCACCGCACCTGGGAACTCGTTAAGGCTCTCCTCCAGAACTTCGAGCGTCTGGATATCAAGATCATTAGTAGGTTCATCCAATATCAATATGTCAGCAGGCTGTAACATAAGCCGGGCAATTAAAATCCTTGCCTGTTCACCTCCGGAGAGATAGCTCACAGGCATGTTCAGTTGGTCCGGACGGAAGAGAAAACGGCGAGACCAGCTGGCAACATGTATGGATCGACCGTTATACACAACAGAATCGCTAATAGAGCCGCTTAGCGAGCTACCAGAGCTTGGACAAAGAGCTTCGCGCAATGACACATCCTTGTCCAACTGCTCTCTATTCTGATCAAACCACACTACCTTAAGATCATGAGCTCGCTTGATCGTTCCTTGATCCGGCTGCATCTGCCCGGCAAGAATTTTCAGCAACGTAGTCTTGCCACTTCCGTTGGTGCCAAGTAAACCCAATTTCTTGCCTGAGTGAAGAGTTAAATTCAAATTTGAGAAAAGCAGCTTGCCGCCGAGCGACTTTTCTACATCCTTGCAAACAAGCAACTCTTTAGTCTTACGACCACTGGCGTTAAAATCTATATCTACAGATGCAGTTTGCGTGTTGCGGAACTTGACCTCCTCAAAATCTTCCATCAACTTGGCGGCTGCACGTATGCGTCCCTGCGCTTTAGTCTGCCTGGCACGAGCACCGCGGCTCAGCCAGGCAATCTCACGTCTGACTTTGCTTGCCAGTGCATCCTCCTGATTCCCTTGCGCCAAAACGAGCTCCTGACGCGCAGTCAAAAAAGCACTGTATTTCCCTTTGACGCTCAGCAACCCGTCACGATACATTGGATTAAGTTCCATCATGCGATCGGTTATATTTTCCAAAAAGTTGCGATCGTGAGTAACTACAACATAACCAAAGGAGGCTGACTTCAACAAGTTTTCAAGCCACAACACACCTGAGAGATCCAGGTGATTAGTAGGCTCGTCCAGCAAGAGAAAGTCTGGCTCGCGAACCAGTTCGGCTGCCAACGCCAATCTTTTTCGCCAGCCACCGGACAGCTGTGCAACATCAATCTGCCCAGTATCAAATCCGACTCTGCTGAGCGCCACCTCTACCTTTGTTGCGCGTTGCGCTTCGTCCAACGGCAAACCTTGCAACGACTGCGCCACCACTTCTGCGGCGGTCAAACCAGGAGCATAGATGTTTTCCTGCGCTAGATAAGCGATGTTAAGATACTTTTTCGGAGTCACTGTGCCTTCGTCAGGATCAACCATCCCGGACAAAATCTTGAGTAGAGTAGATTTGCCCGAACCGTTCGGTCCGATTAGTCCCAGTCGCTCTCTGTCATCCAATGCAAAAGAGATGCCTCTAAACAGAGCTCGTGAGCTGTATGACTTGGACAGGTTTTGGCAGGCAATTGCGACAGGCATAAATGTGATCATACAATCAATAGCAGACTGCCGGCAAGGATTTACTATCTTGAGTCCAGCAATTAAACAGCTCAACCAAGAAAGCCTGTGAGCGATATCAAAGCTATATCCAAGCTGCTAAAATGGATTCTCCACAGCTGGTGCAGGCGTATTTAACTCTTCAAAAGCTTTACGTTTAGTCTCTTCCAAATCCTGAGCCTGTTGGCGCATATAAGGAGTAGGTTTGGCGGACGACAGCGGCTCAGGTGGTGCTATCTTCTGTTCAAGTAGCGTCAGGCGACCCTTAATTTGGGTTATATTAGCTTCTTTTGGTGCCAGTCGCACATACTGCTTGTACTCGCCTATTGCCGAAGTTATGTGATTTTCCGAATCAAACATCAAGCCCAGGTTAAGGTGTGCAGGAGCGTTAGATGGGTTAAGAGAGAGACATTCTCTCCATTTTCTCATAGCACCCTCATGATCGCCTTTTGTCAAAAGACAAACACCCATGTGGTTGAGTATATCTTGCTGATCTTCTTTGCTGTATTTCACAGTGCTTTTCAACAACATCTGATATTGCTCATAGGCGCTGCCAAAGTCTTGTTCTCTCATATAGCACTCACACATGTTCAACCAAGCTTCAAGATAGGTCCAGGGTTGATCGCCCAGCGCTTCTCTGAACTGATCGAGAGCCTCCCCCCACCGCCCCTGCCTCTCACACAGCAGCCCCAGTGCATTATGTGCTTTAGGATTATTAGAAAATGTCTGCGCCATAGCATTATAAAACTCAATCGTAGCCTCATCGTAGTGTCCTGTTTCCATATATAGATAACCAAGCTCCAGGTGAGAATCAGGCGACGGTCCCACGACTTGCTCGATATGCTTTTTGAAAGCATCAATACCTTTAAAATACTCTTTTTTCTCCTTATAAGCTTTGCCCAGCCAGAAGTTGGCCTGCGGATTATAGTTGTTGCGGGAAAAATAGATTGACTGGAGGAAAGAGTCGATAGCACCATCGAAGTCACAACTCTTATAGCGCTTCATTCCTGTTTTGAAATTTTCATCAGCAGCTCCGGCAGTATTTTTCTCTCGCCCACTGGACCAGGCCGGCTGGCTAGTTAGGCTAAGAAACAAAGGGCAAGCCAACAAAGCAACCACTGTGCTGACTGCCAGACAGCTCCTGCCTGGCATCCTATCTGTTGCACCATATGTGAGCCGCATGTTTCACCCAACCCGTTTCTCCGCTCACAATCATTTTAATGGATCTAAACGCAAACAGCAGCGTGCTTAAGCCAGGTCAAGATCGAGACTGCGTCATGAAACAGTTTCAAAGTCGATACGAACCAATCCGGAAAGATAAATAATTGTGGCACCCGACAGATAAAGCAAGGACGACTGCCACAAGTTAATCTGAGGCAATAAAGTGAGGTTAGCTATCGTAACGTTCCAGAGCCACTGAATAAATACGATCGGAACAAGGACAAACAGTCCCAACCCGCCCATGAGGAGAAGTGAAAGGATTATCGCGGCGCCCAAAGTATTCACATGGTAGATCTTCATCTAGCTGGTCTCCAACATTTCCTTGAATTCAGCTTCATCCAATATCTTAATACCCAATTCCTGCGCTTTGGTCAGTTTTGAGCCAGGATTTGTCCCAGCTACAACAAAAGCAGTCTTTTTGGAGACAGAGGAGGTAGCCTTGCCGCCGCGCTCTTTGACTGCCTTTTCAGCATCAGACCGGTCCATTGTCATAAGCTCACCTGTAAACACACAAGTGACGCCGGCAAACGTTTTCGCTAAAAGGCTGCCCGGCTGAGCAGGCGCCTCCAGGCAGACGCCTGACTTGTTCAAACGTTCAATTAGTCTTAAATTGTCCTCACGATCAAAAAACTCGCGCACGCTGCCGGCAATTGCTGGTCCTATCCCTTCTGCCTCCTCAATCTGCTCCACACCAGAAGCTATAAGAGCTTCAACAGAGCCAAACTTTTCAGCAAGAAGACCAGCAGCCGACTGCCCAACATGGCGAATGCCTAGAGCAAAGATTAGATTTGCCAGCGGTCGGCTCTTGGACGCCTGGATAGCAGTAATTATATTGGAGGCAGATCTCTTGCCCATGCGCTCAAGCGACGCCAATTCATTTTCATTTAAGGAGTAAAGATCTGCTGAATTTTGTAACAGTCCGGCAGCAATAAGCTGAGCAATTAACGATTCACCTAAACCATCTATATCCATCGCCTCACGGCTTACCCAGTGCTCTAAACGCCGCTGCCTTTGGGCCTGACAAGCAATATTAAGACAACGGTAAGCAACCTCAGCCGCAGAGCGTATAAGAGGCGATCCACAAGCAGGGCAAAGCTCAGGAAAACAAAAAGCTGCCGAATCATAAGGACGCTTCTCCAACTTAACACACAGAACTTCAGGTATGACCTCGCCTGCCTTACGGATAACTACTGTATCCGCCACACGGACATCAAGTCTCTTTATCTGATCAGCATTATGGAGAGTGGCTCGCTTGACTGTGGAGCCGGCCAGCTTCACTGGCGCCAGCTGCGCCACAGGTGTCACAGCACCGGTACGCCCGACATCAAGCACAATGGACTCAACTGTAGTCTCCGCCTCTTCAGGCGGATATTTGAAAGCAATCGCCCAGCGTGGGCTGTGCGCAGTAGCACCAAGTTCGCTCCATAACCGGCGGGAATCCAGCTTAATCACCACACCATCTGTCTGGTAGTCGAGCTGGTGACGCCTCTGAGCCCAGTGCTGGCAAAACTCTTTGACCGCTCCAAGAGAGTCAACTACCTGGCGCTCAGAATTGACCGGAAAACCCCATTTACTGAGAAGCTGCAACGACTGCTCCTGGCTGCCAGGCTCCTTAATCTGGTCGTCAGTTATATAAGCAAAATAAGCCCAATAACCAAGCTTGCGCCTGGCAGTAACACGAGGATCTTTCTGACGCAGAGATCCAGCTGCTGCATTACGTGGATTAGCAAAGGCAACTTGCCCGGATTCGCTCAGTTCAGCATTAAGACGCTGAAAACTGGATACCGGCATATAAACTTCACCACGCACCTCAAGCAGGGCAGGAACGCTCAGTTGGTCGGATCGTTTAAGCTCTCTAGGTATATCTGCAATCGTCTTCAAATTGTTAGTGACATCTTCACCAACCTCGCCATTGCCCCTGGTGGCGCCTTCTACAAGTTTGCCGTTCTTATATGTAAGAGCAACAGACAATCCGTCAATTTTTAACTCGCAGACATAAGCAAGTTCTCCTTGCCTGCTGTTCTCGAGACCCAGAACACGCACTATCCGCTCTTCCCAGCAATCCAGTTCTTGGGACGACATTGCATTAGATAGGCTCATCAATGGAACGCGATGGCGCACAGAACCAAACTCTGTGCTTGGCGCTCCTCCTACTTTTTGAGTCGGACTGTCTGTTGTGACAAACTCAGGATACTTCTCTTCAAGCTCTTTGAGCTGGCGATAAAGTTTGTCAAACTCGGCATCGCTGACCTCCGGTTGATCAAGCACGTAATAACAAAAATTGTGATGCTCGAGATCTCGTCTGAGCGATTCAATTGTCTCTAAAGCTTGTTCCCGTTCAGTACTAATCATCACTATTCCCTGCTTTCAGCAACATGCATTGAGCCTTCACAACTACTTACTCGAGCCCTTCACGCGAGAGAATCACACAGTCTCCTTGCGCAGTACCGGAACAGATTGCAGCTGCACCAAAACGGCAAGAACGACGCTTCATCTCCCTGGACAGAGCAAGTAAGATGCGAGCACCACTAGCTCCAATCGGATGGCCAATGGCAATGGCGCCGCCATTTACATTGACAAGCTCTGAGCTTACTGCAAGCATCTGCATGGATGTGAGAGTTACTGCAGCAAATGCTTCATTAATCTCAATTACACCAAGATCACTCACAGAAAGGCCAGCCTGGGCAAGAGCCTTTCTACAGGCCAGAGCCGGCACAGTAGCGAGATAAGGAGCATCTTGCCCGACAGCGGCATGAGTGACTATGCGAGCCAGCGGTTTCAACCCGAGGTCAGATGCCTTTTTCTCGCTCATAATAAGCAACATGGCAGCACCGTCATTGACACCAGGAGCGTTGCCGGCAGTAATAGTGCCTTTTTGATCAAACACCGGTTTTAGAGCTGCCAATGCTTCAATGGTTATTCCTGCTCTGACCGCCTCATCAGTGTCTATAGTCTTCACCTGCCCTCTTCTTTGCAGAACATTAAGAGGAAGGATCTCTTCTGCCAGGCGCCCTTCTCTCTGTGCCCGGCAAGCCAGTTGATGGCTGCAAAAAGCCCATTCATCCTGGGATTGACGTGAGATATTAAACTCCTCAGCCATCCGCGAGCCATACACACCCATGTGAACTGACGTCAGCGGACATTCCAGCCCATCTGACAGCATGGCATCCACAAGCCTGGCATGCCCCATCCGCTTGCCGAACCTGGCTGAGGCAGCCTCAAGCAGAAATGGCGCCTGACTCATAGACTCCATACCACCAGCAAGGATAATATCTGCTCCGCCACAGGCAATGCGCAGATCACCAATAGTGACAGCTCTCATACCTGAGGCACAGACTTTATTGATAGTTGTTGACTCGCAAGTAACAGGTAATCCAGCCCTGATTGCAGCCTGCCTGGAGGGAATTTGTCCACAACCAGCGCCAATAGCCTGCCCAATAATGACTTCATCAACTTCTGAGCCGGTCAGCTGGTTCCGTTCAACCAGCTCTTTGATGAGCGGAGCGGCAAGCTCAACAGCCGAAAGTCCACTTATTACGCCGCCAAGCTTGCCAAACGCAGTGCGCAATCCGTCAACAATTACTGTCTGGTTCATCTCTCACTCAACCTCAAAACAAACCTTACGCGAACTCACTGCGTGCTTTATGATAAGCGAAGGCATAGTGAAAGGGCTAACTCATGACAAGATCGTACGGCGGTCCCGGCAGCCAACCAGAAGGAAGTGCACGAGATTCAGATCAACAGCAACAACCTTCTGACCCGGACCAGCCGGCAGTACAACCAGCTAGAATCGAGCTCGGTAAACGTATGGTTGCCATTGTAATCGATATCTTCGTCTGCTACATGGTGGCAGCAGCCGTCTCACTTATCCCTTTTATCAGAGACTTTTTGCAACTACAAGCGGTCATGATTATCACATTCGTGTGTCGTGACTATCTTTTCGAAGGACGTGGTATTGGTAAGAATTTGATGGGATTTCAGGTAGTAGATCTCAACACAGGACAACCCTGTTCCCTCCTGCAATCTGTCGAGCGCAACATAGTGATAGTAGCTCCTTACGTAGTTTTGACAGTGTTTGACTCTGCCGAACACCTTGTTCCTATCCCCTGGATCAATGAGTCTGTCCGTAATTTAATTCAATTTGTCGGCATGATTTATTGCGCTGTTGTCATCCCGCTTGAAGGATTTCGCGTTTACAGCAGAGAAGACGGACTGCGCATAGGTGACGATATAGCCAGCACCGGATTTGTTGAATCGCACATGGATTTCAGCAAGATTGTTCCCAGGCAATGAATTCTGACATTCCAGCCAGCTTGACTACGCAAACTTAGCCCGGTCTCATCACTTCATCACAGCAATTTTTTATTGACTGCTTTTTAAATACACGCCTCGAGAATCAAGCTCTCTTAATACTTTGAGCTCATGATCTGATGGGCAGGCTGTCAGCTCAGGTGTCGATACAACTTCAATATTCCAGCCAACAGCAGAGCGAACCTTATCCAGTGTCACACCTGGATGGAGGCGCACCAGATACATCTTCCCCTGAGAGTCAAACTGGTAGACTCCAAGATCTGTTATGACAGTGTGGGGACCTGCACCCGGCATACCAAGACTGTTTCTTTTTTCACGGCTGTCAAGATAGCCGGGGCTGGTTATAAAGTCGACCCGAGCAGGGAATCTCCTGGCATCCTGCTTGGTCATAATGATAGTTCTCTTTGCATGTATCGCTATTTCACAAGCCCCACCACTTCCTGGCAACCTCACTTTGCAGTTGTCGTAGTGTCCCACCACTGTTGAATTTATGTTGCCAAACTGATCAATCTGCGCCCCGCCCAAAAAACCGACATCTACCAGACCACCTTGTAGATAAAAGTTGAACAGTTCGAACATCGAGCAGACTACCTGAGCATTTTCAGAGAGAACCGAATCACCAATCGATAGCGGTAAGCGCTCTGGGCGAGCGCCTACAACGCCTGACTCAAATATGAGCACCAACCCTGGAGCATGCAAGCGCAAAGCCAAACAAGCCGCCAGGTTGGGCATGCCGACTCCCACCAGGACCCTTTCGCCATCGCAAAGGCAACGTGCTGCCTCCACTACCATCATCTCAGTATCGGTATAAGCGCTGGCAACAACCATGCCCGACCTCACAAGAGTCTCTACTACCAGGCACCCTTAGATGCATAAGCTACGGTCGACGACAACGTTAACATATGGCGACAAGCAAAACTGTTCGCGTCCGGGCAACTGAGCTACTTTCAAAGAAATTTTACCCAGAGAGCAAAGTACTTTACAATGGCTCTTAGCTAAACTCCGCCCTCTGCTTTGTGTTATCTTTTCCCTTTGCACGACAGCGGGAGCACAGATTGAATAGTCTGCAGGGTACCCCCAATAGGAAGTGGACATGACGCACAAGACAGCTTACCTCTGGGGCCCAATTTCTAGCTTCTCTGGTCCACTGGTTGCCTTGCTCTTGCACAAAGGCTGGCATGTCCATATACCTGCAAAGTCGGCACTCAACCTCTTCACTCTCACTCCGCTTGATCTGCAGTCGGCAGCTTATTCCTGGCTAGAACGGGCACTGGGCGGACGCGAACAGCTCCAAGTCTTCCAGGAACGTCTGCGCATTCTCGACTATGGCGAGTCTATCAAAGGCACCACATACGATGCAATAATCTTTTGCGGACTGCCACCCAACTTTGATGAACCAAGAGCGCCACGCGCTCCCTGGTCAGCCAGTGAACTGCCTCGCATAGCAAGGATGCTTAAGGGCACACCAATCTTTATCGTATCCTCTTTGTGGGGCGGGATTCAACCTGATGGTGTCGTCCCGGAAGAGTTTGAATTTGAGCGGCGCAAACCTTTGAGTCACTGGGAAGGCGTCTGTCAGCAGTATGAGTTGCGTTTGCTCGAGAACACTTCCAAGCTCGACGCCTGCTGGCACTTAATCAGGCTGCCTCTTATCTCTGGCTCTACTGTTGACGGCAGCGCCCTTAATTTCTCAGGTTTATCCACCCTTCTGCGCGAAAGTTCAAGCCCAAGCAATCCTGCTGTCATGCCAGGCAACAGCTTCAAGCTCAACTTTAACCCGGATGCCACTTTGTGGTTTTCAGCTGCAAACACAATGACCACCTTCTTCTGGCGACTGCTGGAAGACGATTCCAGACCAAGAATTTGCAACCTGGTCTCAACCCAAAGCATGCTTAACAGAGAATGGGGAGAGTATTTAGCTCGAGCACTTGGCTATGAAACGCTCGAAGTAACAGATCGCGACACCTGGAATCTGCCGAGTATTTTGCGCAAGATGCTAAGAGACGTTATCAACGTCAAGACAAGAAATCTCTTTGAGGTAGCCGGGCGCTATCAATATGCGCCAACTCTTCTCGACACAGCTTATTTCGAACAGCTAATCTCTTTTGGCAGATCGGAGAACTGGGGGCGCCTGCTGGTACCGGACCAACATGAAATCTGTTTCTCTGTCCAATGGGCACGCAACTATTTCCAACAGTTTTTACCCAGAGAGCTTTCTGCCGACATTATCAAAGAAGTCACCAGGGGTGGTACTACAGTCGGATTCGTGATTGGTGGAGATGAGCAGATATCATTTGTCCTAAAAGCGCAATCAGGGCAGGTCCTAGTACAACCTTTTGATCCATCGATAGATCGGCCGAGCGTGTGCTTCCGTTTTTCTGGCGGCACTCTGGCAAAACTCGTAGCCAACAAACTCTCGCTTGCCAAAGCTTTGCTAACGCGTGAAGTGCGCATGGACGGCCCGCTGCTTGATGGTCTGCGGGTCAGCAACGCGCTGAGCCGATTCCTGGAAACACATCCGTTTATTCCAGAGGCAGATCAAACATAAGCCGCTAAATAGAGTACTATTCGTCCCAATCGGAGAACGTTAAGTCAAATTGCGAGTTTTCTGCTTCACTAACAGCAGCAATAAGGTTCGCCTGTTGAACCTCGCAACTGAGCCTGGGCTGCAGTCGCTCTTTAAGATGCCGCGCAGCTTGCCCTCCATGGCTTCCCAATCAATACTCTGGGGCAGCACTACATTATGCTGGGCGAACGACTACTTAAGCGCTTTGTCATTGCCCACCTCAAGGTGGCTGACAGCTCAACTTGCTGTATATCTATGAGCTGGGTGCGTATCTTTTAATCATCTGGGTGCCCAATAATCAACGTTAATGAATGGCTGCGGCAGCACCGGGTGCATCGTTTTTAGGGGTTTGTTCCCACGGCTCGGTACCAGGAAGCGCCCAAGCCAAGCTGGCATGGCCCACAGATCTCCTTTCAGTACTTGCTTCACCTGGCGATTGTAATAATAATCGGC
>CAILLX010000066.1 GCA_903835185.1 uncultured bacterium | reverse complement strand
CGCGAAGGGCTCTAATGTTGGATGATTTTTTCATAGTTGATCCTCTTTAAAAGTGGCTTTGTTGTTGTAACCAAAACCTTACCAGGCTAGTCCTGGAGGGGATCAACTAAATTTTCAACTATGAACGGGACAAGCTCGAATCCCAGGAATTCGTTGCGTTTACCTTACATACAATCTATTTTTCCTGAAGCAAAGATAATTCATATCGTTCGCGATGGACGTGATGTGGCTTGTTCTCTCAGGGCTGGTTGTGGTGGCGACTCCTGGCTTCATTTAAAGCCGCCTGACTGGCAGCAATTGATGATGTCATCTCACGGTGCAATCCGTTGTGCTCTGTGCTGGAGATCCGTCCTTGAGATTGCTCTTGCAGATCTTTCCGGAATGACACATTTGCAGGTTCGCTATGAAGATCTCGTGACCGAACCACAAGCAACGGTCTCCAAGGTATTGAATTTCCTTGCACTGCCGCCGCACGAGGATGTTAGCCAATTCTGCGATCGCATACAAAATGACACTGCCAATTCCTATCATGCTGCCAATCAAGTATTTTGGTATCGCAATGATCACACTCATAGGATTGGTCGCTGGAAGGAAAACTTAGATGCAGAGGAAATTAGGGAGATCAATTTTGCATTAGGTCCGCTTCTCGAACGTCTTGGCTATAGAGTGTGAGTGCTAGATGTAGTGAGTCATCCCATTGCAGCCGCCGCGTGCGTCTTTTGCTGATGAGCATGTTGTGCCATGCTGGCGAGCTTACTGCGGGGGATTTCATAACAGTTATCTGTTAAATAGATCCCTGGTTGTGTCAGGTTGTCTGGTTGCTGGGGATAACCCCCTTGCCCAGAAGGATGTCGATTATCTGGTCTACCTCTTGGTCAACAGTAAGGAGGCTGCTGTCGACACGCAAGGCGGGCTTTTGCGGAGGCTGATAAGGCAGGTCGAATCCTGTGAACATTTCTATTTGCCCAAGCGCGACGCGTTTATATAGCCCCTTGGGATCGCGTTGCTGACAGAGTTCTAAGGGACAGAAGACGAAGACTTCTGAAAAATCGTCGCTACCAACAATAGCGTTTGCAAGCTCTCGATCACGCTCGTAGGGCGAAATAGCAGCCACAATGCAGATAAAGCCGTTATCAAGCATGAGCTTTGCAACACAAGCCAATCTACGCACATTCTCTGCTCTTTGCTCTGGCGTGAAACCGAGATCAGCGCACAAGCCGAGGCGCATGTTGTCCGCATCAAGCACAGCCACGTTGCATCCGTCTCTATACAGACGGTGTTCTAGAGCTCTTGCCAGACAGCTTTTCCCAGAACCAGATAGCCCGGTTAGCCAGATTACTGCGGCCCGGTGCTCTTGCCGGGCTTCTTTCTGTGTCCGTTCAACATATCCTGTTTCAGCATGTATATTCTTGTCTATAGTTATACATTTTGCTGACTGCCGTCTGCGATTATCGATCACTCCTGCTGCAACTGTCTCATACTGGGAGCATATTACCAGTTGATTTAAGGCGGACTTCCGTAAAGTCTTATCAAAAGCGATAGGAGCTGCACACCGGATTATCACATCGGCAAAGTCGCCTTTAATCAAAGCGGAAGACACGGCGCCTTGATCGCCGGCAGATGGTTGGCTTAGCTCGAGGCGACAGTTTGTCTGTTTGCTGCCTAGCTTGACCAGGTAAGTCGAATTTGGATCAAATGGTGCATCATAAAGCCAGACAATACGGGCTGAAAGTCGTGTGTCCACTTCAGGAAGCTGATCAGGAAGTGATATTACTTCACCACGTTCTACGAATAACTGCTCTGACAGCTCCAGCCCCACTGATGCTCCCCGAGAAGCTTCCAAAAGAGCACCAGTGGGAAACGACTTAACTGATGCAACTGTAGACATCTTTCCGGATGGAGAGAAAAACACTTCTGTGCCAGGCTCAATCTTGCCAGAGACAACTCTAACGGCCAGATAGCGGTGCTCATCGAACTTGTACACATCTTGAAGCACCATACGCACTGGAGCTGCGTTTTGTTCATCAATAGCGCTGGTGCGGGAGCAGAGATCTCCAAGTAGATTCAGAAGCGGTTGTCCAGTGTACCAGGACATGTTGGTGCTGCGCTCAACAAGATTCTCTCCACTGAAAGCGCAGATTGGTACGACAGCAACACAATTCACGTTCTCGTTAACGATAAGTTCCCTGGCTTGGCTGGCGAGGGAGTCAAAAGCTTCCTGATCGTATTTGACCAAATCCATCTTGTTGACTACGACTACGACATCGTTGATGCCGAGAATTGAAAGAACCTGGAGGTGACGTCGTGTTTGCGCTCGAATACCTTCCTGTATATCAATGACCAGGAGCCCGTACTCTGCATTGGAAGCGCCAGATGCCATGTTTTTCAAAAAATCAATGTGTCCTGGCGCATCAATAAGCGACATACGGTGACCGTGGAAGTCGACGTTGACAGAGGTGGTATCGATGCTGATGCCCTGTGCCTGCTCCTCTTCAAGAGCGTCAAGAAAAAAGGCTGGTTCAAGTCCGAGTCCCTTTGAGTCACACACCTTTTGAATGTGATCAATTTTGTCCTGCCTGAGATGTCCTGTGTCAGCAAGCAAACGCCCCAGCAAGGTGGATTTGCCGTGATCTACGTGTCCAACAACAACAACAACAGGCATACTCTTTTCCCGTGACTTACATGTATCCGGTTGTGCGCAGGTGTTGCATAGCATAAGCATGCTCAAGATCCTGTGCGCGGCCGGCCCGCTCGCTAGTCGGAATTACCTTTAACTCGTCGATGATTTCGTTGACTGTGTGCGCGCGTGATCTGATGGTATTAGTGCAGGTGGCACAGCCCAGGCTTCGGTATCTTTTGCCATTATTGGCAAAATAAAGCGGCATGACTTCAAGATTCTCTCTGGCAATGTATTCCCAGACGTCCAACTCTGTCCAGTGAAGGATTGGATGGATTCTCAAATGTACATCGCTTGGCACGTGCAAATTATAGTAGCCCCACATTTCAGCCGGCTGGTTCTTGTATTGCCAACCCTCATCAGTGCTCCGTGGTGATACCACGCGCTCCTTGCCGCGGGAGCCTTCTTCATCTTTGCGAATACCAAGAAGTAGCGCTTGTAGTCCGTGCTGTTTAACAATATCTATCAACGCCTGTGTTTTTAGGGCGCTACAGCATATAAGCCGCCCTTTTTCAGGTCCCATTCCGTCAGCTAAAGACTGATGGTTCTGTCCGACAATAAGGCGTAAGTTGTTCTTGCGGACCAATGCGTCGCGCCACGCAATCATTTCCGGAATCTTGTAACTGGTGTCAATGTGGAGTAGCGGGATAGGGAAATGCCCCATAAATGCTTTTCGAACCAGATGCATCAAGACTGTTGAATCTTTGCCCATGGACCAGAGAACAGCCATGCTCCGAGTTGCGCTATACGCCTCCCGGATAATGTAAACGCTTTGATTCTCAAGATCATTGAGGTGTTTGGTCATGCACCGAATTCTGCTCAGAGGGTAGCAAAGAGTTTAGCAACATGAACTGAGCCTGGTCATTAAGTGCGTATTAGCCATAGCGAAATCTTTATTCTGGGCGCCTGACAGGGCTTTCCTAAACAGACGAAGGATTTTTGGACACTCTTTGAGCAGTTGTTCACAACAACTGGCAATGGATGTTCGAGTTGACTGCAGCTTGTGCTGAGGTATTTCAGGCTTATGTATACTCGGTATGCAATCGTTCCTTAATTAAGACCACAGGCATTACTCACACTAATTACTTACAATTGGGAGGTGCTGACCCGCAGATCCTAACTAAGCAGGCGACCTTAATGATCACACTAGGAACCACCGCAGTCCCATCGGCTTGCAACACAAAACTGTACCGTTCACCTCTGCGCTATCCGGGTGGTAAGCAGAGGGCAATTGCGCAGATTGCCAAGATGCTGCCAGGCAAAGTGTGTGAGTACAGGGAACCTATGGTTGGTGGTGGTAGCGTGTATTTCCATTCACGCAGCATACAGTTGGCTAGTCGGTATTGGCTGAACGATAAGTTTACCGAGTTGATCTGGTTCTGGCGGGCTGTGCAGAATCCTCAGACATGTGCGCGCCTGCAGAAGGACCTTGAGGAGTTGCGCTCCGGATTTAAGTCACCTGAAGAGATCAAGGAGTACTTCCACCAGGCACGAAAGGAGGACCCGACAGATCCGTACCGGATCGGGTTGTTGTTCTTCTTCTTCAACCGCGTCACTTTCTCCGGCACCACTAGAGCCGGAGGCTTCTCCTCGGCAGCCAGTCTCACCAGGTTCACAGCATCATCTATTCAACGGCTCACCACTCTGCCTGAGGCGCTGCAAGGTACACAGATCACTGAGGCTGACTTCGGTGAGGTTATTAGTGCTCCGGGGCATGATGTATTCATTTTTCTCGACCCGCCATACTACACAGCAACCCGACTGTATGGGCGCAATGGGAGCCTCCATGAGTTCGATCACGAGCGCCTCGCTGCAATGCTTCAGTCGACCCCGCACAGGTTTTTGATCACGTATGACGACTGTGCTGAAGTGCGTGCCCTGTACAAGTGGGCACAGGTAAGAGAGTGGCAGCTCCAGTACGGTATGAACAACTGTAATGCTGCCAACTTGAGCAAGGTAGGGGCAGAACTGTTCATCTCGAACTACCCCCCTCCTGTCGGTTGAAGGCAAGATTCTTAGGTGACGCAACGGTTCACAATAGCCTTCATCTTTTCTATCGCCGCACTATGAGCTGGATTTTTATCAGTGCTAAAGCTCGGAAAGTTGGTAAGAGTTCAAGGCTTGTCCAGCTCAAACGTTTTTGGGATGACTTGGACGGCTTTGTGAGTGTCGGTGAGGCTTGTGACACAAGTCAATGTCATTGCATTGAATGGGGGCATTAGTTTTATGCCGGTTGTCAACGGCTGTGTTAATATTAAAAGCTCTTAAATTGACGGATATCGATGCTATTTAAAGGCACTCTTACTCTACCAGCACAGCTGACTCAGCTGCCAGACATGTTGCGCTTCATATGGCGAGACTCGCGTGTGCCTCTACTGGCAAGGATTTTCATTGTCCTGGCTCCATTGTATTGGATAAGTCCGTTTGATCTAGTGCCGGACTGGCAACCGGGCGGCTATTACGATGACATGGTTGTTCTTTGTTTGCTGGGTATTCTGGCATTTCTCCTTATTCCCAAGGCTGTTTTCCGAGATTCACGCAAGAGCGCTGCTCTGGGAATGTTGTATTTCACTGTTTGTGCCAGTAGCCCATGCATGGCTCACACTCATGGAACTCTTAATACATCTACTTCCTGTATCGCACGGCAAGGAGCTTCGTGCTCCATGTCGCCGCAGCGGCAGGAACGGTCGGTAGAAAAGGGGACGTCTTCTTGCTCGCATTCACGGTGGCAGTTTAACCTGCATAGTTGTTGTGAAAACAACTACCTCCCCGATCGTTGCATGCAATGGGTTCACATGTTCGTGGATCCACAGGTGCTGCCTGCAGGAAGTCATGGACAGCCTGTGCTTCTGCGCACCAGAGGAGGACAGTATCAACTTTATGCAGCAGAGGATGCTTCAGCGCTGATGCAGCCTATGAAGCCGAAATTGCACGATTTTCTTAAAATGCCGCTGCACGCAGCCGCGGCATTTTTTATTGGTGATACCACGGTGACCCTAGCTGTTGGAGTAGGCTTATGCCGGCAAGATTATTAAACAGTTGCATTGAATTATTTTATCGGCGATGGTATCTGGGCATTGCCGTGCTCGGGCTGGTCGCAATCACGGTCTGGGTGTGTTGCAAGCCTTCTGACATATTTTCACTAGGCAGGTCTGCACAGTTTGTCGAGAACATTTTGAAGCATCCGCAGGATTCACTTGCTCCCTTCGGAAGTCTCGGGCGGCCAACGACTATTCTGTTTATGGGAACGGATGTGGTCTATAGCGGCAATCAGCACCATTGCGCTGCAGACCGCGGTGCTTGTACCGGAAACTCAGATACGATGCTGTTGGTATTTGTCAATCCGGTTCGCAATCAAGTTTCGATATTGCATATACCACGTGACACTGAAGCTTTTGTCGGCAAGTGGGGGATACAAAAGATAAATTCGGCCAATCCATTTGGCGGTCCTGAGCTTGCTAAGGCAACAGTGGCAGGTTTGCTGGGTGTCTCAGTTGACCACTATGTGGTTATGAACATACAAGCGCTTGTTGAGATGGTCAACGAACTTGGCGGTGTCACAGTTGAGATACCAAAAAAGATGAACTATATGGACTGGACGGCAAAGCTAAAGATTGACCTCGAGCCTGGTTTTCATACGTTGACTGGCAATCAATCGATGGGTTTTGTGCGCTTTCGGCATGATGCTTTGGGAGATATTGGGCGCATTCAACGGCAGCAAATCTTTCTGCAAGCTGTCTGGCGCAGGATGATGAGTCCTGATTCCTGGTTGCATGTGCCTGCGCTGGTTGGCATTGCTCAGCAGAACCTGCGAACTGATCTGTCGCAGGCAGACATTTTTCAGATTTTGAACTGTTTTCATTCAGTCCCAAAAGGCAATGTCAGATTTCTGATGTTGCCAGGCGAGTTTGCTGCTAACGGAGATTGGATTGCTCACACTGAGGCAAGGGCTTTGGCTGCCAGGCTGTCTAGCTCTGAAGAGGATGTTGCTCAAAGCAGGAGAAATATTTCAGTCTGCATCGTGAATGCAAGTTCGGATCGCACCTTGGGTAGTAAGCTTGCAATGTCCTTGCATAAGTTGGGGTATATGACCTTTGTCGCAAGGGATTCTCAAGGCATAAACTCAACACAAACAAAGATTATTGCCCAGGATGGTAATTTTGCTAACGCCAAGATGATTCAGCAGGACCTCGGCAATGTGGGAGAGGTCACGAGCGCCTCGACTGGGGTGCTGATGAGTTCGATTACTCTCATCGTCCGCAACGATATCGCATTAGACAAGATCACTATGTCTAGCGTTGATGCTCCTTACGTAGCACCAGTTGCAGCGCAAGCTCTGGTGTCAAAAATTGACAATAAACTGCTCAACAGGTCTTTGGACCCTGTTGAGCAGGATGGTTCTGGCACTTCAGCAGGCTATGGACAGCAGATCGACAATGTTGAATCAGCTGAGGCTGCCTCGCTCGGGACCCCAGCTGAAGCAGGCAACGACAACAAAAAACCCAACCCAACCGGAGAAGAGCCAGCTAGAGAGATAACGCCTGTGCCATTGGATACAGGTGCCGGTGACGAGGCAACTGATTTACGACCCGCCTTGCCAGGTCCATAATTAGGGTGCAGGTTAATGATTGGACAGGATATACTGTGGCGATGCGAGCAATGTAGCCGTCACCGTATGTGGTGGCAATCTGTAAGCCGTGGCAGCGAATCTTCACCGAGTGACTGTTTTTTGCGTCTCCACGTATGCAATCGGTGCCGGCAAGAGCTCCTCCTGGCGCATGCAAAGCAAGGTGCTTTCCATGAGTTGCCTGACGTGGTCTCGCATCTTCCCTGAGCTGCCCATGAATGCTTCTGGAAAGACAGGCGGCAAAACTTTGATCCTCATATTGGCTCCAAACTTGAAGCTCCGAGAATGTTTGGCAATGACGTCCCTGGTTCCTGTGATAACGATAGGAATCAACGGCACGTTGCAATCAATGGACAGCCGGAATGAGCCATCACGAAAATGGCCAATCTGTCCGGTTTCTGAACGAGTGCCCTCGGGGAACATCATAATGGACACCCCCCGCGCCAGCCACTGTTTGCATGTCGACATCATCTCCTTGATGCTTCTGATGTCACCACGTTTGATGGCTACGTATCCACTGAGTCCCATGTTCCAGCCAAAAAATGGAATCCGCAGAAGCGACTCCTTTGATACCCATTTGTAGTGATGCCGGAGTCCTGCAAGAACGAATACGTCGGCTAGTGATTGATGATTTGCCACAAGTACATAGTTTTGCCCGCGACGAAGATTATCGGCGCCTTCAATGCGGCACTTCCAGAATGGATTGAGGAGTACGAAATGGTACCCCCAGAGGCTTGTCAGATAGTGCACTAAGGACTTTCGTGAATCGAACAAGCTTACTAACGGGCCGATGAGCACCAGGAAAAAAAACAATAGCGCCGCTGTAAAGAAGAAGTAGAAGCAGTAAAGGACAGATAAGAGCTGCGTCATCAAGCCACCAGAATTTCCATAGAATTGTCTTGTTGACTTCCTATCCTATCACAATTTTAAATGTCTGGTAACAGTGACAGGTTGCCCAGAGGCGGAGAGTCGCTGCAACTCGGTATCAAGCACACGCAACTGATCAAAGATGTCCAGCTCAAGCGTTCTCCAGGCAAACGTGCTGGAGCGGCTTCTTGCTATGTATGATGAAAGCGGCTCGGCGGTAAATGACCTTGCTGAGGCGAGCTCGGACGGAGGGTCAAAATGCAAACTTCATCTCCGCTTCGGTAATACCAGTGAGCATCAGGATCTGCCGGGGAATGGCTGCACCTTCCCGCTGGCGCATCAGATAACTGTAATGCGGCATTGACAGGCTCGAATAATCTTTCGGTTCACTGTCTCCGGGTGGTGGGATGTTTGCCTGCTGATTTATTGCTGCGGAATGCTTGTATACAATTCGCAGCGAGCGGCAATTAATGGAGCAACTGGATTACAATCTGCTGTTTCGCTGGTTTGTAGGGCTAAACATTGATGATGCCGTTTGGAACCCGACTACCAGACAAGTGACGAACATAACGAGCTGGTAACTGGGCGACACAAGCAGAAGGTTTTCAGTTGAGATTGCAGCGAAGTCCTGGATTGCAAACCCGGGAGAGCGCCGGCTTCCAGAGGGGCTTCTTCGAATCGATCAGCGCCATCGGAGCCGGCAAGATGCCGGCGCTCCCGGGATCGAGCCCAAGACTGCTCCGCTTTCCACACTCTCAGGCGATAAGCCGCAGGAGGCCAAGCCGCTGCACCAAATACCCTTTCTATGTCAGCTCGCGGTATAGTCAAGAATTTGCCAGTTCTATGTGCTCTCCTTCATGCAATGAGGTGTAAACCATATTGCGGATCTCATTGGCCTCGCCTTTAGTGAGAGTGACAACCGGATCGCGAATAGTCAGGCGCAGGAGAAGATTTTTTTGCTGTTTCCGCATTCCCATGCGAGCATGTGCTTCAGGAGGTAATTCAGCATAAGGCGTCTCAGAGACGATCTCTATGCTCTCGAGTCTCGAGGCTTGCTCTGGTGAAGCTTGGCGAATTCTATCCCCAAGCTCTTCAGGAGTCAGATCTTCGGCAACGGCGATAGAGAGATCGCGACAAATTGCCGGCTGATTGGAAACAGGGATATAGCGCTCGAGATTGAGCATCTGCTTCTGCACGCGGGGATCTTGCGATCGCAGCAGTCGTATATCATCTATTGACTTTGCAATCATAAGAATGCGATCGAGTCCCAATCCCATCGCCAGTCCGGTCGCTTCCAGACCGGCGCCCTGAATGACATCAAGCGATGCTAGACCGCACTCGCCAATCTCAACCCACTGATTGTCTACAGCTACATCTATCTGTAAACCGTCGGTTGTATATGGGTGAAGTGACGGAACTGTTCTGTATTGGCAGCCAGGGAGAGCTGCGTTAACAACAGTGAGAATCATTTCGTTGAGATCTTCTCTGGCAACTGTGCTTCTGGTGATTCTCCAGAGATCAAGCTGGTGGGGCTCCCCTGTATGCAGCTTATCGATAGTATCACGCCGGTACACCAGTCCCGGACAAACCAGGAGAATGTCTTGCGGGGGATCGGCAACCAGGCTGCGCAATAGCCCTGGTATCATAGCGCTTGTATGCGCTCTCAGCATCATTCGTGGTGTCACATAGCGAGTGTATCGTTCGTCTCTGACTATTCCTTCTGGAGGATAGCCGAGCCGATCATAGTTGTCTTCAACTGCCACCAGTGGGCTTCCACGATACAAAAGTCTTTGGCTACCCCATAACCCGGCAAGGGACTTGTGAATAACATCGATGATGAGTTGCATTGCATGTGGGCCTTGTATAGGATCGGAAAGATCGCGCAAATGGAGGGCGCGTTCGAGCGCGCCTGCGGCAATAGGCGTGTTTGTCATAATTTGCTCCAGGTGTGTCTTAACTGCAAACAAAAAACCCCGGTGCTATCACCTGGGGCATGCATTGACAGTGAAAAGCAAACTTATTGCGTCACGACATAACGGGCACCCCAGACGGCAATAGACCGGGGTTGCTAAATCGTTTGGCTGTGAGATGCATTGTAATCATGACTTTGAACCAGCAGGATACTTTTGCATGATATCTGAAACTCCGATGATAGGCAACTGTTTGTTAATAATTGCATTGCGCAAAATACGATGTGTCTTGGTGCATCTTGCTACCGTGAGTTTCTTCCGGAACCTTTGCAGGCACTACTATCGGAAATCTCGAAGCACTGCGACTATTGTTCCTGTGCTTCACGGATGCGTATCGCGTATCTTAGTCTAGACGAAGAATACGGACTCGTCGTATCCTGTGCTGAGATGTCTAAGTAGGCATTGGAGAAATATTTGTGCGGCGCCTGTTCCAAGGGTGCAAACTTGAACTTTACCCTTTTTTGTGGACAGTGATCAGAGGAAAGTTGCTCAAGCTGCTTGCTGTTGTTGCATTTTTGTTTCGAATTCCTCTGGGCTCATGTAGTTCAGCGTGGAATGAAGTCGCTGTCTATTGTAGAACACCTCGATATAATCGAAGACTCTGTGTTGCGCTTCCTGTCTAGTTCTAAATTTCTCATGATGCACCATCTCGACTTTGAGAGACCCGAAGAAGCTCTCAGCTACGCTATTATCCCAACAATCCGCTTTACGGCTCATGCTTTGCTGGCAGCCTCGGAATTCCAGTTCGGCTCTGAACTCATCACTTGCATACTGGCTACCACGGTCGGAATGAACCAAGGGTGTCACCTTGGTTCCACGCTTGCTAAGTGCCATACGAAAGGCATTAAGGACGAGGTCGGCATTGATTCTTGATGACATCGACCAGCCCAGAACCTTTCTGGAATACAGGTCTATGAAAGTTGCCAGATATAGCCAGCCT
>CAILLX010000065.1 GCA_903835185.1 uncultured bacterium | reverse complement strand
TGACGCGAAGGGCTCTAATGTTGGATGATTTTTTCATAGTTGATCCTCTTTAAAAGTGGCTTTGTTGTTGTAACCAAAACCTTACCAGGCTAGTCCTGGAGGGGATCAACTAAATTTTCAACTATGAACGGGACAAGCTCGCTGCATCAGCCCCCACCGCGAAATCCTCTGAGATTGAGTTGTGGCAACATCTGCTCACTTGCCAAAGTTGATCGGTCTGAAGATGTCGTTGAACAGACCGAGGATCATGAGGTAGATGAGCATGATGAAGAAAACAATCAAGATCTTCTGCTGCAACCTGTCTTCAATCGGCTTTCCCCTCACAGCCTCAATCGCGTAGAACAGCAGATAACCGCCATCAAGGACCGGGATGGGCAGCAGATTGCAGAAAGCCAGGTTCATTGAGATCATGATCACCATCATGACGAAGCTGTACCAGCTGTCTTGATAGGCCATGTTGCAGAACTGTACGATAGCAACGATGCCGTGCACATCAGTGGCACCGGCAGGAACGTTCTTTGGAACAGGAACAATGTGCAACATCATTCCCAATCCTCTGACCATCTGCCAGCCCATCTCAACGTTGAACTTGAACGTCGCGACAGTTGCCTGCCAGATGTTCACTTTCTTGTACAGGCACTTGACGTGCGCAGCGATTACGATACCAATCTTTGCTCCCTGATTGGGCGTAACCTCAATTTTGCAAAGCTGGTCGCCCCGCTTCACAACAAGGATAGCTGCAGTGCCCTTATGGCAGGAAAGCTGCTGAGTAAAGTCATCCAGTGTGTTGACAGGTTTACCGTCAACACTTACGACTATGTCGCCAGGGCGAATCCCAGCGTCGCGAGCAATCGTGTTGCTGATAGACAGCTCTGCCACAAAGACGTCACGCGGCTGGTATTCACGCAGTCCAATTGCTGCAAAGAGAAGGAAGGTCAGCACAAGTGCCACGATGAAGTTCATCGTCACGCCGGCAGCAGCCACAGCAGCGCGCTCAAAGATCTTAAACTCCTTGACTGGCTGTGCTTGGGGAAAGCTATCATCAGTCGTTGCGACATCGGCCGGGGCCTCGCCGTCACTAGTGGCTCCTTCAGCCATGCTGTCATCAGCTGTTTTATCTTCAACGGTTGTCTCGTCATGCATGTCAGGCAGGGAAACGTAGCCGCCCAGCAACCATGGCGTCAGGCGAAACTCGGTACCACGCCAGTACCCGAGCACCATATATGGCTTACCGAAGCCGATCGAAAAGACAGGGCACCGCATACCTCGCCACTGAGCAACAGCCCAATGACCGAACTCATGCACAAGAATGAGCATGACAAGCCCTGCAATAGCAGCGAGAATTCCCATGACTTAACTCCCTTCTATCCAGCCAAGCACAGCCCGGCAGTCCTGGAAAAAGGAGCGCGTGCCTGTTACAGCACGCGCCTGGCAGTTAGAGGCAGAGCACCTGTTATTCGCGACCCAGGTCGCGGTGAATCAGTTCAACACTTGTCTGCGGCGAGAGCTTTGCCACGACATCGTGCAAGATCGCCAGACAAACCACTGCAAAGCACACAGAGCGGTGCTTGCCACCGGTGCAGCCAAAGGCGATCGTGACTGTTTCGTGGTCATGACCGTGATCCAGCCAGCCGGACACCATATCTGTGAGCTGGTCGGACAATCGTGCAAGAAACCGCTTTGAAACATCCTGCTCAAGGATGAAATCAGCCACCGGTTGATCGGCTCCGGTCATCGGGCGCAGCTCCTCGACATAGTACGGGTTCTTCACGAACCGCATGTCATAGAGCATGTTAGCCAAAGGTGGAGGTCCGTACTTGTAACCGAACGAGCAAACCTGGATGAATCGTAGTGGCTTCATAAATACCTCCGGTGGAGCCGGCTTACTACCGTCCCCAACGAAACTTTTTTGCCGTCCTGATCACAGTGATAAGACCAACCATCACCGTTTCCAGGGCGCGTAAGATGAAGCGGCGTGTCGAAAACACCCGTATGACGGCTCCCGAGTCGCCATACGGGTATCTCAAGTTCGAAGTCAGCCTTGTGGCTTGTTGTCGCTATCAGTCTGGCAAAGGAGCAGAGCAGTAGCGCCGACAGCTTTTAAGTTGATGTCAACTTTGAGCTGATTGGGCGCGATGCCGTGCTGGGCAAGCAGAGCTGCCCACTCGTCGGCAAGCAGAGTTTCCTTAGCGAGCAAGACCTGGTTGGCAGCCTCCATGAAATCGCGATTCTGCCGAATCAGTTCTCTCGCCTTGTCAAGGCAGCTATTTGTCAGGCAGCGCACTTCACTATCGATATCGTTTGACAGATCAGAACCGAGACTACCAGGGGTAGCCATCGACCGCCCAAGGAAAGGGCTGCTGCTGTCGTCAGAAGCAAAAATTGGTCCGAGCCTGGACATGCCAAACTCGCTCACCATACGGTGAGCTATCGACCAGGCCTGCTTGAAGTCGTTTTGAGCACCAGTATCGACTGTATCCAGTATCTCTTCCTGCGCAGCACGTCCACCCATAGCCATTAGAATGCGGACAAGCAGCTGCCGTCGGGTGTAACCGTAGCGATCGCTGGCTGGCAACGACTGTGTGACACCAAGCGCACCACCTCGTGGCATGATAGTAATCTTGGTCACAGGATCGCCTCCAGCAAGCAAAGTCATTATGAGCGCATGACCAAGCTCGTGAATGGAGGTGTTCTCCATGTCTTCGCGAGACATGCTCTTGGCACGAGAGGTTCGCGCCACGCCCATTTGAATACGATCGATACCTTCGACAAAGTCAGCACGATTGAGCTCAATTGTGCCGATGGCACTTTCTGCCTCCTCAACTACCTGACTGCTCTCGTTCTGTTCGCAGACGATTGCAGCAATCTCCTGCTCGCTGAAAGTAGCACGTCTGCGTAGTTGAGTCCTGATCAGCCCGGCTACACTGAGGTCCGGCACAGTGTTCTGTCTGAGATCGGCACTGCCATCAGTCGGCTTGGCTTCTTCGGCTCCCTGCGTAAGCCTAGGTCCGCTAGATCCTCCAGTTTCAGTGCCTGAACTGTGAGGATTGGCTGGAAGTTTGTCACTTTGCGAGGCTTCCAGACACTCCTCGCCGCCACCAACAGTCGGATTGACGGCTCGGATAAGCAGTACATCAGTGATAGTGCGCAGCGCCAGTTCGCTGAACTTGCCGGTTGCTGCAAGCCGAGAAGAAACGCTCTCTTTGATACGTCTGGCAGCAACTGTGGCAGCCTCGTTGCAAACACCTTCAATTTCGGCTCCGGACAAGCCCGGAGTCAGGCGTGCCAGCTCACTGGTGTCAACATCAACAGCTGTCTTTTTGTTGCGCATGTGAATGCGGAAGATAGCTTCACGACCATTGACGTCGGCGTGGTCAACAAGCACCTGCCTGTCAAAACGACCGGGGCGGATTAAAGCTGGATCCAGAATGTCAGGTCTGTTGGTGGCAGCCATTAAAATGAGCCCGTTGCCATCTTCAAAACCGTCCATCTCCACCAGCAGCTGGTTGAGCGTCTGTTCGCGTTCGTCGTGACCGCCACCGATGCCGGCACCACGCTGACGTCCCACCGCATCAATTTCGTCGATAAAAACAATGGACGGTTTGTGTGAACGGGCTTGCTCGAAGAGATCGCGCACACGGGCAGCACCGACACCAACAAACATCTCAACAAACTGTGACGCTGAGATGGCAAAGAAGGTAGCTCCCGCCTCGCCAGCAGTAGCCTTTGCCAGCAACGTCTTACCATTGCCTGGAGGACCGATGAGTAGCACACCGCGAGGAGCACGACCACCCAGATGAGCCAGCAGCCCAGGGTTGCGCAGGTACTCCACTACCTCCATCAACTCTTGCTTAGCTTCGACGCAGCCGGCAACATCGGCAAATGTCTTCTTGGTAGAGGTCGCCTCGACCAGCTTTGCCTTGGACTGTCCCAGCTGTTTATTCATGCCCATCTGAGCGTTACGGCTCAAATAGATCATTGCTCCAACCAGAAGCACAATTGGAAGCAGCTGGAACAGCAGTCCCAGGAAGTAGTCAAGCCCGCTCGGACCTTCTTTCTTGACCTCCTTTGCATCGATTACAACATGCTGCTCTGAGGCAATCTTGATCAAGAATTGCTTGCCACCATCATCAGGTATCTCAACGGCGGTTGGCTTTTTGTTCTTGCCGCTAAACTCGACTACGACCTGACTCTTACCATTGAGAAAGGTCAAGTTTTTGATCTGTTCTGGATCGTTGGAAACCATTTTGGTCAGACCGGAGAAAGTCAGCTTGTCTTTCTCCTGCCCTTTCTCTTCCCCGCTGGGAGGGAACAGCACGTTGATGAGCATGAACACGCAGAAAGCAATAGCCAGGTTACGGAAGATCCCCTGCTTCCACATATTTTCCTCCCGTTTGCAAGCCAGGTTGAACGACCCGGACTGAAATGTGTGACAGTGCACCCGGTGCGCCTGCCAAGAGAAAAGAGCGCCCAGACCGTTGACTCACACAGACCTCCAGCCCGAGCTGCCACAGACAGCCTGCGACTGGAGAGGACCTGGCGCTACTGCGCTTAAACTGGTTGACTGTTCCCCGCTGCTGTTCGCTGCGACTCCCTGATGATGCCCAGCTTGATCATCTTCTGGCGAACTTCTTGAACGCCCTGAGCCGAACTGCACTCCTGTGCGGCTTTCAGACTCTCAAAAAGAGGCTTCTCGACAGCCAGCCCAATTGCTGCCCAGCCAGCAATGTCAGATGGCATGCCGTTCACAGCAACACCGCCACATGTGAGACGAGCCTCTCCCGAAATTACGTTGAGCTTGTAGAAAACATTCCAGGGAGCACCGTCGCCAGATTCAAGCTTAAACTTTTCTGCTTTGAGCCCAATCAAAGCCAGACGAACTTCCTTGCCTGCTCTTGCCCAGTCGGACAGCGACCTGTTGCAACCTTCGACCTCCTGAGCGTCCTCCACCCTGTAGATACAAGCGCTAGCAAGCTCGCCGGTACTGTCAGATCTGATGATCTCGTACCGGTACTCTCCTTTGCTCTTAGTCTGCCCAACGTTTAGCTCCAGCGCCTTGATAGTTGCCCGCAAAGCAACAATAGCAAAGCCTGTCAGTTTTGCGTTCTTTTGCACCAGACTGCTCATAACAATCATCCTTCCAGCAGCTTTGCGCTGCACGTAGTTCCTGCCTGAACCAGTCGGTACCAGCGGCAGTGCTGAACTTTTTCTTTATTACGCCAGTAGCGTTCATGCGCTGCCTCTGCGCACTGAAACACAGCGCAAGAGAACATCACTCCTTTCGTTGCTTTAGCCGACGTCATCTCACCTTCTGCCAACTTCACGCAGATGTGTAATGGTTATGCGGCTAGATGGGCAATTACGGGATTAAAGCTATGGGGGTAAAATGACTAATGAGTAGTTGTAACTAGTAGATGCTCCGAGAATAACGATCTGTTCAGCTACTTTGAAAGCAAGAATCCTCTAAGCTGTCCTGGGTTTAGCCTTTTAAAAGACAACATGTCAGGAGTTCATCTTAAGCACAAGCAGTAGCACACTGTTGTATAACCAATACTGCTTTTACAGGCTAATTACTACACTAATTTCGGGGTATTTTACAGTTTAAAAAGTGTATTTGATATAGCTTTCTGTATAGAAAGAGTCTATTGTCATGAACCTAAAGACATATAGCGGAGTTCACCCACCCGACGTTCTGTTCGTATATCATCTCCCTTTCATCAAGATTTAGTGCTGCTCATCTGTTTGTGACAACCATGTTTGAAGAGCTGTTTGGAACGAAAAAACCGGTAATTGGAGTGATACATCTGCTCCCTTTGCCAGGGTCGTCGCGCTGGGATGGACAATTAGAGCCAGTAATTGCCAGAGCAGAGCAAGAAGCCGCAGCACTCACCACCGGCGGGGTTAACGGCATCATTCTGGAGAACTTTTTTGACGCACCATTCACCAAAGCACGCGTTGACACGGCCACAGCATGTACATTGACTCTGATTGTCAGGTATGTAATGTCAATCTGCAATTTGCCTGTCGGAATTAACGTACTGCGCAACGACGCTCTGACAGCGATTGCTGTTGCAGCCACAACCGGCGCCAGTTTTATTCGCGTCAATGTGTACACCGGAGCGATGCTTACCGACCAGGGCATAATAGAGGGTCAGGCTCACGATCTGCTGCGTTACCGCCGCGAACTGTTAGCTGCAAGCAGCATCAAGATATTGGCAGACGTAATGGTCAAGCATGCAGATCCTCTGAGTGCCACCAGCGACATTCGCCAGATGGCCAAAGATACTGTCTACCGTGGGCTTGCCGACGGTATCATAGTAAGCGGCACGGCTACTGGCTCCAGCCCAGATCTCGCCCAGGTACAAGCTGTTCGCGAAGCTGTTCCTGACACTCCTCTTTTCATAGGCAGCGGCATCAATCGCACCAATATCGCCTCGATGCTATCAATAGCCGACGGTGCAATAGTAGCCAGCTCCTTAAAGCGCGAAGGCATCCTCGAAAACCCAATAGACGTCGAACGAGTCAAGTCACTCCTTTCTGCCATGCACTCTTAGCCGTCACTGCATCTTCCCCATTTTTCACCAGTCACTCAGTTTTACAACCTCCAAATAAAGCCACACATCCCCAACCCTAAACCAGTGCAGGAGGTGGCTCGCACCACCTGCGTCTAACTCCACTAACTACGCGCACTCCACTAGTTTTATTAATCGACGATACTTATATCAGTGGGGCTGTTTGGCGTCAAGTACTTTTGGAACCAGCGACAGTTAAAATTAGTTCTTGCCAACCCGGTGATTTCACCTTGTTGCCTCACGTAATTTCTTACCATGACATCGTCTGAGCAGCATCAAGTCCTTTTGTCGTGTGTCAG
>CAILLX010000064.1 GCA_903835185.1 uncultured bacterium | reverse complement strand
TGGCTGGCTCATCCTGAACTCCTTTGAATCACACCTATGCCCACACTGCACTGAAGAGTATTGGCAAGCACAAGCTCAAAGAGAAGATCCCATCCACTAAATTACAGCCATATATCCGCACATATTCTCAGCCGTTAACAAATATCATTGGTCTGCGTGCATTGTGCTGACGGTGTTGTGCCAGCTAATTTTCTCGCGGGTATCATTTACTGCACCATTTCATTCTTTAAACAGGACCGAGGTAAGTAAGGCCGACCAAACTGTTCTGACAGCAGCGCCTCAAAATCCCTGCACTAGTGCTGCAGGTAAGGCACCTGAAGACCTGAAAGTTAACGATGGAGCTGCCAAGTCATTGGGTGCTTCTGCTCATCATGGTCCAACTGCACTATCAACCTCGTCCAATTGCATGCTTTGGATGGAGTTACGATGCCAGCCAGCAACGCGGTTTTGGCTCCTATATCGAACCCTTTTGCTTTGAACACTGGTTGGATATGTCGGTGCATTGAGAGCAACAGGACTTTCTGCTCTCCGTTCGTGTGTAATTAGACTTATTGGTGATTTAGCCATTGCTTGGCTAGCGGCTCTAATTGCTGGTTGCTGTCCCGGTTCGGCTCGGCTGCCTATGACAGGCAGATATCTTGCATATCTCAAGTTGTCTGTTATAGCAACGGTCTATAAGGTCCAGCAAATCAAATAGTCCCCAACAGAGCCAAATCCCGGAATCAGAATTAGTGAATGCGCACAGGGCGGAGTCTTTATGAATCAGCGCTTTCTGTCCTGGTCTGTTGCAAATACATACCTTTGGAAATCAATTGTTTCCTTCTACTAGGAGTTCATTTTAATGGATATGAAGAGTAAATTAGCGACCTATTGGTCACAGTACGTACTGGCAAACTACCGGCAGCCTAATAAGCATTATCAACCGCCTCAATTCCTCGCTCTGTGGAAGAGCCCGAGCAAGATTTCCACAAGAGTCTCGCCGACTGCCTTGATTTTCAAGTATGCCCTTGCTCTTGTTATGGTGTTCTTAGTACCTATGGGTGCTCTTACTGCTGCAAGCGAAAGACAGTACTTCGAGTCGAAAGAAGACCTGGCAGCCTACTGCTTAGCAAATCCAAAGCTGACTCAGCTCAAGGTAACCAACTGTCCTGCTCTAACAGGCTTACCGAAGTTACCGACCTCTTTGACCAGGCTTAAGGTCGACAATTGCTCTGGTCTCAGAGACCTCCCGGAACTGCCACGCTCTCTGAACTATCTGCAAGTATACAACTGCCAGTCTCTTGCGGCGTTGCCGCAGCTGCCAAGCTCTCTGTACGATCTGGAGATCACCAATTGCTCTGTAGTCAAAGACATACCACAGTTAACAAATTCGCTGGTTGATCTGAAGGTTGTACTCTGTTCTGGACTAACAAGCCTTCCTCCACTCCCCAGCTCTCTGACCTATCTGGCGGTGGACAACTGCCCTGGGCTCACAAACTTGCCTCTACTGCCAAAGTCTCTAACCTATCTGGAGGTGAACAGCTGCTCTGGTCTCACAAGCTTGCCAGTGCTGCCTAATTCTGTGACTGATCTATGTGTGCACAACTGCTCTGGTCTCACAACGTTTCCTCAACTACCAAAGTCACTGATTAATCTATCTGTGATCAATTGCCACGGCATTACCAGCCCACTACGGTTCAAACATCACAGATATAATTACTGAGCGAGCAGTCCGTAACTAGCGAATGATTTGTCCGGTCAGCTTGCGCAAGACAATTGTACGTGAAAGATGTGTTTGAAGAACATTTCAAGCAGAAAACCACTATGTCAACAGCCTGCAGACTTAACTCCATGACTCACAAATCCTGCACCTGAGAACCGACCTTACAGAACCCACAAGAGCCCGGAACGCCTGCCGAGCGCTCATGGTCAAATCATGTTCAGAGGCGCAAGAGCATGCCCAACGAACCCGGAGCGCTAAGTTGAAAGCCGTATTTCTCATATAACCTGTATGTCTCGCCATCGGCCAGCATTGTCACTATTGAGCCGGCGGGAGCATCTTTACGCAGCTTATCCACCATTGCTTGCATTAAAAGAGAAGCCAGCCCTTGCCGTTGATAAGCCGGCAAGACACACAAATCACACATGTGAAACACAGTCCCGTCGTCGCCGACTATGCGTCCCATTGCTATGCATTTTCCATTTTGCCTGATGGAAACTCCAAACCAAGTATTGGGCAAGCCCCGCTTAGCCGCTTCAATACTCCGCGGGCTAAGCCCCGTACTCGCACGTAGATAGACGTACTCGTCAACTGCAGGACAGCTTTCAACCAGTTCGTAATTCATTGAGCTCACCAGCTTGTGTAAGTAGTGCCACCTTGGTCTGATTCTCTAACATGCGCGTGCTGCCAACAGCAAGCCGCTTCGCCAAATTAACAAGTCTGTGCCCAGCTTGAACAATCAGTTCTCTGTTCACATTACTTGAAGTTACAGCACGCACTTCGTTTGCGCGCCACTCCATGAGCAGGACGTTCTCAGCTGCAGCCTGCTGAACAAACTCACTGGCAGTCATATTAAGTGCTCCGACATCAAACACGATCATATTCGTTTCTCCTTCCTTAACGGAGAAACGTGGCTCTTGCCGAAGAATGCCGGCCAGTAAGGCAGCATTCTTATGATCCTCCATGAGCTGTTCAACATTATTCTTGATAGCGTAGAGAGCTGCAGCTGCCATAAAGCCGCTTTGATGGAGTCCACCGCCAAACCATTTCCTATAGCGGCGCGCTCGTGCAATGAAGTCTTTACCACCCATCAGTATTGAGCCAAAAGGTGCTCCCAGTCCCTTCGAAAAGCACATTGTCAAAGCATCGGCGGCAGAGGCATATTTGGCTGGCTGAATATTTGCACCGACACATGCATTCAAGATGCGTGCACCGTCAATAAAGAGCGACATAGCAGCTTCTTGACACCAGTCCGACAACGCTTCAAGCGTTACCAGAGGAAAGATCTTACCTGCATGCGTACTTACTGTGTTTTCCACCCATACGAGAGTGGGGGAAGCATAAGTGTCATTCCATCGTGCCTTAGAATGGACGGCATTCGCAAGATTATCCAGTGTGAGGATACCGTCTGCAGTGTAAATCGGATTTAGCGTAACTCGTCCAAGATCTGCAGATTGTGCCGATTCAAAAAAATTGATGTGATAACTCGCATCACAAATAACTTCGTCACCGGGCTGAGTCAATGAGCGCAGAGCCACCTGATTTGCCATTGTCCCAGAGGGCATAAAAAGTGCGGCGGCCTTGCCAAAATAATCAGCACAGAACTCCTGCAATTCTATGACATAACGATCTTCACCATATGCATCGTCTCCAACCTCAGCAGTTGCCATTGCCTTAAGCATCCCTGGCGATGGACGCGTCAGAGTGTCACTTCTTAGATCTATACTAAACACCTTGCACCCCTTGAAAACCAAGCTCCAACAAGACTCCCTGTCCTGCAGGCGCTTCAATGAACATCAATTCTTGCCCAATTGAGAATCTTTTGCAATAAGCAACGAACAAATGTAACCGACATTTTAATGGTCATATGCGCCAGACAAGATAATCGCCGTTCATCTGCCACCAACAGATGCAACAAGGGGACTCAGTCACAACTGTTTCATTTGCCGGCAGACCCGGGATCTGCCGTTATCAATCTGGATTTGTATCTCATCATAATGACTATCACCAATATTGATGCACACCGACAGTGGACCTACTGGTAAGCCCACGTCGAGATGGCCCGACAAGTCCGAACTCCACCAACTTGGACTCAAGAGCACAATCACCCCTGATTCCCTCAAAACTGATGCTCCCCTGCTCCATTACTAGCACTCGTGTAACACGTTCCGGCAATAGCCACACATCATGAGTTACCCACACCACACTACTGCCCTGTGCCACCACAGAACACACCATATCAATAAGGGCTGTGGCATTACGATAGTCCAGCCCGCTTGACACTTCGTCGCACAGCAACAATTGAGGCTGGAGTGCCAGCACCGAAGCAAAAGCTGCCCGCTTGCGTTCGCCAAAACTAAGCCTGCTCAATGGAAAATCAGCTAACTCAGCAAGCCCCACGCTCATCAACAGCGCCTGGCTACGCTCAGCCATTTCTTTGCTGCTTGCTCCATACCGCTTTAGCCCCCAGCAAATATCCTCAGCAGGGGTTGCACCCACTAGCTGATCCAGAGGATCCTGGAACACCAGTCCTGTCCGATTGTCCACTCTGGCTGAGAGTGACTGACCATCCACAAGACTGCCAAAACGCACCATGCGTCCGGTGCCAACCGGCATCAGCCCAACAATGGTTTTAAGCAGTGTGGTTTTACCGGAGCCGCTTGCACCTACCACCGCAATCCACTCGCCTTTCTCAAGCTCAAGATTCACGTCCTGCAGCCCAACACGACCATCCTGGTAGCAATTACTCACAGATTCCAGCATCAGCATCGGTACACCACCCTCTGATTCCTTCCATGGCTGTCTGAGTTGCTTGCTCTCCTCCACGTGCAAGCAACGCTCAAAAGATCGCGCGATTGCACTTGCCATTATTAAGCCAAGAGCACTTATTCGGCCGTGACCTCTGCTGTCGGGACGGACAGCAACAGCTTCAGATAGTCTTTGGCATTCCTGCAACAAAATCATGGCGCTACCCAGCGCACTGTCACTGTATTCAATAACCCATTCAGGACAACGGATGGTACGCAATAGAGCTTTGAAATCCGCCCATGATGAATTGGCACCAAACCAGCCCAACCAGACCAGCCCAGTTGCTGCCCGCAGACCAACTAAATAGCCTGTCTGTGCATCGTGAGCTACCAGCCCACCCAGTCCCAGCATGACCATGAATAAGACAGCCCCTGCAGATAGAGCTCCCAGCCGGCACCTGCTTCGCTTCTCCAAAATCACAGCGAAGAGACCACCTGATAGCATGACTGCTTGCAACGCAATACTGTGATTGACAGTGCCGGCAAGGACCAGTAGCACAGTCGCAATGAGTCGGCCGGCAGTATTGTGTAATGAATCCCGCGCCATGAAAAGAGTATCTTCGTATTCCTTCTGGTATTCGCTGCTCATTTGCTGGCTCCTGGCTTCCTGAGCCTCTCCCAGAGAGTACCCACAAGAAAGCCGCTGACCAGTCCTGCTATTGTGAAGAACGAGGTCTCCAGCTCACTGTTATGCCCTAGCCATGGCATCCAGTTTTGTCCGCTTCGTGGTAGCCCACCAAACAGCGCATCATCCACTCCCTGATACGGCGCCGCGTGAGCCATTGTCTGCATACTGGTTAAAACCATGGCAATGAATAACATTAGCGCCACTGTGCTCGCAGGGACAGCAACCAGGCCAATCCTGAGCCTGCCTGGTACCAGAGATGCACAGCGGGATGAAAGCGCTTTCACCAGGGCCACACTCACCAGGGATTCCAGCACCGCTAGGGGTACTTGCACTGGAGCCAGAGCAGCCAGCACTATCCAGAACCAGTGCATGAAGTGCGCCTTACTTGCCAGCGCGGCAGATACCACCCCTGCATCGGTCAGGTACACCAAGGCATCTGCTACTCCACATGCACAGGCAATTGCTGCTGCAGCAGGCAGTTTGATTTTCAGCAATACTCGGCAGATTGTCCAAGCGGCAAACGGGCCTACCACCCCAAGCGTAAAAACGTTAGCGCCCAGGCTGGAGAGACCGCCATGCCCAAGGAACAAAGCTTGAATAAGGAGTGCAACCATAGTGGGAAAAATCACTTTGAGAGGCGACAGAATCAAGCCCACCACCGGCGTGGCACACATGTGTGCCGTCACACCAATACCAGGGATAGGGATGGGAACGCAAGTAAGAGCAAATATGAGTACGCCTGACAGTTTTTGCAAGGTCCGTTCCTCGGGCGAGCCATCAGTCCAACTCTTGCGCACGGTCAGAGCACTGGCCAGCACGAAGGGCGCACTGATTGCCCACCAGGCGGCGGCATGTGGGAGTGGCAATAAGCCTTCACAGATATGCATTACAAAGTCCTCCCCCAGTACCTAAAGTGTTTTCTCTCATGCCCCTTACTCGGGGCAATGCTATCACTCACTGACAACGTTTGGGATAGCGTCCAATCGCTATCCACCAGTATGTGTACGATTGGTTTGTGTGTATGGTTTAACATTCTAGTGTTTTGATGCTACAACAAGTCTGGGGCTCGACTCCCAAAGCTGCAGAAATGCCCTGGCAGTATCTGCTCCGACAAGTGTTTCTAAATGGGCGCTGATGGACCTGGATGGCTCACCGTTGTCCAGTCTTGCTAGGATAGTCTCTAATTGACTCCGGATGGCTATCTGTCTGTTATGTATCCGCTTGTTGTAGACATGGTTGAGCCCGGTCGATATTACCCAGATCGCTAATCCAGAACCAGCGCCAATAACACCTGCCGCAGTACTATCCGTGATGTGGTGCATCAAGTCCATTGTTAAACCACCGAGTTCACCTGTCGAAGTGGCACAATGCATAAAACGATGATTTTTATCCAGTTTCTGTAGCTGTTGGTCATTTTCATAGGCTACTTGCAAGAGGAAGAAACCCTGAGGACTATTCAAGAGTGTGGTTGAGTTTCTCGCTTCAGTGACTATCCTCTCGGATAAAGGAATGGAAGTGGTGCCCGCAGAAACTGTGTCATTTATCTTGTTGGAAGACTCGCCCTCTTGGGCTTGGACTGAATTCACTGACAGTAACGTCAATATACATAGCAAGAGACTCGCTCCTACTTGTAAGAAACCCTTGAACATATAAAAACCCCCTGGTAGTGACAAACCAGGAGGAAACACCAAAGCAGCTATCTGTTTTGGTATTCCTCCTTGCATCGAAGAGAAATACAATCAACGGAAGTGCGGGTGTTCTGGCTCGGGCTTATGCCCTTACAGTTGCGGGACAGCGATGGATTCTCACCATTCTTCCCCCACAGTTTCCTGATCACCACCACCACAAGACCAAGTCATTTTATTGCACGCAAGATGCCACATAATTGAGATTATTCTCAGGCAGCCATTGCGTCCATCAATGGACAGCATCATACATACGGACATCGGTGACAAGACTTAAGACCTAATTGCGCGGATCTCCCAAGAGCATTAGAACCATTAAAGCGATCAACTACTCGGATCCAACCCAAACCTAGAAGAGCATCATAACTGATCTCAGATATAGAGCTCTTGCTAGAAAGAGAGATCTTCAACTGCGTTTCAGGGGAAGGCCGTGCATGTGGATGCTCCCATGTAATCAGTGTGTAGCATCAGAGTTTGCCGACAGCCCATACGGAGAAACTCTTTGCAGTCACTTGGGTCCACCGACACCATCCCGGGACGGAAGAGGAACCAGCGGGATGCCTGAACGATCTGTGTTGAACAGTGTTGTATTCAATGGTGACAGTAGCTGTGGCGGATTAGCACCCAGAAGCTCCCGGAGCTTCTGTCGAGAGTCTTGTAGTCCTGCTTGGGCTTCTTGCAAGTTTTGCCGACGGAAATCTCGCAAATTGATCAGCTTGTTTCTTTCATCTCCGCTTATAGTCGGATCGGCTATCTTGATCTCTATCTGTGTTAGTTCGCTATTGCAGTGTTCAATCATCTTTTCATATTTGTCCACTTGCATCTTGCCAGCGTAAATGTCCTGGTCATGCTGCTTTTGCTGTTGTTGTTCGGCTTGTGTGACAGACTGGTAGAACTCCCGTGAGATAGGATCGGCGCTCGGATCAGCAGATGAGTACGGCGGCTTCCAGTCTGCCGCCTCCATCATAGAAACTGGGCGTCGTAACACTTGTGTTGCTACCTTCTGCCGGTCGTCTATGTACTTGCTCCACTCATCGGACCTCTTACCTGATGCCTCCGCCTCTTCGTGTGTCGTTAACATAGCGTTTTGTGCAGCAATAATGCCGCTCTCTATTGCGCCAACAGCTATGGCAATTACCATGAGCAAAATTGACAGTGCCCCACACGCAACAGATATCTTCCAGCGAAGCGCATCATGCCTGTGCTCCTGGTCATACTGCATAGCTTGCTGAAATGCCTGTTGTTGGCTAGCCTGAGCCTGTGCTTTTGCCTGCTGCTCTGCCTTTTGCTGAGCCTCTGTCTCTTGCTGTCGGCGGCGTTCTTCACTGCGCCTTTTAGCAGCCTCTTCTTCTCTCTGCTGTTCTTCAGTGGTCTTTCTACGCTGACCAGGTCCTGGACCAGCACTGCTGTGTCCACTGTAGGTGCCTTCTGTTTGGGAGCGAGCTCCCGCCTGCTCAGCCTTGCAAGCGCACGGACCAGAAGCTTTATGACCACCGTTATCGAAGTGATCTTTCAGTTTGTCCTTGGCATTGTTTATCTTCTTAAGCTCTTCCTCGGCGTCCTTTTTGGCGTCTTCTGTAGGGAAGCGGTCGGGATGCCATACCATAATGAGCCTCTTGTACCGGCGTAAGATCGCCTCAAGCGATGTCCCTGGCTCCAGTCCTAACACGTTGTAAGCCTTGTGCAGATCGTTCATTACAGGTGATTTGCCTCCTTGAATTTCTGCCAGGCATCAAGTTCGTCTTGTACTTGTTTGAGTTGATCAGTCCTAGCTTGCTTCTCGCTATCAAGCTTTTGAGGATTCGCACTAATGTGATCCACAGCACCTGACACCCGCTTGCTGACATCACCCATAAGCGAAAGTACAGCCAGCGCGGTAATTCCGACCAGCCACCAGGGCGGCGCCGATAGTTTCGTATCTGCCGGCTGTCCTCGATCTATGCCGACTCCAAAACTCGCCTCCACGCGGCCCATGAGCCCATTGACTATGTGATCGCAGGCATACCATCTCACGCCTTCGACACGCGGATGGAAATCAAACTGAATAATCGTTGTGTCGTTGCCTGTGTCCTTGAACTGTATTTCCATCTCAAGCAAGCGCTGAACGCGCTCTTTACGGCTGTGAATGTTCTGTAGTGATGTCCCTTCAATGTGTGACTCTTCGTCAGTAAATCGCAACGACGCAAGTATCCGGCGCTGATTGGGATCAGCTGTGGATATGTGCCACTTGTCACCAAAGTTGTAAGTGACATCGGCGATAATGTCGCGGATGTGCGCGAATGCTTGCTTCAGCGACTGTTTGTATTCCTTTGGCACCGGATGCAGAAAGTTATAACGGCTCACACGCCCATGATGGAAGAAAGGCCACGCAGCCCAGATACCCGCAACAATTCCAGGGAGCACGCCAACACCTTTGGTGTGAAACACCATCTCGTCCGTGAATGCTGCAACGAGAAAGAAAACAAATATGCCAAGGCCGATTCCAACTGCGATCATGTTAATTCCCTAAGCCTGCCATACATCACCTACATCCGGGGCTCTATCGTCGTCCGCCGGCGGAAGTTTTCTTTTTAGATCCTCCGGCTCCTTCTCTTTCCTGTCTACATTGGGTGTGCCGCGCTGACGCTCTCCACTGCCACTGCTTCTCGAATCGTCACGGCGAGGCTTCTTGGGTGGTGCCTGCTGTTCAGTCCTGTCCTGTTTCTGTTCTCTGGCCGTCTTTCCGCGGGTGCGCACAAAATCACTTACTTGATTTTTGTCGCGCTCCGGCGCCGGATATGCCAGCGCCTGCTCATAAGCTGTAGGTGAGGTAAGTGGCAGCTTAAGCGGCCACGTGTCCGGTGTGAAGACAATCACTTCATTCTTGAGGTTTATCAGTTCCTCCGGCGTAGCCAAAGCCCGACCTTGAACAAATTCCTGTACACGCCCGCCATCCGTGACACTCGTCTCTTCGATGGTCATACGTCCCAGAGCGTCGCTCAACTCTTTCGCTTCGCGGTAATTCTTCTGCTTAAAGTAAACCTGAGTTGCCGGCATATCGATAATGATCTGTGCTTCCCGGCGGCTATAGACCTGCTCAAGCTGAAAGTAATTTTGGAAACCCAGTATCAGTCCGATGTTGTTCTTGCGAATAATCGACAAAGTGTCTCCGATGCCGGAGATTTTTCCAAAGTTGGTGAATTCGTCGAGCAGCATAGCCACTGGATATTTCATGTCTTCGCGTATCTCAAGAATGTGATCAAGCAAGAAGTTCACCATCAATGATCCGATTAGCTTGCTGTCACGCGATCGGCTTGGCACCGCCAGATAGAAGGTGAAAAGATGCTGCTTTAAAGCTTCGAGGTCGATATCCGTTGTCTCTGTAAGCGTCACCATTTGATCAGTCATCCATGGATTAAGCTTGGTAATCAGTCCAGAGAACACACCGTACTTAAAATTTGTCTCGCCTGAAAGTCGCATCCAGCCTTCAAACTCCATTTGCGCAACATCAGACGGACTATGGTGTAGCACCTTCGCGAGCCGATCTGGTCCTTCCAACAAGAGCCAGCGCAATGCCCCAAAATGTCCATATTTAGGGTCACTTGCAGCTGCATGCAATAAAAGCGGGATTAGCAAAAGCTTCTCGGAGCGGTTCCAGGTCTGCTCATTCTTTGTTTCGCTGCTCTCACCATTCATGATCACCAGATCGGCTAGCTTCTCTGCTAGGGCTGCCTTCAGCTCTTGCGGTGCTTGCCTGATCCGATCAATCGGATTGATTCGATGTGATGACATATCGGCTGGGTTGAAGCAATAGATCTGGTGCCCCGCCAGTTTCCTCCAGCCAGATGTCAGCTTATAAAGCTCGCCATCCTCATAGCCCGGCGTCGCCTCAGTGACGATCATGTTCGTCCCGGTGCGCTCAATTAGCTGCGGGATAAAGAAGCCCCTGGACTTGCCTACACCTGTCCGACCGCACACTAAGGCATGAGCGTATGTCAGCAGCTCAGGAACTTGCAGGTATTCGTTGGTTGTCTTTGTCTTGCCGATGATAAGTCGTTTAGGATCCGGCTTCTTCTGGAAATATCCAGCCGCCTTAAGCTCCTGTTCGCTCCCCCAGCGTGCCGCCCCGAACGAGACATTGACCTCTTTCTCCAGTTTGGACTCACGAGCTCTCTCAGCATCGTCCTGCAGCTCAAGCAATATCTTGTCACAACGCTTCTGGCAGTCACTCTGTGATCCACCACCCTTGTGCTCTGAGATTTGGACCGACACAATCACGCCAGTTTGATCGATTGTCTTACGCCAGCGCAGCACTACCCGGTATTCGTGCCGCCACCAGTCGCGCCCGACCTGTTCTTCAAGCCGCTCATTCGCCAGTATCTGATCAAGCTGCTTGCTGGCTCTTGATACGTGATAGCCAAGCTTTTCCAGGACGTTGACCGCCAGAACTGGAAACTCCTTGGCAGTCGTTTCTACTATGCCTGAATCCTTAACCTCAGTGACCATCAGTATCTTCCCCACGCGTCATACTTGAACGGATCGTCTCTGCCGCGATCCCCACGTTTCTTTTTACGGTCGTCGTCCCGCTTGTTACGCACATCTTTATTGTCATCAAGCGCGCTATCGAGCTTGTCGATCACTTCCTCATCGCGCGCCCGGTCCTCTGGTTTCTCGTGTTTGAGATAGTCCTCATGCTTATCGCGCTTGGACGCCTCCAGAGCATCTCCAGCTTCTTTCAGTCGGTCGCGGTTGTCTCTAAGGTCGATCCAGCTGACCACTGTACTCACCACCGAAGCACCGCCCATAAAGACACCAACAACAGGATTAGCCATGACCTGCTGCTGGAACGGATCAACAAACCGCCCAGCCGCCGGCGAGTTGTTTGTCTCTTGCTGGCGGTCATGCTGTTGCTTTGCTTGCGCCAACTGGTCTTCTAGAACTCCAGAAAAACGCTCCCGGTCGCGGTTTTCGATCCAACCCCGCAAGCGCTGGTAGTCTTCGATTGGCAGCCGTTCTTTCTTGTTCTCTCGTAGCCCTTTGGCAAGGCCGCTTAGACGCTCATACGAGTCATCCTTGCTGTACTTCTCGCCTTTCCAGTCAAAGCTGTTCTTATCTTTCTGTTGCTCTGGCTTGCTTTCTGTCTCTTTGCCAGCTTCAGTGTCCGGCTGTTTGTCTTCATCACCCCGCTCCCGTAGCCGCTCCTTGTCCTTGATCCAGCCGACAAGCTTCTTGTATTCCTTGATGTCTATGCGCTCGTTGTAGTGGTCCCACAGGTATTCATTCAAGTCTTTCAGCTCCTGAAGCGTGTTTGTTTTGCTCCATTCCTTGCCTGCTGCTTCTACCGTATCCTGGAAATAAGGCTTCTCTGACTCCTTGTCACGATCTACATCCTTCTCACTGGCGACAGCTCTCTCTTTCTCGTCCTGCTGCTTCTTCCAGTCAACATAAGGCTCTAGCTGCTCGCGGAGTATCATCCGGTGAAGCGTTGGTAACTCCAGACCGTCCCTAATCCGCCCCTGCCGAGCAGTTTCGCGCTCCTTCTGTCTAAGCTCCAGACGTTCACGCTCTTTGCGCTCCCGCTCCTGCCTGGATCTCTCAAGTTCATATGGATGATGCCGTTCAAGATAGCGGTCACCAAATTCCTTGATTTTGTCGTAGTCGTCTTTGCCTAGCCGTACATCCTTGCCATTTTTATCGCGGCCCAGGACAACAACATGTATATGGTGATGGTTCGTGTTGTTATGCTCAACCGCGAACCACTGCAGATCCAGCCCCTTCTCGGAGCCCAGCCTGTGCATGACTTCGCGGGTGAAAGCTTTCTTGTCCTCAGCGTTAATTTCCGGCGCCAGCGTCAGCTTGTGTGCAACAACCTTGCTGTCTTCCTGCTCCCTTACGGCCTTGCGCATCACTTTGCCGTCAAGCCGGTCCTCCAGGTCGCTGAACAACTCTCGCCCACCGTCGCCGCGATCCTCGCCGGGCCGGTGCTGGATGTACTTCACGTGAGCTAATGTCCGCTCGACAGCAACCACCTTCGGCACCTTCCCGCCCGCCCTGCTCTGCCGGTCGCGCCTGGAAAAGTACTGGTGTTTCACGACTATCACGAGGTCACTACCTTCTTGGTCCGTTCAGCTATCGCTTTCTCATCGATGTCCAACCTGGTTCTTTGCCGTTGCTTGGCCGTATTGGACGCCGCAGTGAATTGTTCCTTAGCCTCCGGCGTCGCGCTAGCCCGCCACATCAACTCATAAAGAGTCCCGACCTCAGCTCCTTGTCTGGCAAGCATCCCGCAGATTCTGTCGGTAGCGCTCAGGATTGCCTTGACGATCTTATCGCTGGCGTACCTGATTGCGTTGGCTGTCTTTCCTTCCCGCTCGTCGTCCTTCAAATTCTCCAGGTTGTCCAGATACCAGAGCAACCCCTGGCGCATGAAATCAGACCGACTTTTGCCGGCCAGCTTTGCCGCCTCATCGAGCCGGTTAATGTCGGCCCTGGTCAACCGGGTTTCTACCCGTGGACTAAACCTAATTGCCTCTTTACGCTCAGTCATAACCGTGCCTCTGTCTGAAGTCACACCCATACTATAATAGAAGAATCGTGCGGGCAACTACCGGATAAACCCTGGAGCCGTGCCTCCGAATTTTGAAGCACAGGAGTGCTTTTCATATGCGCGTGCCTGCGCATTGTATCTTGCCTTACCGTACGGTGATGTCTCACCTCCCGGCAAGGCTCCGCTCCTTCTCAGTCGCTCCGAATTCGATTGCGCGTCAGTGCCTCTTCCGCACCGAGCTGCATTCAGCTACTCATGCCAACGTGGCGGCGTGCGCCCAGGAGGCGCTTTGTCATCACGCAACTTTGCCAAGCCACCGGACGGAAACCGTAGCGTACCGCCCAGAAGGCGGACCACCGCTCCAACAGCCGACATACAAAGCCGCAGAGCCAGCGAGAAGACGCTACTTACGATACCGGTCACCGGTCGCAACACATTGGAAGACCGCCCGCCGGCCATGTGGTTCAAGGCAAGCAGGATAACGACGATTAAACCTAGTGACCAGATGAGATCCATACCCAACAATCGTAAGGCCCGTCTCGACTTGGCGCTACACAGAAATGTCCGCGATTGAATTAGCTGTTTCATTCTCACAGCATGTTTCACCATATGGTAAAAGATGTTGTATGATAGAAAAATCTCTAGTTTCACTATTGTAAATGGATTTACCACTTGGTGAAACGAACCTGGAGAGCTATAAATGCCCGCGTACCGAGCCTACATCGAAACTATTGAGGCGACATTTTTAGGTCTGGTGAAGCAGATCCCAGGCATCACCGTCGGTCCGATCTCTAGCAGCGCTAAGCATCCTCTGCTGTCATGTGACATCGACATCGATCAAGTAGACCAGATACACGGATTCGAAGTCCCACTGACTGCAGCATCGGGAGAACAGTGGACCGTCATCGTGCTAACAAGAGCTAGCGGCGAGCCACGGCTAATAAGAGAATCGTGCGCTCGGCTGACATCGCTGATCAACTCTAAACTCAAGCGAGACAGGCTCTACCCCGTTGTTGCTGCCACGTACATAGGCAAGAGAGCTGCGCTGATCTGCAAGGAAATGAACGTCGGCTATCTCGATCTGTCTGGGAATTGTCGGCTGGCCTTTGACTCGATCTTCATCGAGAAGGAGGTCCCTGAGAACAAGAATATCGAAAAGCGCCCGCTGCGTAGTGTCTTTTCTCCAAAATCCAGCAGGGTTGTGCGGCTCCTATTGGAAAATCCAGATCGCGGCTGGCCGGTGCAGGATCTCGCCAAAAGCGCCCAAATTAGTTTGGGGCTGGCATCCAAGGTAAAACAAAGGCTTTTGAGCCTGGACTTTGCCATCGCTCCAGATGACGGACTGAAGCTCAGAGAACCAGAAAATGTGCTGGCCGCTTGGAGTCATAGTTATTCGTACAAGGACAATGAGATGCTTGAATGCTATGCACGAGGCGGGCAGTACGAGCTAGAAGGGCACCTGAACGATTATTGCAACCAGCACGAAACAGACTATGCCCTCACATTGTTCTCTGCCGCTAACCGGATAGCGCCGTTTGTGCGGGGTCTGTCGCTGAGCACCGCTTATATCGATGGCGATCTACACAAGGTTGCAGCTGATTTAGGCTGGAAGCCGGTTCCATCAGGTGCTAACTTTATAATACTCAAGCCACGCGATCCGTTCATTCTTCGCGGAGTTCAAAGTGATCTGGAGAACTGGCCGGGCAAAGTTGTTAGCGACATCCAACTGTACCTTGACCTGGCGAACCATAAGACGCGAGGCGCCGAAGCAGCTGAATTCCTTCTTGAGCGCCGCATACTGCCAAACTGGTCAGCGGCAGCCAGAACCAGAGGTGCAATAGCATGACATTTCCTACCGCCAGCCAGTATGAGCCCGGTCAAGTTGCAGCCTGCCATGCAGTCCTCATCGAGCTTGTACATATACTTGGCGATTTCATCGATGACATGGCTATCGTAGGTGGTTGGGTGCCTCTCCTGCTTATCCCAAATGCTGCCGAAGAGCATATCGGCTCAATGGACATAGACCTGGCGCTCGACATCGAACACATTAGCAACGAAGCTTATGCCACCATCAACAAGATCCTTACAAGACATGATTACCGCCAGAACGAAGCCAACAACGCCCAGTTCAAGTATTTCAAAAATGTTGTTGTCTCTGGCCAGACTTATGAAGTGGAAGTAGATCTGCTCACTGGCGAGTACGGAGGCGATACAGGCAAGAACCGGCGGCATCAGCCAATTCAGGATGTGAAAGCATTGAAAGCACGGGGTACCGATATGGTGTTCGCCCGGACTGAAACCATAACAGTATCTGGCGATCTCCCGGGAAATGCCGGTAAGGACACGGTGAAATGCAAGATCGCTGGCATTGTTCCGTTCATCGTCATGAAAGGAATTGTCCTCGCCAGGCGCAAGAAAGAGAAGGACGCCTACGATCTTGACTTTGTGCTTCGCAACTATCCAGGCAGTATTGAAGCCATTGCCCAGTTGATGGCGCCCGACATCAATCATGGCATTGTTCGAGAAGCGCTTTCAAACATCGACATGAAGTTTCAAAGCGTGGAACACTGGGGACCACTTGCGGTAGCCAATTTCCGGGAGATCGAAGACATTGACGAGCACACACGAATTAAACGAATGGCTTTTGAAATCGTGCAAGCCCTCCTGGATAGGACGCTACGAGCCAAACAAGAATGACACAGGATCAGGACAAGCAAAACGTGCAAGCCAGACGATGCAGTAAGCTCATTGGATCAAAAGATTAGGCATACCTTAATTGTGCCAACGCATTGGCACAATTAAGGTATGCCTAACCAGATGGGCATTTCAGCCATTTGGACAAGAAGTATCCCCCTGTTGCAGCTACCGGCGCGCAACAAGTGGGGTGGCGGGCGGAGGCGAGGGCCGGCTCTGTCCCGGGTCACTGGAAACTCTACCAGATGCAGCGAGTCACGCCCGAAGAGCGAGCGTGGCTTGACTCGCGGACCGGCTGCATAATGTTGAAGCCACTAACGGGTGCCGGGGTGGAGGCGCCGCGGCTTCCCTGGGGTGGGCGGGCGGAACCACGCGCGCAGCGCGACCGACAAACGGCTTTGCCAAGCAGGTCATGCAAAAAGTGGCAGGCGAAGCCGAGCCGAAACCCGCACCTCGCCTACCAAAGTGCTATTCAGGGCCACAAATAACCGTGTGTTTCCCGCAGGCTGGATAGTCCATTCGAACTGACAATGATGTGATCGATCACATTCACTCCCAGTATTTCCCCTGCTTTTATCAGCGTCTTCGTTACTTCCAGATCTTCCTTGCTTGGTGTTAGCGATCCAGCCGGATGATTGTGCGCTACGATGATCGCGTGTGAATTAGCCAGCAGGGCACACTTAAACACTTCGCGCGGATGAACAAGACTAGCTGTAACAGTCCCATGTGAAACAATGTGATAGCCAATCACCTGGTTCTTTGCGTCCAGATGGAAACTTACAAAATTCTCCTCCGAATACACCTTAAGTGGTGCAACAAATCTTTCCAGATCTTCAGGACAGTTGATAGGCAGCGGCTTTACGCCCGGCTCTTTTATAAGCGCTAAGCGCATTTCTGGCACGATGTACTTAAGTGTTAGGAGCATGGGGATTTGGCCGGGGCCGAGAGTGAGATGGCGGCCGGTTAAAAGTTCTGAATAATCGCCGCCAGGAAGCAAAGGGGTGGCGCTTGTCCAGTACCTTGTTGTTGTTAAGGCAATAAAGGAAAGGACAAGCACCATGCAAATGATAGAGGATCAGCGGGGGGTCATAACATCTTTATCCAAATATGTTGCCGCTTCGGAGCAGACTGAATCAAAC
>CAILLX010000063.1 GCA_903835185.1 uncultured bacterium | reverse complement strand
TGGCTGGCTCATCCTGAACTCCTTTGAATCACACCTATGCCCACACTGCACTGAAGAGTATTGGCAAGCACAAGCTCAAAGAGAAGATCCCATCCACTAAATTACAGCCATATATCCGCACATATTCTCAGCCGTTAACAACAAGTACACGGGCAAGTGCACCTCGAAAAATTGCGTAGCCATAGTTTAATGCAGCGTTAGTTTTCTGTGACAGAGCTCTACTAAAATTATCCCCAAAAAGTCTGCGGAAATAGAAGGCGCTAGCCTGAGCCTCCGCATTGTCTGGGTCTCCAGACCGCACCTTATCTAAAAGTGTTTCAAGAAAAGCATCGCCACTTATATCGGCAAATTTTAAGCAACGAGCTTGATTGGCGATCTTTGCTTTCACAATCTTTGTCCAGCAACGCTTGCAAACTGGCTTGGCAAGAGCAAGCTGTTGCCTCATGACCTTTGTTGTTCGCGTGTGAGCAAGAAACGGGATGAAAATCCCATTAGGTTGATAATTGTCCCCGGTGGAGAACAGTCCAACACCGTACTCAGCGCAGGCAGATAAAACTGGGTGGGTGAGTGAAATTGCTCTGTTATTGAGAACGATTATTGCTATGTCTTCGAATGGAATAGTGGCGGTCTCTTCTTGCTCGATTGCCAGAGCAGAATGTGCTCTGGTAAGCCTTGCAGGATTTGAGATAACAACACTATGCCAGGGCATTACGCTGCTCTTGTTTTACTTTAAATGTATGCCCTAGGGCATCAACGTGAAACTTTTCCAAGCAATCCGCGTTCCGAACTCCAAGACTTCTATAGACGCCGTCCTTAGCTCTATCTTTGTTGCGATCGTGAACCATTATATGAATGGCTCCAGTGGCAACATCAAGACCGGCGAAATATCCGAAGAAATCTTCGTCTTTTTTCACCAATCGAACTACATCGTTGGGGTAAAGGCTAAACAAAAACTCGTAGCTGTCATCTACCTCTGTCCATTCGACATGTGGTTTGCCACCCACCACCGCTTTAGTCGGTAATGCTTGCTCAACCCTATCAGATTGATAGATCGGAATTGCAAAGAACTTGCCGCCCTTCTTGAACATATCTACGCGAATCATGGTTGCTTGATCCGCAATACCGTTTCGCACAAGGACGCCACCCTTCTGAGTAACTTTTAGTTTGACAGTCCTAACTACAGTAGTTGGGTTTCCAGCCATATCTGGCTTGAATAGAGGTTCAGCAAACGCTTTCTTGGCATCATTGTTAGCTGCCTGCAACCTTTGTCGTATGGCTTCGTAAAGCGGCTTGTTGCGTGGGTCATCAGCTGCAACAAGATCTTCAAGAGACTTGAGCGAGAGCTTTTGTAAGGGTGTTCTTATGACGCTGACCCCTTCGGCTAGTTTCTGGGCTGATCGGATTGTTTCTTGATGAGCAGCTCCGCGATTTCGACGCTTCGGTGCTCTGGAAACAAACACACTCCGAATGTTTCCATTATTTGCTTGATTATAAGAGCTGAGTCCAAGAGCTCCAAGTTTTTCGATGGGTTGCTCATCCAGTCGTGCAATTAGCTCATCTCTAAAGTGGTCCCATGGCTGAGGGAAACGTGTGCCTATGGTTGCGACGGTTTTGGAATCTAGAATCTCACCAGTGTCACGAGAGACAAATAGTCCATCTGGTCGTTGAATAAGCTTGCCATACCTGGAAAAATCAGAAACTCTTTTGATTAGGCTTCTAGTCGCACTGGCTATGACAGCCGCGTCAAGCGCGTGATGTTTATCACCCTGCTCGCGTTGTTTTATGAGCCCCCAACGAGCTCTCAGGAAAGCAGTAAACTGCCCGTTCACACAGACCACTGTCTCATCATTCTTCTCACTGGCAAGCAACAGATGGTCTTCTATAAAATTCTTGAGAAAGCGACTCAGATAGCGAGTATCGTTTAGATTGCGCTCCTTGAGAGGATGTCTCAGTTGTAGTTGAAATTAGTTGATCCGGTCATGGGGAGTGCCTTTCGGATTTCATGTCGGTAGTATATCACGCTGCTGCTTTGATGGTACCAGTGGTGGCACGCATGGATTTAATTTTAGTCTGTAGTT
>CAILLX010000062.1 GCA_903835185.1 uncultured bacterium | reverse complement strand
ACTACAGACTAAAATTAAATCCATGCGTGCCACCACTGGTACCATCAAAGCAGCAGCGTGATATACTACCGACATGAAATCCGAAAGGCACTCCCCATGACCGGATCAACTAATTTCAACTACAACTGAGACATCCTCAAGAGAACAGCCCTCCGGCGGGATGGCTTACGGTCTCCTGTCCTGCTTCTGCCGGCACGTTGGTTGCTTATTGCTTCTGGATTACTTCTGGAGTATTTAGTGCTCACTGTCTTTCCAGGTTTCCTTTGTAGCTCAAGCATATACTGATTTACCATTGTGCGCCAATACAGTTAAATATATTACTGCCCTGTCTCGAAGGACAGCCGACTTGACTCTTGCCAAGTACTAAGCTGAGTTGCTGCACCGCATCTTTGTCAATTCAATTTGTTCCAGCAGATGGTGTCGGAATTGAGCTTGTAGGGTTAACATTTAAGTTGCAGTGTCGTGGATTCAGCCAGGCAACCGATGCCCTGGGCAGGGTCGACATCTGCACGAGGTTGGACTTGAGGGAAGAAAAATGTGGATCGTTAAGCTAGCACTGGATCGTCCATACACGGTTGCCGTTATAGCAATAATGATTGCGCTTTTCGGTTGTCTGTCAATCAAGCAGATGCCGGTCGATATCTTCCCGCACATTAATATTCCGGTACTCACTTGTGTCTGGGGCTTCTCCGGTTTGACCCCTGTCGAGATGGAGCGTCGCATAGTCTTTATTACAGAACGGGCAGCGACAGTGACAGTAAGCGGGATTGAGCGTATCGAATCGTTGTCAGTGCTTGGTATGGGCGTAGTAAAGCTTTTCCTGCACCAGAATGCCAATGTCCAACAATCGCTGGCCGAGTTTACGGCTGTTTGCCAGGCGGTCTTGAAGCAGATGCCACCGGGTGCGACACCCCCGTTTGTGACAGCGATTAGCGCTACTGATATTCCAGTAATGCAACTGGCGATAAGTTCCAAGACTATACCGGAGACTCAGCTGTTCGATCTGGCTAACAACTTTGTTCGCACCCAGTTAGCTACTGTTCAGGGCGCGTCCATGCCGTATCCTTACGGTGGGGCTATCCGGCAAGTCATGGTCGATATTGACCCAAGCCGGCTGGCAGCTAAGCATGTTTCTGCTTCTGATGTTGCTGCTGCTATCAACGCTCAAAACATTATTCTACCTGCTGGCACAGCTAAGCTAGGGAGCACTGAATACTATATACGTCTGAACAGCAGTCCTAACGCTTTAGAGGAGCTGAACAATGTTCCCATCAAGCAGGTTGGTGCGGCTACTGTGTTGCTGAAAGACGTGGCCTATGCACATGACGGGATTTCAGTACAAACGAATATTGTCAATGAAAACGGCGTGCGCGCCGTCCTTATGAATGTCATTAAACTTGGCGCCGCTTCGACTATAGACGTTGTCGACCGGATTAAGGCGCAGATTCCGGCAATTAAGCACATCATTCCTGAGGCTGTTGAGCTGCACATCATCAATGATCAATCTATTTTTGTGAAAAATTCAATCGATGACGTGGTGCGCGAGGGGCTTATAGCTGCAGGGTTAACTGCTTTGCTGATGCTGCTTCTGCTTGGCGATTGGAAGAGCACTGTCATTGTGGCCGTCTCTATTCCGCTCTCTATTCTTGCCGGTCTCATTATTCTCAATGTAGGTAAGCAAACACTGAACACCATGACTCTGGGCGGATTTGCACTTGCTGTTGGCATGCTGGTAGATGATGCCACTGTTGAAGTGGAAAACATTCACCGCCACCTCGAGCTTGTGCGTGCCAATCGCATAGCTGCCAGGGCTGCAGGTAGCTCCGACAATGCTCATGCCACGGCCCCGTGGGTTTGTCAGGGTATTCTTGATGCAGCAATGGAGATTGCCGTACCGGCCCTTGTGTCAACTACAGCAATTTGTATTGTCTTTACGCCGGTGTTGCTGCTCACGGAGCCAGCCAAATCGTTGTTCACTCCGCTGGCGCTAGCTGTCGTAGGTGCCATGCTTGCTTCGTACTTTCTCTCTCGGACTCTGGTGCCGGTAATGAGCCGGTATATGCTTGCCGGACATGCTGATCCTGATTACAAGAAGCATGAAACCACAGGAGTGTTGGGCTTCATCAAAGTTGTTACAGGAAAGGTTGACCGTGGTTTTGAGCGTTTGCGCAGCTGGTACCATCTTGTACTGGCTCGTCTTTTGTCACGCCGGAGATTTGTAGCGGCTGGCGCACTTCTTTTTATCTGTATTAGCCTGTCGCTGGCAACAATGTTAGGGCAGGACTTCTTCCCGGCAATTGACGGCAATGTTATGCGCATGCATGTCAGCGCTCCTCGGGGGATGCGCGTTGAAGAGACAGAGAGGCTAATAAGGCGGATAGAGACTGCTTTACGTACGCTGATTCCGTCCGGCGAGTTCGAAAGTGTCGCTGACAATATCGGGGTTCCATATTCTGGAATCAATTTATCATCGAGCGACAGCGTCAATTACACTGCAGCTGACGGCGAGATCCTGGTAAACCTTCACAAGGGTCACAAGCATCCCTGTGCATATTACCGAAATTTATTGCGTGACAAGTTGCCGGTATTGTTTCCTGAGATCGACTTTTTCTTTCAGCCGGCCGATATCATAACCCAGATCTTGAATGCTGGACTGGCAGCTCCAGTGGATGTTCAGGTGCGCGGAGCAGACCTGAATACAAACTATGCACTTGCAGAGCGGATTAAGCGGCAGATCCGGTCGATTCCTGGTGCTGTTGATGTGCACATAAAGCAAGCAGTCACCGGTCCGGTTATCGATGTGAAGGTGGACAGACAGAAGGCTGCTCAACTGGGGTTGACCCAGCGGGATGTTGCTGGCTCGATGCTTGTGTCGCTGAGCTCTAGCTTCCAAACTGCGCCCAACTTCTGGGTCAACCCAGATAATGGGGTGAATTATAATCTGGCAGTGCAGACTCCCCAGCGGCTGATAGCTTCTCTACCCGATCTCTCCAACACAGTCGTTACTTCGGCTGATGGAAGCAAAACCCAGTTGCTGGGCAATCTAGCCACTTTCAGCAGGAACATAGCTCCTACAGTGGTTAATCACTACAATGTGCAGCCGCTTGTTGATGTGCTGGCATCTGTGGAGGGGACAGATCTTAATTCTGTTGCTGTAAAGGTGCAGGCAATAGTCGATTCTTACATGCATAAGCTGCCACACGGTGTTTTCCTCAGTGTGAGTGGGCAGATGGTCAACATGAAATCAGCTTATTCTGGACTGCTTTCCGGGATGGTCCTGGCGCTGGTGCTTGTCTACCTTCTTCTAGTAGTCAATTTCCAGTCCTGGGTCGATCCGCTCATTATCCTTATGGCTATACCTGGGGCTGTGTGTGGGATTATCTGGGGGCTCTTCCTTACTCAGACAACTTTTTCAGTACCTGCTCTTATGGGAGCTATTATGAGTATTGGAGTTGCTTCAGCTAACAGCATCCTTGTGGTTACATTCGCTCGTGAACGACTGAGGGAGGGGATGGACTCATGCCGAGCTGCACTCGAGGCAGCCACGACGCGGTTCCGTCCGGTCTTGATGACGGCTGCTGCCATGACTATAGGGATGATTCCGATGGCTATCGGTAGTGGCTCCGGTGGTGCCCAGAATGCACCGCTTGGACGAGCTGTTATTGGCGGTCTGGTGGTGGCCACTTTCTTTACACTGGTCTGGGTGCCCATTGTTTTCAGCCTGATTCATCGCCATGGGCATGTCAGACCCGCTGAGATCTGGGAAGATTCTCAAGGGCACAGCGCATAGTGAGTTGTATGAGTAGGAGCTGCAATACGGTTAATCTCTCGGGCTCTCAGAACTGTCCTGGCTTTTCAATCAGCCGGTTGGGGGGATAATCAGCTGTTGTAGCTAGGAAGAAAGTTCAGCAGCTATTTATGTTTAGTCTGGGGTAGAGACTTGCTGCTGGTACCTGGAGCTGCTGCAGCTGAGGCACCGCACTTGCGGATCCATTGAAGTAAGACAGGATTATATATCTGCCGGCATTCTGAAGGAGGCACAGATAGTACTAACTCTTTTCCTTCCCACTGTCCGCCAAGTTGAGGTGTTTGGCTCTCCCCGTAAGAATTCTTGACCTCCCAGCATACTTCTTTCTTTGTGCGGTCGAATGCCGACTTGATATCGATCTTAGTGCTATCTGTTTTTAACGCGTTAATCAAATGCTTCGTGAACACCCCATTCTGTGATACCCTGCTCTCCCAGGATCGCTCTTTCGGTGAGCTGGAAGATAAGACCAGGTGTCCGGAACCTAAAGCAATTTCATTGGCATCAAAGCTGTCTGCTGAGTTCAGAGCTTTAGCGCCGGGGATTCCTGCGCCTGAATAACAGGCATCCATCACTATAAGTGCACGATCTGTCTTGACCCCTTCCTTGAGACGTCTGTATAGCTCATCCATATCGACGCCGGTTGCATACAGCTCGCTTGCATCTGTATCGTAAGCAACAATATAGTTTCTTCCTCCCTTATCTCTTGTTGCCGGTGTTCCGTGTGTCGAGACGAAGATGACCACCATGTCGTCCGGCTCTGACACTGCTGGTAGAAATTGATCTCCGAAGGCATTCATTATGTTAAGCCTGGTAGCTTGCTCGTTCAGCAGAAGAAGAACGTGGTCCTTTGGGAAGTGAGCATCATTAATGAGAAAGTGATAGAAGTCCAGAGCATCTTTGGCGGAGTAGTGCAAATTGTATTGAGGGTGTGCGAACTGGCTGATACCAATTACAAGCGCCCATTTGTCCCTGACGCGACCATTTACTGTTGATGCAGTGCTGGGTTTGTCCGGCGAATTAATGGCGGTGCTTCTGCCGGTAAGGGCCAAGTTTGATTGTGCGAGCTTGTTAGCTACAACTGCATCTAGATCAGCACTGGATATATGCCGTTGCTCCGGTGCATTGAGATCAGCTTTGGAACTTAATTGTTGTTCCGGTACATTTGCAGTAGCATTAGATTTGTCCGAGCGAGCGATGACACCTCGCTTGCCTATGGCAGTGGCTGTTCCTTGAGATAGATCCTTTATAAAAACTGATTCAGGGAGCATGGCTTTTGCTTGAGAAAACTCAGCATCAGCCAGTTGAGTATTATTCAGCATTCTGTGTGCACGCGATTGTAATGCTAACTTTTCGCCCGTCGCTGTGCCTGCAAAACTTACTTTAACCTTGGCAAGAGCTTCCAGCGCTTCAGCAGGACGATTCATCTCCAGAAGCAGTTGAGCTTCATGCGATCTCTGCCGGCCTAAAGGATCAAAGCGTTCAATCCAGGCGCGAAGTTTGCCGAGATTCTCACTGGCTGAGACAATATCATGTCGTTTAAGCTGCAGCAGTGCAATGCCGAAAAGGACGGCGCAGTTGTTCGTATGTAGCTTGGCAGCATTCTGCAAAGCTTGTTCTGCTCCGGTAAGATCGCCTGTGCGGATAAGCATTGTTGCGTAATTGGCGAGAATGGTGGCATTGCGCTGATTCAATCTTGTTGCAGTAAGTGAATTTTCAATTGCCTGAGTGTATTTGCCGGTGCGCTCGTTACAAAGGTTAAGAGCGTTATATGCGTCGGCCAGTTGCGGGTCATATTTGAGTGCAATCTGTTCATCGCTTGTCGCACGCTTGTATTGTCCCAGATCAAAGTAGGCTAACCCTCGATTGACATAGGCATGAGCAAAGTCAGTTTTGAGTCTTATTGCTTCGTTAGCATCTGCGATAGCAAGATCAATGTGTTCAAGAAGACGATTGAGTTGGCTGCGTAGATCAAAGTCTTCTGCTTTAGCGGGGACCAGCTTCATTGCTGTATTGATCTCCTCCAGAGCTCTGTCATACTTTTCTTGAGCTTTGAAACCCAGCGACCGCAAACGGTAGGCAGCATAAAAATCTGGTTTGAGTTGGATGGCAACTGTAACATCTTCAATGCTGCGGTCGACCTGGTTGAGGTGTGTGTAAATTTCGGCTCGAGTGTAGTATGTTTGCGGATCAGGCTTCAGTCGGATGGACTCGGTGCAGTCGCACAGCGCCTTTGTGTATTCGTGCAAACGAAGATAGGCAGAACAGCGAGCTTGAAGCGCTTTAGTATTGGTAGGATCAGCATCAATTGCTTTGGAATAGTTGTAGAGAGCCGCATCGTAACTCTTCGATCGCCAGGCTTCATTTCCTTGATTAATGAAGGACTCAGCGCTGGATTGTGCATGAGCGATGCTGCACATAGCCACTACAGCAAGAACAACAACTATTAACTTGTATATTTGCCTCAATAAATACCCTGGCAAAGAAGAGTAAGACATAGTTGCGTAAATATCTAATCTGTAAGTATTAAAAGGCTGAATAGTTAATTATAGCGTGATTGCTTGATTCATACGGCAACACCGCAGCAAGCGAGAGAGTTGCAGCCTGTTGCGGACAAGACCAACATAGTGGAATGTACCTTCGCATTACCGAAAGTCACTATCAAGGAGGCGACAGGTCTAAATAGTGCTGCTTGACATTACCCCTGGTGTCGAAGTACCCTGTACTACAGGGCTGATTGCATGAGCAGAACGACATACAATTTGGAATCACTTGAACGGCATGGCGTTTCCCCTGGTGATGTTGATGAAGCCATGGCAACTGGTATCTGGGAAGAACTACCATCCAGTGAACGAGGCAACGACAGGTTAATGTTCATTGGTTTCACAGCAAGTGGGAGATTGCTTGAGGTTGGGGTTGAATACTTTGACGACATGGAGCATGTCTTCCACGCCAATGATGCTACGAACCATTATCGCCACATTTTTCGGCAAAGGACTGGAAACTCATGGGCATGATCAAGAAAAAACTATCGACTAGTGAGCGAGCTGCAAAGACTCAAGCAGCAGCACGGCAACGTGTGATAGAACGCGGAATTGTGCAATTCAGAGCTGATGAGGAAATCATGGAGCTGTTGCTGCACATAGCGGAGCATAAGCGGATTCCATACGGTGTAATGTGCAGGTCGTGGGTAGTGGAGCGGCTGAGACAGGAAGCTAAGCGCCTTGAGCAATCAGCCTAACACTGTACATTTACTAGGTTTCAGTGGAATTGAGTTCAGAGCACAGGTAGCGAATAGCGTCGTTGGAGCTTCGGTTCGCCAGATGGTGTAGACGGACTGTGAGGGTCTTTTTGAGACTGGAGGAATTCGCAAACTGCCGGCTGCGCCAAAGGATATCCTGCTTGAACTCGCTCGTCTGCAACACAGAGTAGGCATGTTCCGATGGATTAAGCGTATAGGACAGGTACTCGTTCCCGCTTTGTTGAAAACCTTTCCGAACCTCGCTCAGCAGCTTTCGCGAATTATTCTCACGACTCTGTGCATCTCTTTCTGCTTTTCTCATTATGGTGACTCCGGGAGTTTAACAGCCGTCTGCAAAGGTCAGGACTCCCATCCAGGTATTTGTTCCCGACGCTAATCATTGCGTATAGTCATTGGGGCGTAACGGGGAGACTGTTTCGGGGGGATTGTATAGCTTTCTGGCTCAAACTATACAATCTTTGTCCAGAAATGTTATAAACTGGGATTATTAACTATGCAATCCAGGGAGGGCTTATGGCTAAGGTCAATCCTGATGAAATTAAGGGCTACCTAGTACGGCTTGTGGAAGACAGCCATAAATCGCCTGTCGCAAAAGCCGCTGACCAGTTCAAAGTGACTCGCATTACTGCCAATCGTTATCTGAATGAGTTGATACAGTCTGGAGACATAATCGTCACAGGCACAGGTACGCAGAATCGTCATTATATGCTTGGGCGCATTGAAACCGTTGAAGAACGCTGGACTGTTGAGCCGACAGTTCGAGAGGAGGACGTTTGGAGAAGCTTTCAAATGCTCGCGGAGGATCGTCAAGATAATGAGCGACTAATTTGCAGCTATGGCCTGACGGAAATGGTCAATAACGCGGTTGACCATTCTGGCGGAGAGGACATGTCAATCTCTTTTCGGAAATCTTTCGGTTTTATTGAAATCGTCATTACTGATGATGGCATGGGTATCTTTAACAAAATTGCACAAGCGTTACACCTGGAACACGTACAACAGGCGCTGCTGGAGCTATCCAAAGGGAAGTTTACGACAGATCCTGAAAAGCATTCAGGCGAGGGCATCTTTTTTACATCAAGGATGTTCGATGAGTTCAGCATTCTATCGGGGAATCTGTTATTTAGTCATATCGGAGAGGGTCAATTGAGCGATTGGCTTGTGACATTGGCGGTGGACGAGTTACAAGGTACTGAGATCCGGATGAAGCTGTATTTGCCTTCAAGAAGGATACCCGAAGACGTATACGATCAATATCGGGTAGATGAGCCAGGTAGTGGGTTTACTCGAACCGTTATTCCCCTAAGCCTTGCTGAGATTGGTGACGAATTCCTCCTATCGCGTTCACAGGCTCGAAGAGTGCTGGCACGAGCCAACCGTTTCAAGGAGGTCATCCTTAATTTTTCTCGCGTGGAGAGTATCGGGCAAGCATTCGCGGATGAGATTTTTAGAGTTTTCGCGAATGGACACCCCGATGTGAATTTGATCACGGTGGCTTGTAACGCGAAAGTGCAAAGAATGATTGACCACGTCCGCAATGCAATCTAATGGCAGGGTCTGGCGTCAAGACTTTTTGCCGCTCGTACCAAAGATTGGTCCTGCTATTAGCCGACAGGGAGGCACACAGCTTTAGCTGTGTGCCTCCCTGTCGGAACCGTTGGCTGGGCAAGCCAACGGAGTCATTCGTCTTGTTTGGGAGGCTTTTGGTCTTGCTCTTGAGCCTTCTTCCTGCTTCTGCCTGGCGGTAGCTATCATTGAGCTCCAGAATAGTGGCGTCATCATGGATGGCACCCGGGGGCGGTGCAAATCTCTACAAGATTCCAAGTCCACATCGTGCGCTCAACCTCCCGCAAGTGCGGGCAGGTTTTGGGGGTAAAAAGCCAAACCGCTGGTGGTGGCATTCAAGAAGAAAAGCCTGTTGACTATAATCGTGGTGGCAGGTTCTCTTGTCATGCGATTTATTTGACTAAAACTGGACTTTTGCCAAAGTCCAGAACGTTGGCGAATCGATTTCGTCAACGTCAAACAAAGAGAACCAGCACACTGGCTGCCTGTATAAGCCACTTAATCCTATACTGCCAGGTGTCAACCACTAGGCGGCATTTACTCTGAGCGCTCACAGGGGCTCTGGCGTGAGTGCTGTCATTGCTGGCTGTATTACCCCTAATGGCAATTCCAAAAATAACGTCTTTCTCCTGAGACTTACATTGGACTTACACGGTTGTAAATGCATACCCCGAAAACAAAAATGCACCCGGCTGGATAGCCAAGTGCATCAATAGTTTCAAAAATCTGGGTCATGATGGATTCGAACCATCAACCAATTGCTTAAGAGGCAACTGCTCTACCGTTGAGCTAATGACCCGCAAGCTGAATATTATAACGCGCCCGGTTGGATTCGAACCAACGACAACCCGCTTAGAAGGCGGGGGCTCTATCCACTGAGCTACGGGCGCACGTAATCTCCTGTAACGATCCAGATTTATTCAATCCGTTTCATGTTTGCCTGGCTACTGAAAACCTGGCAGACAAGGAGTCTTGTCAGCTAGAGCCGCGAGCGCCCATTATAGCTCATGTGCTTGCTGAGTCCCAAAGCTTGCCGGGGCGGAGGGTCTTTCCTGAATGTCTGGTCAAGAGGAGCTGATTGCTTGGCGACAGCTGGCTGGGGCGTAGAGCCAGCCTTCTAGAAGAACATTTTCATCGTCCATGTCGTATGGATCTTCATAAAGCTCAGGAGCTGCTGCCCAGATAGCTGTGCAATAGCAGGCTATGATGGCGTCCAGGGCCCGGTCGGATCCGGCCACAAGATGTTGAAATTTCTTATTTACAGAAAGTCTGGGGACACAACGCCAGATCTCTTCTTTGCGATCTCTCAAGCTGGTGAGCTTGCGCAGCAGCTCGCTGCGTAGGACCAGCATCTGCTCGGAGCTTCTTTTCTCCTTGCTCTTAGAGCTTGTGTTCTGCAATCCAAAGCACCAGAGAGTTGTTACCGGGCATACCTCGATCAGTGTGCAGCGCCCGGCAGTTTTATCCTGGAACGGCAGAATGGAGAAACGTTGAGGGTCAAGAGTGGCAAGGAATCTCATGCCGTAATAAGTAGTTTGAAGCTCTGCCAAACTGGCTTTAGAGAACGGCGCTAGCGTTAGCTCACGGTGGCGGCAGTTGGTCAGTCGTTTAGCCTCTTTCTGCACAGCCCGGCACTGAGTTGCAAAGTCGTCAATACTTGTGAAGATGAGAGCCTCAACAACCTCCTGCCAGGACTGAAACTGGTTGTGTTCTGCCTTGGCGGCTAAGAGTTGCAAAAGGTTGATTGGCGCAGAGAAGGGAAAGCCCAGTCCAACTGTTGCTGGCGGCTGCAGCGCTCCCAGTTCGGCGCTGAGATTATGTGTTTCGACCTTTTTGAGATCGTTTATTTCCAGTCCCATCCCGTCCAGCTGTCCGGTCGCCAGCCAGGTTTCGTTTGCACTATCCTTCGCTGTGAAAAAACTGACGCCGCCAATTAACTGTTCAATCATTGTGCAAGTCTAACCGGTCTTCCTGATTTAGTCCCCTCCAAGAGAACTCTCCCATCTGGTGCCGGGGCAACTGCTCCAGGAAAGCGTTTTGCACAATCCCGGCGCTTGTAAAGGGAGAAGAGCAGTCCGAAATCCTGCCAGTCTTGGAAAGGGATCAATGTTTTTACAGCGCTTGTAAAGCAGCTTGCTGCACATCACACCAGGTGTGTCTGTCGTCTTTGGCTGAGCTTGCAAAAGGTTATGATCTTAATGAATAATCAGTAGTTCGCAAGTTGTAGGGAAGAGCCGCTGTTTATAGAAGGGTGAAAGTGAAGTTTCTGCTTGCAACTAGTTACTTGGGCTATCCCAGCCGTTGGTTGGTTGCAGAGAGACAAGAAGTGTCAGTTAAGCCTGAACGGCACCAGAGCTGCCCGGTAATTGGGCAGAATTGCAGGAGCAAATGATATTCCAGGAAAAAGAGAATGGCTGATATCTTAACTGCCGAGGGCTTTAGTGAAAATCTGGCTGAGCGCTTGCGAGTCTTTAATCTGTCAGTGGCTGTCGCTGAACCGTTAGAAGTGGAGATTAGCTATGGCGACGATCAGTCTGTGATGATGATCCCGCTGAAAACAGTTTATGAACAGTATGTGAGTGCACCTGAGACTCTCGAACGGTTGATTGCTCCATATATTACTGAGGTTGGTTGGACTGTGCAGCTGCCTCGTTATCCGGCTCGGCAGATCTTTGAAAATACAATGCCGCTGATGCGTGATCTCGTACAAAGTCCTCTAGTTCAGCATGGTGAAAAGATTGAGCGCGCAGGTGTAGATATAGTCATCAGGCTGCCAAAAGGTCCTGTTTTATACAGCGAGCTTGTTACTCGTGAAGATGAGCACCTGGTCGTGCAGTACATGATTGAAAAGGACGGCGAGTTGCTTGATTTGCATCGTGGCGATGTCCTGACCTGCTTCCCAGAACCTGATCAGATAGTTGAAATTGCTATGAATAATCTACGTAGCAGGGTGCTTGAGTCGGGGCTCACGACAAGGATTTATAAGGTAGAGAATTTTGAAACAGAGCCGGTATTGATAGGTTTTCGCCAGGAGCATCTGGCAGATTATGCAGCATCTTTAATCAATATCCAGGATGTCATGCAGGCGCTAGAGCGCAACCTGGAAGCAAAGAATGGGCTCATTGCAGCAATTCCAGCACGCAATCAGCTTTTTGTCGGTACACAGCTTGACGAGCAAGCAGTGTGTGAAATGTGGCTTTTAGCGCGTCACCTGAAGACAGAGGCGTCTATCCCTGCCAGTAGCCTTGTTTGGAAGTTCAAAGATGGTGAGATTACCGGGGTGCAGACAGTAAGCTTAAAAGAGCAAGAGTAATTCGAATGCCAGAACCAGGAGCAAGATTGTTTGCCAGAAATGCATAATTATAGCCAGCTACCAGTTCAAGTAAGTCATTATGCAAGCTCTGTAGGCTGCTTGATAGATCGTTGCCTCAGTCCGGAAAGCGTTCTGGGAACAGCCTGGTTGGTGGACACTGACAAAGTAGTCACCTGCGCTCATCTTGTAGTGCTTTATATGGACTGTCTGCCTGCGCTCAAGCTTCGCTTCCCGGCTGCAGGTGAAGAAAGAGCTGTGTCCTCTGTCTTTTTGCACCCTAAGTTTAATTTTAGAGTGGCTGAACAGATGGCACGCAAGGCTCTCTCTCAGCCGATGCCAGCTCTTGCTCTTCAGGAGTACAACCTGGCAGTGTTGAGCCTGGGTGGCGGTCCAGCTGATCTCTCTGCTGAAGTAGTAGCCTTAATAAATGAAAAGCTCTCCTGCTCGCCTCCGCCGCGAGACAAAGGTTTGGGTGGCAGTCTCACTGAGCTTGACCTGCCTTTAGTAATACAGACAATTACAAATGCTCGTAAAGAAGGGACGCTTGTCCTTTCAGATGAGCGCAATCGTCCGCTGGCCAGACTGTTTTGTCGCGACGGCAAAATTTTCCATGCTCTTTATGGACCGCTGTCCAATGAGAAAGCTATTTATCAAATTACCAGCCAGCACCTGACTGGGGAGTTTTATTTCAATTCAAAAAAAGGTCCCGACTGGCCAGCTGAAACTGGTATTTCTCGTCCGACAGATATGCTCCTCATTGAGTCATTGCGCCGACTCGATGAGATACCTAAACTGTTGCTTGCACTAGGTGGTGATACCACAATATATCAGCGCAGTGTTGACAGCCTGAATGTCGAAGTGCTGTCTCCTGATATTAGAGCTGATGCTCTGGCTTTGTGGCCATTTCTGGATGGCGGTGTTCCGACCGGGCATTTATGGAAACTAGCCGGTCTGGATGATTATGCTGTCTTTCTGTCACTTGTCGAACTGTTGAGGACCAATCATATTCGTGAGGTGTCCTGTGCACCCGAGCTGCCGGATGGCGGTTTGAAACCTTTGCCTGTGGCCCCTGAGCTGCCACTTTCGCCATTCGATGAGATTCAAAATCTTACAGTCGACCCGCTGGTCGGGCATGCATTCATTAATGCAGGTCATCTGCTGGGAAGCTTGAGACCTGGCGATCCCTGGCATCTTTTACACAATCTCACATTGCCGGCAGATGCTGCAGGCAGCCCAATCTTTAAAGAAGGGCAGGTCATAGGTCTTCATTGTGGCATCCTTCCGCCAAGTCCGCACGCGACTAGTGGCACCTCCCGTATTAATCAACTTCTCTGGGTGGAGTCTGTTTTCGAATGTTTGGGAATAGACAGAAATGGCAATGCCAGTGCTGGAGCGTCGGTAACAAGGACATTGCCGGTTGGCTGTACCGAAGTAGCCCGGATTGACTGTCCGCGCTGTGGCACTTCAAGCCTGGACTCAGCTAAATTCTGTAAGTCTTGCGGCAAGGCGCTTATTCAAGATCTTGATGTTGCCGCTGGCGGGTTGAGAAAAGGCTATCTACTTGCTGCCGTTGCTGCAGCAGTCATTGTGCTTGCTGGAGCCGGATTTTGGCTGGTGTCTGCCTGGCATGGCAAAACGGCTGTGCCTGTTGCCCGACCAGCTACACAGGCAAGGTTAACTGTGTCCCTCTTGAAAGCAGATCAAAAGACTGCAAAATGGGAGTCTCTACCGCTGGGAACTACTTTCCATAATGGAGACTTAGTGGCGTTAAAGATGCAGTTGTTTGCCAACTCTTTTCTATATGTGTTTCATCAAGGGGCAACTCCAGGAGACATCAGTTTGATGTTTCCAGAGACTGCTGCAGCTGACATTGAGTATTCCAAAGGCTCAACACTGACTATTCCGAGAGAAACTACCATTAAGGTGCCCGGTGGAGCAGTGTCGTTGAGCGGACTGACAGTTACAGGACCGCCTTGTTCGGAGAGCTTAATCTATCTGGTTAGCGATAAACCTTCCAACCTTTACACTGTGCCGACCTCTATAACCAAGGCTTATGCTGTGGCAGTAAGCGCGCTCGGTGACTCATACAGTCCGAAAGCAGTTACTCTGCCTACAACTGCATTTGGTGAGGAGATTTTTCCTGGTTGTACCAGAAGTGAAAACAAGGGTGAGGTTTATATCACGCGTATTCAAATTACTCATCGTGATTAAGTGGCCTATTTTTTCTCTGACCACTAGTTGAAGCTCATGATGGTGTCGATTGGGGCAGCGCAAGTAAGGACTAGAAAAATGAAGACGAGCAAGATCCTGGCCTTCCTGACAGCAGTTTTTTCTGGCTGCACACTGGCAGCACAGTCTCAGACAGAGGGTGCAAAGAGCCTGTTTCTCCAGCAGATGGATCGTCCGGAAGAGTCGTTAAACCTGGGGGTTCAGTACTGGATAGAGCTGCACCGCGGCGATAAAGTGGTGCGTGTTAACAACAAAATGTCTTTCCAATCTGGCGACAAGATTCGCTTTCATGTCAAACCTAATGTTAACGGCTATGCCTATATCCTCCTGCGCAGCGGCAGCCGTGGTGAACAGTCAGTTCTTTTCCCTGATCCTGCCCGAGTCGAGAGTAATAAGGTTGTCTCTGGTGCTGACTATACGCTGCCTGCCACTGACTTCTTGCAGTTTGACGAGAATCCTGGCTTGGAAAAGCTGACTCTTCTCATCTCGCGCACACCGGTAGATGCTACTGCTTATCTCTCCACCCCGGACTCTGATCGTATTCTTATCGCCTCGGCTGCAACAGGCAGCAAAGATCTTGTGCCATCGCGGATTGTTCTGGCAATAGCTCCAGCTCCACAGCCTATTGCTTCTCATGCGTTAGTCCAGACTGCCAAACCAGCTGCTCCTGCTGGCTCGGCTGTAGGCAGTGCCAGGAGTAGTCGTGCAGCAAAAGCAGGCAAAGTGGCTGGGCGCAAACCTAGTAAGAAGCTAGCTGCTTCCAGAGTCCCATCTTCTGCGCAGGCGGTGCCTGCTGTTCCGGCTGCTCCGCAGAAGCAGCAAGTTAGTCCCGGAGGCGATGTCACAGTTGTGAAGAGGGACCCCGGCGGAATACTGGCTGTTGATATCGCCCTTGAGCATCTTTAAGGTTTGGTTGTCGGCAGACAGCTGGTCCTTAACCGCTTCTTTACCGTAAAATAGGATGATGTTATTCAGGACGGGTGAGAAAAATAGTAACTGCTTGCCTTAGGACCATTTATGATCTGGATACTCACACTTATACTTTGTTTAGTGCTTCTGCTAGCTCTTGTCTTAATAATGTATCCTGAACTTTTCGAGGATACACTCGGCAGGCAATGGCGTCAGAGTGTCTTTTACAAACGACATTAATCTACCTGCAGCGGCGGCATGGTTAATCGACCTTCAGCGTTCTCATGTTGTCCTTACGAGCTGTAGGAGGCAATTACGTATGGTTAAACCTGTTTGCAGGTGCTATACGTTAAGATATTCAAGCTGCTAGCAAAGGAACAACTTAATGCCTGGAACAGCATGCGGACTAGTTGTTATAGATTTGATCGTCAGACCATTTGCCAAAATAGTCGAGAAGATGCCTTTGCTGATGCTTCTCGTCTTGATAATACTCTATGCTATTATAGCTTATTTTGTTCTGCGGTCAGCTTATGCTTCGGGCGACTACCGCTAAAGACAGACTGGATTGGACTGTTTGCAAAGTCCTGAATGTGAGACTGTAGCCATGTGATCTTAGTCGCGCTGGGCTGAAATGAGCTTGATGCTCATCTGTTCCGTATAAAGGTTGACCAGTCCAAAGTACAGTTCAATAAAATTCTTTGTCTGTCCAGGACCTACATTCCCATCAATTGTATATTTGTCTCGATCCAGTTGATTGCCTACAGCGTCATAGGTAGTGTATTCAATAACAATATTTTTTATCGGCACCTGGTTGTAGTTTGATACTCGCACCCAGGCCACCGGACAGTTGATTATCCAAAATCCGGATATGTGCCAGTCCAGCAGTTGCACTTGAGTATGTGCAGTCAGCTCGCTGTCGCCGGGAGGCTCGCCGCAACTGCACAAGAGAGCCAGGCAAGTGGCAAGGGTCAGGCAGAGGACGGTTGATGCACTGAGACGTACCTGGTTCATACCGGACCAAAGAACCCCTGATTGGCAAAAATGCCTACAAAAACCAGCACCGCAAAAAAGAAAAAGAGGGCGAAAAAACCCAGCTCTCCTTCACTGAACATGCAAAAACAATTGTCTCCGTATGTTGAGGATCACTGTTGTGTCCATTGTATTAACATTGTAAGGATTTAGCAGCCTCACTGAGCCAAGCTTAGAAGATTTGCCATCACCTGTCGCCTAGACCGCGCTAGCATATTCTAACCGCCTTCGGAAGATCCAGATGCACTTACATAGTTTTCTAGCACTTATTGCCCTTTCTCTTGCCTATACATATGATTTCGTGAACGGCTTTCACGATACAGCTAACGCGGTCGCGACAGTAATTTATACAAAGGCTTTGCGGGCTAATGTTGCTATTCTCGGCAGTGGAATATTAAATTTTGCTGGCTGCTTGATGGTTGGGACAGCTGTGGCTCTGGTCATTACTGAAGTGATTCCGCGCCAGTTGGTCAGCCTGCCTATTATTTTGGCTGTCTTAATCGGGTCTCTCATCTGGAATATTTACACCTGGTACCACGGTCTGCCTGTGAGCTCATCCCATTGCTTAATCGGTGGACTTTTTGGCGCAGGACTGGCAGCTCACGGGGGTAGCGGAGTAACCTGGGACAAGCTTGGCGAGGTCCTGGCGGCGCTGGCAATCTCACCTGTAGTTGGATTTGCCGGTGGCGCTCTTCTTGCTGCAGCAGGACAGTCCTGTCTGTCCCGGTTTTATCCTCAGGCAGCTAACCGGCGGCACGAGCAGCCGCAGTTTATGCGCTGGTTGCAGATCTTCTCATCTGCTGCTGTCAGCTTTGCTCATGGCAGCAATGACGGGCAAAAAACTATGGGGCTAATCACTCTTATTTTGGCCAGTCAGTTTCCGGCTGGCGGTTTTTCCTATGATCATGTCCCTTTCTGGGTCATGATTACTTGTGCTGCAGCCATTGGACTGGGCACTATGATAGGTGGTTGGAGGGTAATCCGTACTGTCGGTACTAAGATAAGCCGGGAGAAGCTCATGTATACGCATGGGTTTGCTGCTGAAGCCAGTACTGCTGCAATTATTCTCTCTGCATCGTTGGTCGGGGCGCCGATAAGCAGCACCCATACACTGACTTCGGCTGTGGCTGGAGGTACCCTCCCGTTGCATGGCTGGTCTAAATTGAATATGCAGACCTTAAAGATGATCTGCCTGGCCTGGTTAGTTACATTACCGGCAGCAGCAGCACTGTCTGCTGGTGCTTATTTTGTTCTCAAATTAGCTGGTGTTGACTGAGGAGTGGCATGCCGGAGCTCTATTTTAATGAAAACCATTGTTCGCTTCTTAGATGAGAGCCGCTGAGTTTAGTCAGACGAGCTTCAATTTGCTGGTAGCGGCGCTCTTCGAGAGCTCACTAAGTAAGGCAAATGGCAGGGGGTACAAACCTGTTGCTGTCAGGCATGTAAAAAGGTGCAGAATAATTCAGTCACAAACTGCCTGCCAAGTAGATATTATCTACTAGCCGGCTCTGTTGAATAAATGTGCAGTCGGCCAGTATAGCTTGTGCAATGATGACCCGCGACCCTGTCGGGAGGATGGCAATGGTGAAAAGATCAAATTTGGCTGTAGCATTTTCGCTTCTTTTGATGGCAGCGACTTTAGCGCCGGCAATGGCAAAAGATGAAAATAGCGCGCTTGACAAATCAGTCCAGGGCGGCTTGATGGTTACTCGTGTCGGCGGAGTTGGCGCTGGAGTAGTTGTTGGAGCACCTGTGGCTGTAGTACGCGAGACTATCTCTTCGTATAAGAGCATGACTGAAACATTGGCTGACAAAGTTGGCGGAAAAGACAACGGTCTTAGCTGCGCTCTGGTTAGTCTGGTCACAGTTCCAGGCGCTATGGTAGTCGGCAGCGTCAAGGGGATGTATTACGGCAGCCGCAACGGCATCATGCACGGCTTCCAAGAGCCGTTCTCGCCAGCTTCTTTCAGCATCAGCAAGGATATTGAAAAAGAATAGTGGCCAGCCCGATGGGCTCTCCGCTGGAATCATGGCTAAAAAAAGTGCACGTGGCCCAGACCCGGACCGAAGTGTTGCGCTTGCTTGAAGAGTTCCGTCCGATGGACTGGACTGATGAGCAAAGAGCAGCTATGTCTAAAGTATATATAAGAGCTTTAGAGCAGCTGGCGCCAGAGGCTGACACCTCTGATGCACAGAAAGCGCAAGTATCGAGCGCTGATGGTCCGGTCTGGTACGAAAAAATGTAAAGGTGCCGAGCACTTAAAGCTGTGCTGCCCCGGAGTAGCGTAGTAGCAAATCAAGCGGCGAGCAGATGTGCCGGAAGGCAACTGCCCGCCGCTCTTGTCAAGCACTTAAGCAACTTTGCTGGCAGGGAATAAACTTTGCAGGCAGCTTGAATGCGTTGTTTTCCTGGATGGATTAATGTGTGCAGGCATGATTGGAGGGATGGATTGTGGAGCGGATGCAGATTTACCAGCACGTGCTGAACACTTATAGCAGTGCTCAAAAGGCTAATAAAGGGGTTGAACTTCCACCGAGCATTGACAAGATTGTCGGCATTTTGCAGGATGTGCCGGATAAGTTTGTATTGCCTGTAGTTGAACTTATTGTTGCTTGCGAGCACGAACCAAGGCTCATGGAATCAGTAAATAAGCTGTTGCGCGAGCGGGGGCTGACAGGGAAACCAGTTGCTAAAGGCTCGTCGAAAGAGAAAAGCGGCGCCTCAGAGGATACTGCCGAGTAGTAAAGCTGGACTGGAACGAGAGATTGCTGCCACGAGTGAATACGTGTCAGCTCTGCCGATTAGCGAGGGGTTGCTTGTTGTTCCAGGTCGCGCTGAGCCCTGGTGTAGCCCACTCATGTAGAATGGAGCTTTACCTGGTTGGGCTGTCTCCCCACCGGTATATTCCCTCTGGAGGAGAGATGAAAAGCGACCAGTCTAGCAGCGGCTCCAGCCCAAACTTAACCAGGCAGGCTATCGGCATCGCTTTTGCTGCCTTATTTCTCTGGCTGGCATTTCGTGGGGCTAACTGGGCTCAGCTGCTTCACTATATCAAGCAGGTCAATCCGGTCTATCTGCTCCTTGTCTGCTTCTCTGGGCTTGTGAGTCATTTTTTGAGGGCCGTGCGCTGGGTCATCCTCTTGAGACCGCTGACTGACCGCAAGATTAGCTTGTGGAATTCCTTCTGTGCTGTTATGTACGGTTATGCAGTTAATGTGGTGCTGCCGCGCGGTGGTGAAGTAGCCCGCCTGGTGTCAATCAGCAAGACAGAAAAACTTCCCTGGGCTGGTGTTTTGCCGACAATGTTCATAGATCGGCTGCTTGATGTCGCTCTGCTTGTCCTTCTGCTGGGCGTCACTCTGGTTGTTTTCCCAACAGCTGCTTTTGCCGATATGAAGTGGTTGGTACCAGGTGGTGTTTTCTTATCTATAGGCACAGTGGTTGGTCTTTTACTCTTGCCTAAGATGGGTGCAATTATCCACTGGGTGCTCGGGTGTTCGCTGGTAGCTAACCGGTTGCCAGCCAGTGTGAAAAGAAAGGTTGAGTCGCTTGCTGAGCAGTTTGACACCGGCTGCAGCTCACTTAAGAGCCCGGTTGCTTATCCGGCCATTGCCTTACTCAGTATTGCTATCTGGTTCTTTTACTGGCTCAATTTCTTTTTGATGATCCAAGCTTTCAATCTCAGCTCGCAGGTGAGCGCCTGGCAATGCTTGGTAGTCTTTACTATAGGCTCAGTAGGAGTCCTTGTGCCGACCCCTGGCAGTGTAGGTAGCTTTCACTTCCTTGTTCAGCAAGGTCTGGTTTTTGTTTCAGGCATCAATGGCGATCAGGCGTTGGCTTTTGCCAGTCTGCTGCATGCAATCTGCTTCGTTGCCATAACCTGCATTCCAGCAGCAATATGTTTTGTTGTGCAGTCTCGCTCAGCTCGCAAGGAGCAGTTGGCTCAAAGGCTGGGAACATCGGCCGCTGTGCAGGAGTGAGGCGAGGCAAGGGATTTGTCCCGATTCCCTTCCGTTAGGGGCGCGTGCAACACGCCCCTACACACCGTTACGCCTTAAGTTGACGGCATTAGGCGGGACGTAGGTGCTTCCAAGGCTGGTTGTCCATATGTTGCTTATACTAACAGCATGGGGGCTAGATACAATACCGTTTAGATAAGCGGTCTACAACTTGAAGAGGGGCGGCTCGCGAGCCGCCCAGCGGGCGCGTCCCGACGCGCACCTACGTCTTAACTGTATGGTATTGGGTCTAGAGACTGTTGCTATCGCGAAACAGTGCTAGAGTTGTTCGCTTTTGTCTGGCTTGTTCCATTGCCTGCTTAGCAAATGCCAGCAAAAGGTTAGGATCATCGATGTCTTCAGGGATAGCTGCTGCTCCGAAGTGAGCTCTAATCTGTTGCGAGTGGATAGTGTTCATTAATGGGTCGCCTGAGATTAAACGTTCCAGTCTCTCGACTAGCTGGGCAGCTCCGCACAGATCAGTATGTGGCAGAAGTAGAGCAAAGTGCTGCTGTTCGAAGTGCCCGAGCAGATCGAGCTCTCTCTTGACTGCACGGATGCGTACTGCAATCTCTCTCACCGCCTGAATCGGTAGCGCTTTTGGCTCATCATTATGCTGGTGATCAAGCGTGTTCATAGAAAATACTAAAATGGAAAATGGCAGCCCGCCACGCCGGAAGCGCAGGAATTCTTGCTTGACGAAATAGAGCATTGCCTGATAGCTCAAGATGCCTGTTTCGGGACGGCAAAGTGTCTTTGTAATGCTATCTAAATCCGCCTGCTCAATCATGATTGGATCAGGCAGATCATCAATCTGCCCAGGCGGGCAATCAGCAGCTATAACAAGATCTCTGCTAATTAAGTTGGAGAGAATTGGCACCCATTCAGCCTTAGGCATTGGCTGCTGTGATAAAACTCGATCTACTGTAGAGTTGCAGTCAAGCCGATTGTAAAAGAGTTTGAGATCGGCAAGCTCACAACCGGTGCGATCCAGAAGTGAAAGCTGAAATTCCTGCTCAGACATCTCGGCATTCTTGCGCGTGAGAAAAGTCTCTCCGTTCACTCCTCTGCTGGCGAGAAAAGAGAAGTGCTTAGAAAGAGACTCTCCTTCCTGGCAAAGCAGGTCAAGTTTTTTCTTGATAGTTGTGTGCAGAAATGTCTCACCCGTATAAAAGTGATAGCTTCCCTTCTGCCAGGTGAGCAGTTCGAGTGCGGCAGGATCGCCGACTGCCTGGAGTGTAGCAGCATGTTTCAGTATGCCTTCTTCTACAAAGATGTCGCCTCTTTCGCCGGCATTCTGGAGCTCCAGTCTACCGGTCAGCTTTTGTGTTGCCATTGACTGCAAGATGGGACACAGTTGCATATCAGAGAGGTCACCGGTTAAGAGCGCTTCATCCGGAAGCTGTGCCATAGCCGGCGGCAGCTCCTCTCCCGCCGGAGTGCTCTGAGGTTGAACAGTTGCCGCGCAGGCAGATGCCGGCGCCTCAGACACTGCATAAACTCCCTCTGCGTCAAGAGCGCAGACCTCTTCAGGAAGCTCTTTGGCTCCTGTACTGGCAGCACATTCAGTGTGAACTAGATTACGGAGAAGGAAAATGTCAGCACTCATATAGCTCCAGATCAGCGACGACCCAGACTCGTTTAAGTGGTAAAGCATCCAGCAAGGCTCTCCTGAGCCAGTCTCGCACTTGAGAGTAAGTACAAAAGCAGATTCTGGGTCTGTGTACTTGAACGGTTGTTCTATGCGCACGCGCCAGTTACGCTGCGCCTTTGTAAGCATTGCCCGCAGATTGTCCATGCCCGGTAGAGTGCCTAAAGGCGGTAGGCGGACAGATGAGAGTCTGTTGTTAGTCTGCTTGCCGATGCGGAGCATAAGTTTCCTCGTTTATTGTGGGGCTCCAGATCTTTTGTGCCCGGAAGGAGTCTAAACTCACATTTCTTCTTGCTTATCCAGGGTAATTTTCTCTAATGCGGCAACTGCTAACACCTGGCGGCGCTTCTATTCAAGCCTGGGAACGGTGCTGGCAAAGCAACCTCTCTGAGTGTTCTGCCGGGACAAGCAGGAGTCGCCCTGACATACTGAGATAGACAGCTAAACCTGTTGCTCTGTCGAGTTGCAGCAGGAGGAATTTGCATGTCTGCCTGACAAGTAGCAATCGGCAAGAAAATAGACAATGATACTGTCTGTGGTATCAGGTTTGCAACGACAGGCTGGTTACTCTGCTACTTCAGTTCTGCTTAAGAGATCTTGTTCGAGCTTGTCCTGGGTGGGAAATGGGTAGACGTTGCTGGCTGAGCGTATAGTGCTTTCTGGCACGTTGTGAGCTTGCCGTCTACGTCTGCGACGGCGCGTGCTCTGTGAGCTTACAGCCAGCTCTTCCTGAATAAGCTGTTGTTGAGACTGAGAGTTGCGCAAAGCTCTTTGGGACCGCTTTAGCTGATGCTCTTTTTCACATTCTGCCAGATAGCTCCAGAGTCCTGTGCCGATGCCCAGCGCTACAAAAAAACCGAGCAGAAAAGGCCAGCTCAGGCAAGCCAATAATAAGCAGAGCGCCAATACAGACACTCCTGCACCGAAGAATCGGACGCGGGGGCACATGGATACTGTCCCTTGTAGATTGCAGTGAAAACGCAGTGTATATACGATACACCGCGAAAGGATATGACTGCTTCTTGAAAAGCCAATGATTAATCTTCCCGCAGGTAATTTAGGCTTAAAGTTAATTGTTGTCTGGAGCTGCTGTGGACCGATCTGGAGCTATTGTGCTGCTGCCGGGAAGACTTCGAGCCGGCAACCTGGTGCTTTTCCAGATCGAGCCGGTGTTATCCTTCACCTGCAGTACACGTAGTTTGATGGTAGAGGTGGACGGGTCGACCTTGTCGGTGCGCCACTTCTGGGAAGCCAGTGCACCAGGCTCAACAATCTGGGTATCTGGCGCCAGAAAAGTGCCGCGGTCGGACCCGCTCTGGTTGTAAAATCGCACTCTAAACTGGACAGCAATGATCGGCTTGGCGCCAACATTCTTATAATCAACATATGTTCTTGCAGCTTGCGGTGCTCCAAAAGGATCTAAGTCCAGTTCGGTCCTGGCGGCAGTTACGGAGATTGGGCAGTCGGCTTCAGGGACTATTTCGACAGCCAGCGGTCGAACTTGTTGCTGGTCGGCAGCGTTACTACTATTAGTATTCCCTGAGAGGGGCGGAGGAAGGAAGACTAAAGAAATGGACAAGATCAATCCGATTGGCAGATCTGTCAAGAGCAGCTGTACTGTAGCTTTATTCACTGCATTGAGCCTCTGTGCTATGTGGCTTATGTTTTGTCTTGCCGGGCAAAGCTTGAGTGAGCCGGACCTGGTGCTTACCATCTTGCATACTAACGACCTTCATGCTCACGATGAGCCATTTATTGAGCGCGGTCGCGAAGTGGGCGGGCTGGCGCGTATCGGTCATCTTATTCGCAGCATCAGGCAGACAACTCCTAATGTGCTTGCGATTGATGCTGGTGACATCTTTCAGGGCACCCCATTCTTCAAGTTTTACCATGGCGCTGCAGAAGTTGGACTGCTTAATATGATTGGCTATGACATTTACACACCGGGCAATCATGAGTTTGACGATGGTGTTGACAATCTGACCAAACAGCTGCAGCAGGCTAAGTTTGATGTTGTTTCAGCCAATCTGGATACCTCAGCAGCTCCAGAGCTGTCTAAGGTAGTGAAGTCCAGCGTAGTCAAGGTTATAGATGGTCGTAAAGTTGGATTTGTTGGTGCCATCTGCCCGGATCTCGAATCAATCTCACTGACTACTGGGAAAGTACATATTAAAGATGCAGGCGACAACTGGGTAAGACCGATTCAGCAGGAGGTGAGCCGGCTGAAAGCTGAAGGTGTCACACGCATTATTCTAGTCACCCATGTAGGCGTAGATCGTGACAAACAGCTGGCTGAGGCTATTCCCGAAGTGGATGCTATTATCGGTGGACACAGCCATACGCGTCTCGATAAGCCTATTGCAGTTGTACACCCTGATGGTACTGAGACTGTTATTGTACAGACCGGCTGCTACGGCAAAACTTTAGGCAAGCTCAAGCTAGCCTTCGATCGTGCTGGACACCTTATTCCGGAGCAAGTTAATTATCGTCTGATATCTATCGGACCGCGCATATTCCAGGATAAGGACATTGTCTCTTATCTCTCTGAAAGAGCCGGTCCGATTAGAGAGCTGCGTGAAAAGACGGCTGGTGTGGCTGGCGCTGATTTTGACAACCGCTTTGCACAGTACCCTTGGGATTCGCCGCTTGGCGATCTTGTCACAGATGCTATTGCTGATGCTGGAGCATCTTACGGTGCTTCCATATCATTTGAAAATCGTGGCGGTATGAGGGGGCGGCTGGCTAAGGGACCTGTAACTCTGGAGGAAATTGAAGAGATTCTTCCTTTTGAAAATCACTTGCTTTTTGCTACTGTTAGCGGGCGAACAGTTATCAAGGCGCTTGAGCACAGTCTATCCAAAGGGTTGGGCGGACCATTTTTTGATGTTCACGGCTTGAAAGTTGCTTACAATCCGCTCAGGGAGTCAGGGTCGCGTGTGGTTTTTGCCATGGCTGCAGATGAGCGAGGGCGCTGGCATGATATTGATCCTGAAGGCAAGTACAAAATTGCTATTAATGATTACAGCTTTAACTCTGGTGAAGGCTATGACTTCTCTGGGGCAACCAATATTCAGACAACTCAAGATCGTCTAGCTACAGCTTTTGCCAGGTACCTCAGCAAGAAAAAGGAGGTAATTCCGGAGCCTCCTTGCCGTATAGTTCCAATTACAGATCACCTGCTTTCCACAGTTAAGCATGGCGACACGCAATTCTTGCAATTGCAATGTGGAATCCCTCGTGCTCGCCTGACTCTGGTTGCCGGGTCTTGGCCTGGGGTTGATACTGTGGAGGGTGCGCTGCCGGTGCCGTTGACTGGTGCTCATATTGTCGATGCTAAAGCTGTTGCTGATGCTCATGGAGATTACTCGTGGACTCTACCGCTGCCACCTGTGAAGGAGACATGCAGTGTGAGCGGACAAAGGCGCAAGCAGGTTCAGCTGCTGCAAGATAGATGGGCCTCTGTCATTGTTAATCCTTCCAGAACGGCAAGGAGCTCTAAGGTGCTAATTAGTTATCCTGTTTCGCTTAATGCTGAGACACAGACGAATCATAATGGTGGGCACTAAATATGGTTAGGGCAACAGTTGGTATGAGGGGAATGAAAATGAGATTTGTTTTTACAGCGTTGATGTTTTTTGTCATCGGCTGGACAGGTGCTGCTCAGTCCGAACCGCTCAAAGGGCAGGTAGAACAGGTTGAAGTAGTGCCACGCTTTAACCTGCAACTGTTGACCCCGCAGCTTGATCGCACTGGACTTTCTTTCAAGGAGAACTGTGTTTGTATTGATCCGCAAAAAGCCAGAGCAGTTAATGTTGGCGGTCGCTGGCAGATTATGGATGGCGATCATTGGCTAATTGATTTTGGTGGTCAAGGGCAGGAAGCAGAAAAAGCTGCTGAGACTATTCGCTACTATGGTTTTACAGACATGTGCGCTTTTGGACCAGGCGGTCCTTCTGGGTTGAAGCAGTACTTTCTGGTCACAGGAGCTTCTCCGGTCGGACCGCCAATGGCTGGTGAAGATGCTCTCCCGCTCAATTCGGAGAAAGTTGAAGCTGTCAATATTGGTGGGCGCTGGAAAGTGGTAGCTGGTAAGGAGTGGTTGCTCGATTTTGATCGCACTGAGCAGTCTGCCAGACAGGCAGCAGAAATTCTGCAGCACTACGGTTTCCAGTATTCCTGCTATGTAGGACGTCCCGGTGCGCCGATGTCTTATTACCGCAAGTAACTTTATGCCTGGTTGTCATTGCCATTGCACTATTGCTAAGCTGCCCAGATTATCTGGCTGCAGGCTCAATGTCGCCTGCTTGTGGCTCAACTCTCTTAGTTCATCTGTGTTAGGATGGCTGCCGTGTTACGGCTTGGGGGAGATGTACTGGTGACTGGCAACGATGCAAATCGGAAGGATGCCTCTGCTTGTGCAGAGGTGCTGTTGCCTGCTGCTGAGCAGAGTGCTTTAATTAAGGCGTGCCGGCGACAACCAGCAGCCAACACACCGGTATGGCTGATGAGGCAAGCTGGTCGTTTTATGAAAGAGTACAGGGAGATTCGCTCCAGGGTGGGATTTCTTGAGCTTTGCAAGACACCCGAGGCGGCAGCTGCTGTGACTGTAATGGCAGTGGAGAAGCTGGGTGTCGATGCTGCCATTATCTTCTCAGACCTGTTGTTGCCGCTTGAGCCTATGGGGGTAGGACTTGTTTACAGCAGCAGTGAAGGTCCAGTAATAGAACACCCGGTCAGATCAGTTGCTGATCTGGAACGTTTGGTGCCCGTGGTGCCCGCTGAGTCTCTGTGGTGTGTAGCTGAAGCAATCAAACTGACTCGCGCAGCCTTGCCTGCAGGTGTTCCTTTAATAGGATTTGCTGGTGCTCCTTTTACCATGGCATCATATCTTGTTGAAGGCGGCTCTTCACGTCATTACGCCCATACTAAGAGCTTGATGTATAGCGCTCCTGCGTGCTGGCATGCTCTCATGCAGCTGCTCAGTGAAGTGACTGTGAGCTATCTTAATATGCAAAGAGCTGCTGGTGCTCAGGTGCTGCAGCTTTTTGACTCCTGGGTGGGTTGTTTGAGTGAGGCAGATTATAGAGAGTTTGTCCTTCCATACTCACAGGCAGTCATTGCAGGTTTGCCAGGTGACGTACCAGTTATTCATTTCGGAACTGGCACTGCCCATTTGCTTGCAGCTATGCGTGAAGCTGGCGGCGATGTAATTGGACTTGATTGGCGAGTGAACCTGCATGATGCCTGGGAGATGCTCGGAGGCAGTGTGGCTGTGCAGGGGAATCTTGATCCATGTGTTCTCCTGTCTGAGCCTGCAGAAATTCGCAAGCAAGTTGTGCGAATTTTGTCTGAGGCTAACGGCAGACCAGGGCACATTTTTAACCTGGGGCACGGCATCTTGCCGGAGACGCCATTTGACCATGTCAAATATTTAGTAGAGACGGTGCATGAGCTAGGTGCCGCTGAGGTGATTGTTGCACATGGGGCATGAAGCTGTATTGCTGTTGGGATTTGGCGGACCAACCTCCTGGGAGGAGGTGAGACCGTTTGTCCTCAATGTGACAAGAGGAAAGGGTGTTGCCCAAGAGCGTATTGACGCGGCTATTGAGAAATATCGAGTAATCGGAGGCAGATCGCCTTTTGCCGAGCTAACTCAAAGTCAGTCTCGCTTGTTGGAAGGCATGTTGGTCGAGCAAGGGAGAAATGTTCCGGTCAAACTGGGTTTTCTGCACTGGCAGCCGTATATTGCCGATACGATTAAGTGCCTTGTAGACTCTCAGGTATCATATGTGATGGCAATTATCATGACTCCTCATCGGGCAGAGGCAAGCTTTGCAAAATATATCTCCGCTGTAAACGATGCGATGCTGTCACTTGACTGCGATAATCTAGTCGTGGATTTCGCTCCGAGCTGGTATGTGAATCCTCTTTTCATTGAGGCTGTAGTTGATCGTATCAAAGATAAACTGAGCCTTATACCTGATTGTGAGCGTGTCGCTACCCGAATCATTTTTTCGGCACACAGCCTGCCTTTGCTGATGGCACAGGCATCTCATTATGAAAAGCAGGTGGGAGAGACTGCCAGTGCTGTCGCTCAGCTTCTCAAGGAACCTAATTGGACCTGTGCTTATCAGAGCCGCAGCGGTGGCTTAAGGGAGAAGTGGTTGGAGCCTGATATTGCAGAGGCGATTAGAGCCGCTGGACAGGACGGAATGAAGAATGTTGTGGTTGTGCCGATCGGATTTGTGTGTGATCACATGGAAGTCCTTTATGATCTTGATGTTGAAGCAGCTGCAGTAGCTAAGCAGGAAGGCATAACTATGTTACGAGCTGAAACGGTGGGTGATCACCCGCAGTTTATCAGGATGCTGTCTGAACTGCTGCTCACGCGTGTTGGTTCACTTGAGCAGCGATGAGGAGAGGTTTTTTGTGTCTTCAACACCAGAGAACAGACGACGTATTGTAGTCATCGGCGGCGGGATTTCCGGACTTGCTGCTGCTCATAAAATAGGCGAACTGTCAGAACAACTGGATCTCAACAGGCGGCCGGAAGTGGTGCTTTTAGAGTCCAGTGACAGGGTCGGTGGTGTTATTAGGAGCCGCAAGGAGCATGGTTGTCTCATTGAGTGTGGACCTGATTCTTTCATAACGCAGAAGCCATGGGCGGTCAATCTCTGCCAGCGTATCGGCTTGACTGACAGAATTGTGCAGACAAATGAAGATTGCCGGCGCACTTTTGTTGCTCTCGGTGGCAAACTGCACCCGGTACCGGAAGGGTTTATTATGCTGGCACCAACGCAATGGTGGCCCTTTGTTACCTCTTCGCTCTTTAGCCCAGTTGGAAAGCTGCGTATGGCTATGGACCTGATCCTGCCAAAACGGACAAGCAGAGCTGACGAAAGCCTCTCTGATTTTGTGCTGCGCCGGTTGGGACGAGAAGCTCTCGAGCGGATTGCTCAACCTATGGTTGGTGGTATTTATACTGCTGATCCGGATCTTCTCAGTTTGCAGGCGACTATGCCGCGCTTTCTCGAACTGGAAGATCATTACGGATCAATTATCAAAGGTATGCTGGCTGAGCAGTTGAAACGTTCGGCAACTCCTCAGAAACGCCCCGCAGAAAGTGGTGCCCGTTACAGTATCTTTGTTAGCCTCGATGACGGACTACAAGTGCTGGTGGATAAACTTGTGAGCAAATTGCCTGCTACCGCTGTCAGATGTGGTGTGTCGGCAACCAAAGTTGTGCCGGCCACTGACCAGGGTAGATGGGAAGTCATTCTCTCTGGCGGCGGCTCCCTGGCGGCTGACGGTTTGGTGCTGGCTATGCCGTCTTATGCAGCGGCGGCACTGTTGTCTGAACTGGATGACCAGCTGTCTTCTGATCTGGGGAGTATTCCTTATGCATCGTCATCAGTACTCAATCTTATTTACGACAGGTCTGATATAAGGCACAAGCTTGATGGCTTCGGTTTTGTAGTTCCGGCTACTGAGCCACAATCTATGATTGCCTGTACATTCAGTTCGGTGAAATACCCGGGCCGTGCTCCTGACGGCAAAGTGCTTATCAGAGTCTTCCTGGGCGGAGCGCTCAAGCCGGAGATTAACGATCTGCCTGAAGTTGAACTCTTGAAGATAACAAGAGCTGATCTAGCTCAGCTGCTGGCTGTTTCTGCTGAGCCGCAATACTCTTGCCTGTCAAGCTGGCCCAGGTCGATGCCTCAATACCATGTTGGACATCTGAGCCTTGTCGAGCGCATAGAGTCGCGCCTGGCTGCTATGCCTGTACTTGCTCTAGCAGGCAACGCCTTCCGGGGGGTGGGTATTCCCGACAGCATACACAGCGGCGAGTTAGCTGCCGAAGGCATTATGAAACAGCTTGTTTGAACAGGTTGACAATGGGTGGTAAAGCTCTTTTATCTCCAGGTAAGCTGTGTCGCTGCTTTGTGTTGCGATTGTGCAATTGCAGAATATTTTTGCAGAAGACCTGTTCAGTGGTTTGAAAGCAGAGAAGAGCCTTTGTCGAGTCCAATTTTCCCCAAATGGGGGAGTTTGACAAGAATAATCTATGTGTATATTTATATGGGGAACACCTTAGGTCGGGCGAGCAAATCTTTATGCATTGTAAAGAGGATAAATTCTGCGACCGTTCGGGAGCCGAGGTGGGATCCAGATTGCACTGTAGATTCGTCACGGGGCCTCGCTCATATGTATATGTTTCCTTGGTGCCGCCGGTTGTTGGTAGTTCTAACCGTCTTTTGTCTACTTCTGGGCAACAATGCTGTTCTTGCTCAAACTGCAAGTAATTCCGGTGCATCCGGCAACAAGGCAGTTAATCTGGACCTTTCGTCCAGTCAGCGCAACTTGAGCGTAGGGAACCTCGTTAAGTCTGGACCAGTGACAGTGCAGGTAGGGCAGACAACACAGTCGATCACCGGTTCTGATCTTGTGACAGCTGCAGAGCGGCTGGCAGTGTTCCAGGTAGTCTCCAGCGGACATCAATCAATAACGCTCGATGGTACAGGCGCTGCTGTAGGAGGCTCTTTTAATATCGGTCCGCGTTTCAGTCAATATGTGAGTAGCCTGGTTATCCCATCCGGTGTTACTGCAGTTAAGAACTTTGCCAATAATTCTACCTTGAACCTTAGTGGCAACTTGACAAACAACGGTGCGTTTTATGCTGTGTCAACCAATCCGGCGGTGACGAATGCCACCATTAGTGCAGCAAACATAATCAATCAAAGCCGGGGGCTGATCTCATCTGTTCTGCCTGCCGCTGGACTGCCAGGCTTCGCATCCGCAATCACAGCATTGAGCTTGACCCTGAACGCCACAAACAACTTTTATAACGCAGGCATTATCAGAAGCTCGGGCAGCCTCACTGCGACCGCAGGAGGTTCTATTACCAATGCCGCCGGTGCCGTGATGCAGGCTGTGAATAACGTCAACCTGATCTCACAGATAGGTAACTTTGTTAACGCAGGTTTGATTGCAGCTCAGTCCGGCAATGTTAATTTCACTGTTGGACAGACAGTTGCCAATATGGTGGTTAACGGCACTGGTGGGACGGTTCAAGCCCTAAGTGGCTCAATAAATTTTGCTGGCTTGGCTTCTAACGGGCTGTCCAGCTTGAACCTCTCTGGCGGCGACTATCTAAGCAAGGAGCTGAACATAGATACTGGCTGTGGCTCTGCTGTTGTCAGTGTTGGTAATGTGAGTGGAAAGGTAAACGTCACGGCTGGATCGATTGACCTGCAAGTATCAGCTCCTGAACTCAGCCTAGGTGCTTTGAATGTGACAGGCGACCCGATTGTGATCAACAACGGGGGTAGCATAGACATAAGTACTATGACCCCGATTGTTGGGGACGAGTTTGTGGCAATTGCTGCTGGAAACATTACCTCCAGCAATAACTCATTTATCATCAAAACATACTCAACTACAGGCAGTGGGGGCAATATCATCTTGGCTGCTGGAGCTGTGGCGACCCAAGATGCTGAGACAACGACAATCACTGGGCGCTCAGGGTCGGGCGGAGACATCTTGCTTCATAACGTATCGGGCGCATCTACGATTTTTGATACGGGTTCAGGTGCTAATGGCGGATCTGGTGGTAATGTAACTCTTATTGCTTTCACTGATGGTGCCACCGGCAGTTACAATGGTGGACATATCTATTTACCGGATGCCGTGTCAGGTGTTGCGGAGATCAAGACGGGCAGTACCAGCGCCGTCAACCCTGGTCCCAACGGCTCTGTAACAATCATCGCTGAGGCTACCAGTAGCACATCTTCGCCTGTGATTCCAAACGGCTACACCATAAGTGTAGGAAATATCAATACGTATGGAAATGGGAGTGGTTTAAACGGTATTACCGGAGGTATTTTTATCGCCACTGCAACTCCCAGCATCTCGGCAACTACGCCTGTGGCTATTCTCGGCGGAAGCTCTACGCAGAATTCACCTGCAAATGGCAGCATTCTAGCCGGGACATTTTGGGGTGGTACTGTCCAATCAGGTGTAACGCAGCCTTGGGTCTTGCAGGATGGAGCTGTGTATACAGGTAGCCTTCATTCGAACGGTGGTCCCCTTGGTGGGGTGTTGATCTATGCAGGTTCAAATGCAAACTCAAGTTACTACGCTGTTTCGACCGGAGGCATTACCACTAGTGGAGTGAGCTACATCATTGCAGGAGCGCACATTCCATCGAGCTACGTTAGTCAAAGCTTCAATGTGTCTATAAGAGCCAGTTCGGGGGTCTCGATTGTAGGGAACGGTTCAAACAACCCTAACATCAACATCACAACTCCTGGCTCGATTTCAATAGCGGGTAGTATCGCCGCCATGCAAATGGGTTTGGTAGCTGGAAGCAGTTATAAACCTGATGGTGGCATCCAAATATCCGGGCCGATAACCATATCGGGAACCGGTGGATCAGGTGGAACACTATACCTTATCGGTTTGGGTGACAACTCCACACTAAGTAAGTATTCCAACATAGTTGTAAATAATACGTTGTCTAGTCTGCCCGCGATAACAGATCAGCCGACCGCAACCACAGGCGCTACAATTTACATGTCGACACCGGGCACTATTACCGTCGAGACTACATATGCGGGTTATTCCGGCGATATTATTGAACTCAATCCAACAAGTTCAAATACTGCTGGTGGCAATATATTTTTCTCTTCGGGCAGCTCTTCGTCGCAAGCTATTCAAATATTGGGAGCAACGCATAATATTAATACTTCGGGGACCGGCTCTGGTACAGCAGGTTCAGTGTGGATGTTTTCTCTTCCTGGAAGTGAGCGCATAGGTTCATACACAGTCAACAGCACATCGGTGACATCCAACAGCACCGGGGGTAAAGACTGGACAGCAGGTCTGAGCCGATTCTCCTTTCCAACCGGGTTGACTACCATTCAATTTCCCGCTGGAGCAGCTCCAATTAATTACAGTCCTGGAGGCTACACGGGCTTAAGTGACTCTTCCGCGGCAATTAATATAGAAGTAGCTAATAATGCAGGCTCAATTTTTAACTTGCCTATTTGTGTTACTGGAGCTAATGGAATATCGTTAACCAACTCGTCCAGCACACTGACAGTTGATGCTGTAGGCGGTATCGCTCCAAGATTTAGCCTTTTTAGTCAAATTGTAGACATGGGTAATGCAGTTATTCAAAGCAGTGATCTTTCTACAAGTAACTCCACAGTTAGAATTCCAAGCTTAGTGTCCAACAGCGGTTTGCTGTCAATAACTTCAGCTTCTCCTCTCGTGATTTGCTGCGGAGCTCCGCAGGTGGCTGCTGGCACCTTTACTGTCACCTCCAGCCAGGGAATAAGCGGACCCATCATGGCTGCAGCTGGCGCAGTCAGTATTTCGACGACAGCAAACAATGGTAGTATCACGATAACTAGAATTGCGGCCCCAGCTGTGACGCTTACAGCAAACGGGAATGGCAGTATCCTTGATCTTGACAATAATCCCGGTTCGCTGAAGACGGCTGTCTTGACACTAGTGTCAGGTTCTGGCAACATCGGCGCAGGCGATATTACCAGTAGCAGCAACTTTCCGGTTGCCACCACGGCTGCCTTTCTCAAGGTAAACACTTCGGGCAATGTGTGGCTTGAAGATTTCAACTCGGGTTCATTATGGGGGTCGTCGACTGTCGGATCATTACAGTGGTGGGAGTTAGGCACTATGGCCTACGTGGCTCCCGGGGCAACTGTTACTGCCAGTGGGCTCGCTCCATCTGGCGATCCCGGTATTATCACGGTTTACTCACCAAATCTGTTCGTTCTTTACGGTGCGCTGAGTACTTCGATTGCCAGCCAAAATATTGAGATTCTTGGACTAAATGCCAGTGTCCCTTCAGTCTATACTTGGACCACTAATTCCCTGTTACTTGGGGGCACAGGAACAATCACGACAAGCTCCAGCGGAAGCACTGTCATTAACCCCTCCTCTAGCGCTCTGAGCACACTTCAGTTCTTCGGGTCTAATGACTCTCAGCCCACTCACTACACAATTTCTGGTGGTGGTGCCCTGATGGTTTTTGCGTCCACCGTTCAGTTTAACAATAATACAGGCTCAACCATATCAGCCACTGGTCCGGTTACCATCCAACCCCCAGGTGCAGTTCCAGCGCTCACCATCAATGTCGGTATCAGCAGTTATGGCGGTGGTAGCTCCACCACTGCTTCTGCCACGATCTCTTCCAGTGGTTCCGGTTATATAGTGCAGCCCAACGGCTCAGGCAGTTTTCTGTTTGGGCTAGGTAGCGGCGCTACGGCCGGGACGCTCAGTTTCAATGGCGCACCGCTCACAATGACCACGTCCAACCCCGGTGGTATAACGATTAGTTCGAACACCAGTTTAATTAGCGACAACGATATAAACATAAACGTCAATGGCGGTACGTTGTCGAATGCTGGCACAATAAGCTCGACTGCAGGGGGGGCAGGTGTCATCGCCATTACTATTGAAGGGACGGGCAACGTCACTTTAATCAACACAGGAACGATAAGTGCTGCAACAGCCCATGCCGCAATTAACATACAAAGCTTGAGCGGCAATCTTAACATTGGCGGTTCGGGTACCATAGCCAGCAACTCGACTGGAGTCGTGGCAATGGCGGTTCTCGGCAGCAGCGGCACCCTGACTGTTAACGATGCAACTGCGCAGACTATTACCGGTGCCGGTAAAGTTTACTTGCTCGCTCCGAACATTACATTTGCGGCGACAACAGCAAGTCCGTCACTGATCGCAACTGGCGCCACAGTGGGGATGGCTGGTTCCTATACCTCTACTGATGCGAGCCTTGTAATCACTGCACCAGCAGGGTTCGCTGGAACTATAACAGGCGGGTCTTTTAGCATACTACCATCGCCCTCCTCTACCTCAGGGGGAGCCGGGACACTGACGTTTGCCAACTCAGGGGCATCAGCAGCCACGTTGAATCTCTATGGCGGTGCTGTGTCGGTGCAATACTTCGCTAACCTTAACGTTCATGCAAATGTCACTCTAGCCAGTGATAGCAATATAAACATGAGCATTAACAATGGAACTCTGACTATTAATGGTACTGTGAGCACGTCGTCGAATACAATCACTCTCCAGAGTACCGGGCTGTTAAGTGTTGCTGGTTCCGGACAGGTCGTGAAGACCGGGCTCGGTAGCGCGACGATTACTTTGCAGTCCTTAGGTACAAGCGCGTTTAACATCAGCCAGAGTTTCTTTAACGTCCTTCCGGGCACCTCTGGAACAGTCATTTTTTCAGCTCCTACAGCCGGCGCGTCATTAGTGACGAATAACTCAAGTTCAATTACTTTGTCCCAGGGATCGCTGGAACTTTCCAGTCCGTTAATTGCCCTGGGGAATGGCTCCTCGATTTCAGCTAGCAGTATTGCAGTGGATTCTGGGGGAGTTGCTAACGATTTAACCATTCAGACGCCAACAGGAGGTTCTGCAACATTACAGGCGACGGTTGGTGCAATCAGCATAACTGCACCATCTGGACATAGCCTCATATTTGCCCAGTCGGGCGGCTCCGGATCATCCACGCTGCACCTGAATGGTTCGCCTGTTACCACCACAAGTACGACAGGAAACACCACGGTCAATGTCGGTGTTACTGTTGCTACCAACAGCAGCATTACTGTGAACGTCAACAGTGGCATATTCACGAATAATGGAACGTTGCAATCGACTGAGTCTGCTGTGGCGGAAGCTAGCATTAACGTGGTGAGCTCCAGCGCAGTTACAATAGCAGGAACGGGTTCACTCAACCCCGGGGCTAATAATCTGGCGGTGATAAGCGGTGGTAGCGGTGTAACGTTAGCGGCTGGGCTCAATATGAGTGTGGTCAGCGGCTCGTTATCAATTTCTACACCGGTCCTGGCAGGAGCAGGCGGTGCCGGTGGCAGTACCTCCACCTTTGTAAATGTCGGTGCAAGTAGCAGCAGTTTTATCCTGAACAATCCAGGAGCAAGCTTTGTGATAGGCAATGCTGCCGGTACCGGAACTGCTACATTGAATTTCAATGGAGCGCCAATTGTGACTGAAAGCGCGAGCTGGTCCATAGCAGCTCCGACGAATGTCACGATTGATGCAGGAACCACTTTGCAGTCCAATAAGAACATTACATTCGACTCGCCATCGTTCCAGCTTGGCAGTGGTTCTGCCGTAAGCGGAAGCACTGGTTCGGTAATAACGTTCACCTCCGGTGGCGGGAATCAGGACCTGATAATCATGGGACCGGACAATAGCTCTGCAACCATTTCTGGCTCCGGTAGCGGTTCAATCAACTTCACACCGTCAGGATCAGGGGCAATTACTTTTGCTTCGTCCGGGATCCACAGTACCACTCTTAATCTGAGTGGAGTTCTGGTAGTCATGACCAGTACTTCTGTAGATGGACTGACGATCTCTTCTGGCGTTAGTTTGAATTCTGACGGACCTATGACAGTAAATGTAAGCCTGCTAAGCAACCAGGGAAGTTTGCATATCACGGGAACTGGCAACGATATCACCATTCAAAACACTGGCGCTCTGTCTGTGGTTAATGCAGGCAACATACAAGGCAACAACAACATACTAATGCTGGCTGATGGTAGCACCCCCCCACTGAGCGTTTCGGGCGTCGGATCCTTATCTGCTGCTCTGGCGCTTGATTTTGAAGGAGGGATTGTTAATGTGGCGCAGCAAAGTATAACCGGCAATGTTTATGGTTATGCTCATATAACTGGACCACTACTTGGACAAATTGATTTCAGAAATTTCTTACTCACTGTAGCAAACGGTGATCTCAACCTGATCGGTCCATCACCAGCTGGAGTTAGTTTTGGTACCGGCATTCTCACCAATTTTGGTGACATCTCTATTACAAACTCGTCTGGGAATATCTATGTTAATGGAGTTGATTCAGTGCTGCTTGGTGGGCATGCACCGGCAATTATTGCCGGATTTGCCGGTTGGTCGTTCTACTCACAAACAAATGTCATAGGTCCGCTTGCTATCTCAAGCAACGTTGCGCTAGTGGCTCACGGTACCGGGGCGAACGGGAACATTTACGTTGGACTTCAGCCATCACCGCTCTATGTCTTTGCCTATGGACCGACCATTGCCAGCACTGGAGGGAATGTATCGCTGAATGCCGATAACACTGTTCAAACTGCCGGCGGTGCTGGATCACCTGGTTTTTCCGCTCCTGCCAAATTGACTGCCATGGGCGGGAATATTCTTGTTCAGGCAGGTAATGAGGTGAATATTGAGGGAACTGCATTTAAGGCGATTGCTCAAGCGGTCCAGCCGTATGCAAGTGGAGGCATAGGAATATTTGCCGGTTCTGGAATGGATCTGAGCGCTCAAATTGTGGGAATGCTAAGCAGGCGTGTGTCTCCAAATACCATCGAGTGGCAATCGGGACATCCTGGTTGCGTAAGTTGCACTATTAATGTGAATAATGGTGGCTATCTAACAGTAACAAGTAATGTTGTTGGTCCTACGCCGGATGGCAGCTTATATGGTGTTGATTTCAATTTAAATGGTGGAGTGGTTTATCTAGATCCTCCCCCAAGTCCAAGCCCGACACCGGCGGGAGTGATTATCAACAGTGACACCAGTTTCATGGCAGTTGCCCCTGGATTCTCAGGACCGGAACCGACGCCACAGCCAAAACCGATACCACCGACGCCGACGCCTATCATCATTATTCCAATAGTCGAGCCGATACATATTCCGTCCACCGGTGGGCTCATCGCGATAGCGACTGACAAGACGCCGCCTTTGACGCCAGCTGTACCTTCTCCTCCAGCTCTGTCATTCCAGGATGTGAGACCGGTAGCTGGACTGTTCTTTGTATCATCCACGCCTTGCTCGTTGTATGGAAACGGACAGGTGCCTGGCGCACAGATTCAAGGAGAGGCAGGAACTATCTTTGCTGTGAAGCCTGATTCAACATTTGTTCTGGCATCTGGGCGGATGTTGGCTGGAGCGGGGCAAAATGGTTTGGATGTCCAGGTGGGATCGTCTGACCAGATTGTCAGAATGAAGGGACAAACGATTGCCATCATTGATGCTGCTGCGAAATCTGGTGTGCGTGTGACAGTTCTGGCTGGCGATGGACCTGATGCAGCAGCAATCAGAGCTGGAAATCAGCCATTAATGTCACTTGCTGTCGGAGAGGAAGCTGTATTTGTTGATCAGGCAGACAGTGAGGAGTTGATACCGGTTGATGGAGTGGAGCGGCAACCTATTGGGGCCTCTGTGACCAAGTTTGGTCTGCGAATGCGCAAGGCTTCGGTACCGGTGGGACAACTGGTGAACAAAGAGCCGTTGCTCCGTTGTTGCTTCAGTGTTGGCGGTTCATCGGCGCAGACTATCTGTCATGACAGTTGGGTTGCGCGGCGGTTGCATCAACTTTATGGCGAGCCGGAGGAGCCTGCCATTACTCAAGAGATTGGACCATCGTCCGGCGCGCGGCGGATCAGCCAGGTTCAGCCAACTGGATACACTACTGCAGGTTGGGCGCATGGAACAGGTGTGGCGACCGGTGCAACAGAGGCTCTACCGTACTCGCGCCGAATAATGGGTAGCAGCAAGTCAGTTATAGCCACTGTTCTCGACGACAGTGAAATCTATACTCTAGCGAATGATGTACAGCCGGTGTCCTACCTTGGTGCCGGAGTGCCGACAGACGTGCGTTTTTCAGAAAATGCGGAATTGGTCACTGTTGGTGCTGGGCATTACAGGCTCGTTAAGGGTAGCGTGCTGACAACAGCAGATAAAGAGTTAACGATAGACACTAAGGATGGCACAGTTGTTTCTCGCGGTGGAGCAGTTGCGCTCATAAGCTCTGAGGGAGGAATCACTAGAGTCTATGATCTCAACGATCGGCAAAAGGGTGATGTGCGGGTGCTGGCAGACAGGCATTCATATGATCTGTTGCCTGGTTGCGAAGTTGGAGTAGTGCGAGGAGCAACAAAGGCGGAGGCTGTACAACGAGTGCGTGCAGCACAAATGGGACGCAGAAAGATGCAGATTGTTCAAGTGAACGAGAATACTCAGCTTGTCACTAATGACTTCTCTTTAGTTGATGTGCTGCATGGATCGTCACTACTAGCCAACCTCAATAAGTCTGCAGTGGCATCAGATCGGCGCTTGTTTGCTGACATACTGAAGATGGCTGCAGTATTATCGATGACGACAGATAGGACTCGCGGCTCATACAGCCGAGAGGGAAGGCAGTAAGGCGGCGCAGATCTGTATAAGGCGAACCGCAGTTCAAGAGCAGGACTGCGGTTCTTGAGCCTGGGCTATAGGAGTGAAACACCTTGTTCTGGCACCAGAACAAGGTGTTTGTAAGGCTGTGTCCGCAATCAGGAGCGAAGGATGTTTCGAATAGCGCTGGCCGCGGCATCTTTGTCCTTGCGACCCATGGTGTAGCTCAATGTGAGAGGTAGAGTCTTTCCATCGGTTCTAACAAGGGCGACGCGGTAAGAATTCTGGGCATTCTCTCCGACTTGTACTTCAATTTGTGCGTCAGAGAATTCATTCAACGGCTCAGATGTTTCATTCGAACCAAACAAGTTCTTGCGCTGAATGGTAAGTCGCATCAGCTGCTTGTCAAAGATATATGTTGTTGTGATGAAGAACCAAAATCCGGACTGTAAAATGAGTTTTGTCGGTGTTTGCTCAATAATTTTCACGTGATAACCTGGCTTTCTGGTGTGTGCGTGGACAATTAATGGAGGTAGCCTCTGTGATGCCCTGTAGCGGCTGCGTTTGAGTTGCCGGCTTATGCCGAAGTCACTAGCATAGCATCCTTACAACTGGACAGCCGCGCTCAGGTGAGCCGCAGTCCAGTTATGGGACTGCGGCTCTTAACCTATTTCAGGTCGGTGCGTAACCAGGGCTGACCTTGATTGAGTGCCTGACCAGCTCGATTGCGTTACCGTTCGCCTCCGGCATTATTGGGATTAGCAGCGTCTCCAGGATTAGCCGGGGCGACTGGATTAGCAGTGGCAGCAGGGGCGTTTCCAGCGTCGCCAGGATTAGCTGGGGCGTTGGGATTAGCCGTGGCAGCATGGGGGCTTCCAGCGTCGCCGGAATTAGCCGGAGCGGCCGGAGCAGTTCTACCGGCTTGCTCGGCTGCTGCCAGATCACCGCGTACCTTTATAAGGCGTACTACCTCGGCTTTTGTTTTCGCAAGCTCGTCACCGGTTTGGTGCTCCATCTGCTCGCGAAGCCCAAGGATAACACCGTTGACATGCTTAGAGGTTAGCCTGGCAGCTGCTATCTGTTCTGCGGATTGTCCAATTACTTGGTCCTTCTTCTCCAGTCCATCTAAGTTCCTTTCGGTGATTGCCTTGGCTGTATTGTTGGCGTCCCCATTCATTGCCCAGTCCATGCCGGAGGTCACCAACCGGTCTCCGCCGGAAGCTGACATGGCAGCGCGCGTTAGTCCATAGGAGAAGCTGTAAACAGCTGCGCCAATGCCAACAGGGCTTGTTCCACCTGCGAGCATCAGGGTGCCTGCAGTGCTGTATGTGGCTCCGTCAAACATCAGAGCTTGGTTGCCAGTGTTGTAGCCCTCGCGCAACTGGAGTGCGCCGGCAAAAAGTGCTCCTCCTCCACCCAAGCGCATGGCTGCAGCTCCAGTCCATGCTGGTGCAGTTTTGCTGAGCAGGCTCCAGGTACCAAACCCGCCGGCGCCTATATTACTGAGTCCGCTTGCCCCTAGAAGCTTTCCTCCAGTTTGATCTCCCTGTGCGTATAGCTGGGCGCCTTGATAAACTTCAAATGCGCCTACTCCTGCCGTGAATGAGCCTGCGAAAACGCCTGCTTTAGTGAGGACTTGCTGCGTGGATGGCGACTCGAGAAATGCAGCGAATCTAGTGAATCTGCTGTTGCCTGGGGAAGGGATGGACTGATCGCTGACAGCTGCGGGAGCAGTGCCAGGTTTAGCATCGCCAGGTTTGGCATCGCCAGGTTTGGCATCGCCAGGTTTGGCATCGCCAGGTTTGGCATCGCCAGGTTTGGCATCGCCAGGTTTGGCATCGCCAGGTTTGGCATCGCCAGGTTTAGCATCGCCAGGTTTGGCATCGCCAGGTTTGGCATCGCCAGGTTTAGCATCGCCAGGTTTGGCATCGCCAGGTTT
>CAILLX010000061.1 GCA_903835185.1 uncultured bacterium | reverse complement strand
TGCTATGGGCAACTGCTCTACGGCCTGATTTGCAATGTTGGATAGCGTAGTAGGCCGCGTTTGATGCCGTGATTTGTTTTCCATTGATTTCTGCGTTGCGGAGGATTCGAGCAGCCAAACATGTAGCGTCCTGGATTAGCTCTTCGTGGTCTTCTGAGCCAATGGTTAATACGGTGCGAGGAATTGCAGCTTTTAATCTCGGAACTACCTGATCTTGCAATACGAAACCGGCTTGAGGGGACATGATTTACCTTTCTTTTGTGGGTTAACGAGTACATGAAAAAACCCCCTCTACCTTTTATTGGTAGAGGGGGTGGGGTCAGATCTGTCTTGGCTAGATCCTTACCTAATTATTGTACCAGCTTTGATGGGGTTTTCGTGGGAGGGGAGGGTGGTGGCAGAGGGGGTGTGGGAGACGCTGCGAACAAAATACTAGCTTTGATGCGACATGCGTATAGTGGGCCAAACGCTGAAACCCAGCGGCAGCGGGCCAATGGTGTCCGATTGTCAACTGAGACGCGATCCCGGCCTTGCCTGCAGCCGGTTTCTTGGACGCCTGCTCATTGCTGCAACCTCTGGGTCATTTGACTCTGAAGAGCCAATCTGTCCGGGAGTCGCTCTTGTCCTTGAACATCACTCTTTCTCCATTAGGGTATTGGTCGCCACTGTATTTCCAGCCAAACAGGACCAGGCCCGTATCTGAGAGCTCAATCGCCAGCATTTGCCCGCGTTCCACCTTCACTTCCTGGGGCAGCACAAACTCGATCCATCCGTCCTGTCCGCAGGACACTCTATTTGAAACGGAAGATAAGGTAGTTCCGCGTTCGTCGAGTAGGGTGAGAGTCAGCATATCGCTAGCACCCGGGCGATTTGTATTGACTGTAAGCACCGCAACTTCGATGGCTTGTACACTCTCTTTTACCGAGGCGAATGTTTGCCTCATGTGATTGTCAGCAACAATGTTGCTCCATCCACCCTTCCAGTCATCGCCATCATTGCGCGGCTGCGGGAACGAAGGACTTCTGATGCAACCAAGCAGGGCCAGTGTCAGGGTCAGAACTGCGCATATTACCCGAATTGTTTTCATTGTGTCTTCTGTCCAACGCCCGGCTCAGGCAGGCCGGGGCAATGGTGTCCGATTGTCAACTGAGACGCGATCCCGGCCTTGCCTGCAGCCGGATGGTTAGGCGTCATGGCTCACTTCTCGTCGGTCTTCGGCTGAAAGAAACCATCGTCCGTTTTGGTGTTCGGGTTGACAGATGCTTTCCACACTTTTCCGCCCGTGGTGTCTATAATAAAACACTCACTTCCATTTCCGTTCTGTCCAGTGGCTGTAATCTGGTATCTGCCGACAGAACTGCCAGACGATGATGCCGCCGCAACAACGAGTGCGACAAGCACGCCAGCACCTAAACCAACTAATGCGCTCTTGTTGTCTATTTTTGTGTTCATAATTTGTGTGATGTGAAATGACGCCTAACGTAAACGCTCAGCGATGCGCCGAGGAGGGCTCCGGATTGTAATCCAGACGCGACCGGCGCATTCGCTGCAGCAAAAGTTAGGCAGCGTCTCGTGATACTTGCTCATCAATCTCCACTCCATTTGTAATCGTAACCGGTTGGTGGATCATAGTGCCATGCTTCGATACCATTCGTTTTAGCGGCGTTCCAAAACATTTTGATGAAACTGACATGGCCATCTACAAAACCAACCATGTCTTTGGCATTATTGTAGTGAGATACTCTGGTAGGTTCATGCCAAGAATATGGCAACAGAGCGGCAAACTCAGTAATCAAAACGGTTTTGACTGACTCCTTGATTGAACTCAATTTCCTGCCAGAAATGCCTGGCCATCGAGGAGCTGGAGGCTTTCCACTTAGAAAGTTTCCGCCGTTGAATCCGTAACTTGAATAATGAAAGCTCGCTTGCTGATTGAGACTTTGAGAAACCCAACCATCTCCAGAGTCCCAATAAAATGTATCTGCCGGACAGGCAAAAAGCTTGGCTCGCTCTGGTTTCGTGCCTGTTAAGCCCACATAGCTTTTCATGAGCATCGTGTAAGCGGTAAACGAAGCCGGAGGGCTATTAGTCGCCTGAGGAAATGCGTCACTGGAGTCCTCGGCATACATATGGATGGCGAGTCCTATCTGCCGTAAATTATTCATGCAGGCTGGTTGCTGTGCTTTGGCTTTTGCACGACCGAGAGCCGGTAACAGTAACGCAGCGAGAATGGAGATGATTGCCACCACCACCACCAGCTCAAGAAGGGTGAATCCCTTGGCTTTGTTGACGTTTATTTTCATGTCAATTTGGACAAGGCAGTAGAGTGAGTCTCACGCAGCCCAACGCTTTGGCTCACTCGCGCCGGGCCAACGACGCTGGCTTTGAAAACAGGCCACCCGCCCCGTCGTCTGCCCCACCCGGATCCAGTTGCTTTTACAGCCCTGAACAATCTCAGCTTCGAACACGCGACCAATCTACCAGACCGATTTGCGATAATCCCGTACAAAGTCAGAATATCTTTGCGCCTAATCCAGCTACCCGTGCTCCTCTACCCCTGAGTAGTTCGACAATGTTAGGTTTCCTGGCTAAACCCTTGCCCAGAATTGAGTTGTGAACGAAGTTTGAGGGTGTAACAAAAAACGAGGGAACGCCTGTCTTTTTGACCCGGACCGCTGGGGCATTCCCAAGGCAGCG
>CAILLX010000060.1 GCA_903835185.1 uncultured bacterium | reverse complement strand
GGGAAAGTCTTGAACTCAAACGAGTATCCTACCGGAGCTTTTGCTAGAATTGGCTCACAGCCTGACTCCGACTGTGCCGTATATCCATTTCAGACCGTTTCAATATCTTTTAGTTACCCACCCGTTTTTCAACAGAAGCAGAACTATAGTCGAAGCGGAAGCGCTACTCGCTCGCACCTTTCCTTACATTTTCAGCAAGCGACACCGCCCCAAGGAATGCAACCTCACAAGACAAAATAGGCGTAGTTACAACTTGAATGTTGCTCTCATCGTATTGGCTTCAAACAAGCCAGCACTTGTTCGCACCACAACGGACCGAGACGAGACACCTCATGACTTGGAGCCTGCTTTGCCTTAAATCACTACCACTTGGACACCGGAGATTTACCGGTGTCAGCCGACGAAAGCTTAGACAGTTTAACGAAGTTGGTCGGACCACGTGCTGCAATTGGCAGTCCGCCAGTAATCACAAGCATCTCTCCAGGACGCACAATTCCCTTTGCAAGCAAGGTTTCTTCGACAAGTGTCATGGTAGCCTCGGACTCCATGACGTCGGTCAGCATGATAGGCGTTACTCCCCAGTTGAGAGTCAGTTGATTATACACATGGGCATCCTGGACAAGAGCAATGATCCGATTTGGTGGGCGGAATTGAGATATCCAGCGGGCGCTGGCGCCTGACTTGCTAAAGCAGGCAATTGCACTTGCTTTCATATCAATAGCCATGTCGCAGCCGGCATGCGCCACTGCATGGGCCGATGTAGACATATCATGCTCTTTAAGACGAGAGAAATCCATGCTCGCCTCTGCAGCGCAGGCAATACGGTCCATCATCTGCACTGCTTCTATCGGATAGGCTCCAACAGCTGTCTCGCCAGAAAGCATGATGGCGTCAGTCCCGTCGTAAATAGCATTGGCTACATCAGAGGCTTCAGCTCTGGTTGGACGTGGATGTTCTATCATCGAGTCCAGCATCTGGGTGGCGGTAATTACCGGCTTACCTTTTGCATTGGCCTTCTTTATGATCGTTTTTTGCATTGCTGGTACTGATTCTGCAGGCAGTTCCACTCCTAGATCTCCACGTGCAATCATGATACCGTCTGCGACATCAATAATTTCATAGAGATGCTCGAGCAGATGCGGCTTCTCCAGTTTGGCTATCACCAGCGGTGGTGGCCAGTGATTACCAATCACCTTTTTGAGGACACGGATGTCATCAGGACCTTGAACAAACGACAAGGCGACAAAATCGACTCCTTGCGCAAGTCCGAAGGTCAGATCGCCTTGATCTTTTTCACGCAGCGGCGGAAGAGACAACCGTACACCGGGAAGATTGATGCCTTTCTTATCCTTGAGGACACCACCTGTGGCAACTTCGCAGACTACGTCTTGATCGGAAGTTTCCAGTACTCTTAGTTCAATTAACCCGTTATCTAGCATAACGGTGTCGCCGGCATGAACCTCACGGCACAAAGCTGCATAGTTAGTGCTCACCATTTCGGAACTACCCTGGACAGGCCGATTCGTCAGCACAAACTTTTGCCCTGCTTTGAGTTCCGGATAAATCCCGCCAGCCATTTTGCCGGTGCGAATTTTTGGACCGGCCAGATCTAGCAGCACCCCTATGGCCCGATCAATCTTCTGGCTTATCTTTCGTGTTTGCTGAATGATTGTGGCAATTGTGTCGTGATTGGCATGAGAGCAGTTGATTCGCACTATGTCACTACCAGCCATGATGAGCTTTTCCATCATCGCTGGATCACTTGTTGCTGGTCCGATAGTGGTAATTATCTTGGTTCTGCGCATGACAGGAAATCCTTAAAAGAAGCGGTCCAATAAATCAGTTTGACAGAATGTGCGCACTTGGCATCCGGTTGCTATGAGAATCCCGATAGGCAATAACTAAGTTTAGCAACACAACGGCTGCTGCCACTTCTTAACGATAGGTGGTACTTCGCCATTGCCATTGTCGGATTCTGATAGATCCAGCCTGCGACTTAAGCAAGGATACACCAGTCGCGTTTGCAACCAGGTATTGAACCTTACGGTTTGAAGAAAGTTCAAGATGTCAAAGCCTCTGAGCATACACAAGAGCAGCAAACTCCCTCAGGCGTGTAATTGCCGCTTGCTTGTTACCATCAACAGGCGTAGTCACTTCTGGCATGTTATCAGTCGCTCTAAGCAACCTCTTTCTTCCTGCCGATTCTGAATGTCACTCTCCGCCCTAGCCTGTCTAGTCACTTCATCAGCATATCCACGCTGAACTTCTCTATCCGCCCATGCATAAGATCCGAAATCCTTGGCTGACTTACGTCTAGATGTTCCGCTGCTTCCGCTTGCGTCCAGCCATTCTCTCTTATCACCTTCTTTATCTCGACCATAAAAATAGTTCTCGCTAGGAAATTCTCCGCCTCCTCCGCTGGAAAACCGAGATCAGCAAACACATTGCCACTGCTGTCAATGATCTCGAAGTCTCTATTTGCTCTCTTTCCGCTGTCTCTGGAGTTCCGCATACGCTGCCCTCGCTAACCTTATTTCCTTCTCTGGAGTCTGTTGTGTCTTCTTCTCAAATGCACTCAAAACATAGATGGCTTCTGGAAATTTCGCAACATAGACAACCCGATGCTCATGTGTCTCATGGATTCTGATTTCCAGTGCTCCCGGTCCGACAGCCTGCACATCTAGGCAATCTGAGCAATGTCTCTCTGCTTGCCACCTGGATAACGGAGCGGGGAGCGGGGCATACAGCTAGTTGCTGAGATTGGAACAGTCGGCAGGATGCCTGCACCCCCAGGTTCCGGAGCTGGATTAGCTGAATGAACAGAAACAACTACTACAGGCATTGAATACAAGACCCTTTATAAGGTTAATTTTGCAATCTCAACAGAACTTAGCAAGCATTTCAAAGAACATTCCTTGACAGCCGCCATCGGTAAGCTCCTGTCAGCGTTTGCGCCTGGTGAATATAACGCCACCAGTAAACATAATAGAAACCAAGGGTCCTCCGTGAATCTAGCGCAATTACCTACATATAGATAACGTAGAGATGGGGTTGGTTTATTAATAAAGTAAATATTGGGGCCAAAAGTTTTATGACCAAAACTGATAGTTGTGGCATATTTGTGCCTAACACCGCATGGAAGCAGACTAAGTTTCTTGTAGTGTTGCTAGCCTAACTTCCACGCCTGACAATTAGATTTAGTGAATTTTTGCAGCAGTGAATCTCAGAAAGGCGCATGGAATGATCTTGCCAAGATCGAAATCGCCGAAATAGTCACGAATGCTTGACGTCTACGGGCTTGACTATAGGCAGAATGCCTGGTATCTAGGTACGTATGTTTATCAAGCGCACCGCGAAAACGACCAAGGGGAAAACCTATTTCAACCATCTTTTGGTTGAGTCGATCACAACTCCCAAAGGCCCACGGCACCGCGTTGTTTGCTCTTTAGGCAGTCTTGATCCTGGTCCCAAAGAGGAGTGGGTGAGTCTGGCAAAGAAATTGCAGGCAGCGCTTTCTGGTCAGCAAACAGTTTTTGACGATCCTGAGATGGCTGAGTATGCAAAGCAATTACGGTTATCAGTTAATGAGGAAGCAGCTGAAACCGCCATTAAGGTTGAGCCAGACAAAGTAACTACGGAGGAAGTTCGAGAGGCTGGGGCAGTTCATATAGCTCACCAGATGTGGAACAGGCTCGGTATGGGTGAGGTTCTGCAAGAAGCCGGATTGAGCGAGCGGTCCTGTAAATTAACCGAACTGATGACAATCAATCGGCTGATGGAGGCGGCTTCCGAGCATGCGGCGCCGGACTGGGTGAACAGAACAGCATTGCCGGACATTCTCGGAGAAGATTTCAGTACTCTGAGTGATGAATCTCTTTATCGCAATCTAGATAGGTTACACCCATGTCGAGAGAGTATCGAAAAGGGTCTTGCCGAGCGCGAGCGCAGTCTTTTCAATTTGGAAGACAGCATATTTTTGTATGATCTTACATCGACCTATTTTGAAGGGGCGTGTACACGTAATGCGCAAGCGAAGCTTGGATACTCCAGGGACAAGCGCCCTGATTGCAAGCAAGTGGTGGTCGGACTGGTGCTCGGTCGAGCAGGATTTCCGATAGGACATGAAGTATTTGATGGCAACACAAACGACTCTACGACTGTTTCCGACATGTTGGATCTTCTGGAAGCTCGCACAGGAAAGAGAAGTGGAGCGACAGTAGTTGTCGATGGCGGAATGTCGTCGCAAGAGAATCTGGACCTGCTGAAAGCGCGTGGATATCACTACGTTGTGGCTTGCAAAAGACAGGAACGCGCTAACTTCTTTGATGAATTTGTATCTCAGGATGGTTGGGAAGATCTGATTAGAGTGCCATCGCCAACTAACCTTTACCAGAAGAAAACAGTTGTTCGGGTTAAAGCGTCACGCACTGAAAGGGGTGGCATGTATGCGTTATGTCTTGGAGAGAAGCGCATCCAGAAGAACAGAGCGATTCGAGAGAAACAAGAAAACAAGTTCCTCGTCGATGTAGCAAAGCTGCAAAGCCGAGTTGCTAACGGCAAAGTAAAAGACAGGGACAAGATTTGTGAATCGATTGGTCGGCTGAAAGAAAGATACTCTCGTGTAGCCCGGTATTACGAAGTAGCCCTCGATCCCAAAAGCCTGATGGTAACCTGTTTGGAAGACAAACGGAAGAAAGAGAAGGCCGCCCTGCTAGACGGCGGCTACGTTCTGAGAACAAGTCGAGATGATCTTTCCGAGGACGAAGTCTGGCGCATCTACTCACTGTTGACCAGAGTGGAATCTGCCTTCAGGGATATGAAGAGCCCATTGATGGAGCGTCCGATTTTTCATCATCTGGAAAATCGCGTGCAAACCCACATATTCATCTGTGTATTGGCATATCATCTGCTGATTGCAATCGAGACAACATGTAGAAACAAGGCGTTGCACACATCCTGGGAAACGCTCAGAAAGCAGCTTTCAACCCATCAGATCATGACCGTGGTGTTGCCCACAACAGACGGCGGGATTCTCACAATCCGCAAAGCGTCAACTCCCGAAGAGATTCACAAAAATATCTACACGCTTCTGAAAGTGCCAGAGCAAATTATCACCCCGGTCAAAACATGGCACCCTCGTCTAGTCACTGAAAATGTTGTCAATATGCCATCGGCTGGGTGATTCGGGACTAGACTGTGGAAGTTGGGCTAGTCATGACCGCCCACTCCTCCAGCGCTGCCACAACAAGAACGCTCAGCGGAGTGTCTCCCTGACCAATCCAGTCAATCTCAACGCAAGCCAGTTTCCGTTCTTATTGTGCCGACGCCCGATCAGCCTTGAGGCGAATCTCAACAGATAGCCCCTTTTGATCACGGTTGCTAACCTTCAAAATACCATCGCATGCTTCAATGCATGTTTTGACTATGGCCAGACCCAGACCAACTCCACCTGAATTGCGGCTGCGAGAAGGCTCAGGGCGGTAAAACGGCTCGCCAAGCAGCTTGAGCGCCTCCGCCGGGACGCCCGGTCCGCAGTCAGTAATAGTAAGGAGAACATCCTTCCCATCCGGAACAGCTTTGATATTTATAGGTCCGAACTCAGAGGCGTAACGTACACTATTGCGCAGGACATTAGTCACAGCACGCGTAAGCAGCAGCTCATCGCCAGCAACACACAGTCCATGGGGAACCTCAAGCTTAACATTCTGATCAGTAAAGGTCTTGGCTACAGCTTCATTGAGAAGATGCTCAAGATTGACACAAACAAGCTTCACCTCTTTGCTCTTTAATCCTGCCTTGGAGAAGGCCAGCAGTTCATTTATAAGACTGCTCATCTCTTCCACCTCCTGGCGAATATCTTTGATAGTTGCCTCCTGGCGTGCCGACCCGTTACTTTCAAGTAGTTCCAGAGCAACTTGCAGTCGCGCAATGGGTGAACACAACTCATGCGCCGTATCACCCAAGAAGCGCTTTTGTCCAACAACAAAACCATTGAGGCGATCAGCCATGATATTGACAGCTTCACCAAGACTTCCTATTTCATCCCATCTGTTTGCTTTCAGGCGAGTATCAAATTTACCTTCGGCAATTTTTTCAGTAGCAGCAGTAAGTTCAGCCAGGGATCTTGTAATGCGATAAACAAATGGTCCCCAAATAATAAGACAAAGCCCAAGCACAGCTGCAATTGACCCTATCAATAGACCGAAGTCCAGAAACAGTCCTGTTTGCCACAGATTCGCAGAGCAGGACAGCACAGTCCCCGGACCTTCTACTGGTTGGGAAAGATGAATCCGCACACCAACCCAGAAGCAGTCAGGATGTTCAGTGTGTAAAAGGAAACGGCTATGCGGGCGGTGCAACAAAGGGCGCACAGAGCTTGAGTGCACAGGGACAAGACTAATCTGCTTATTCCCTGGCACGTGGTCAAGATCGTGCCGACCACGAGGATTCCGCTGTACAGCCGCAAGAACATTGGCAGGCAGTTTAATCGGCTCTCCTGCCAGCTCATGACCTGCCGCATCAAAAATAGAGAACTTGGCACCATATATCTTGTCAAACTCCTTCAACACATTGCCCCATTCATCTATTGGACGCATCTGAGTTTGTCCATGAATAGCCCAGGCAATTGCTTGCACCCTCTCCCCGACCGGACTATATAGAAGAGCTTCCCAACCAGGGCCGTTTTGCTGATCAAAGAAGATAATCCGCAACGCCAGAAGTAGCACTAAGTTAAGAGATAAGAGTCCGAGCGTCTGCGCAAAAAGAGGAAATCGAACTTTCATCATTACCTCTCAGTAGACATATCAAACATATACCCGACAGCACGCACAGTGTGAATAAATCTCGGATTTTTTGGGTCATCACGTAGCTTTTTGCGCAGCGCTGATACATGCACATCGACTGATCTGTCGAATACGTCGTAGTTACGATCCCGAATAGCATTGATTAGCTCTTCGCGTGACTTCACTCGCCCTCGGGACTGCGCCAGAACAACTAGCAAATCGAATTCAACCGGAGTAAGCTGCAGCGCCTCCTCAGCAAGCACAGCAGTGCGGGACCCCAAATTGATGCTCAAAGATCCAATCACAATCTCAGGCACCATATTATCGCGCACCTCCGGAATTCCCCTGGTAACTCGACGAAGCACAGCACGCAATCTTGCTAACAGCTCGCGTGGCGAAGATGTCTTCGGCACATAGTCGTCAGCGCCCAGTTCAAGTCCGACTATTCTGTCAGTTTCCTCACCTAATGCCGTGAGCATCAGTACCGGAATATCTGTCTTTTCACGCAATTTGCGCAAGACCTCAAAACCGTCAATTCCAGGAAGCATGACATCAAGGACAATTGCCCCCCACGACTCCTGCATCGCCACTTGAACACCTTCTTGTCCATTATGTACGGCAAATACTTCGTATCCGTAGCGCGACAGATACTCAGAGATGAGTCGGCAATATTTCTCATCGTCATCGATTAAAAGAAGGCGAATCTGACTGTTTGCTAAATGTTGCATACTTCGTTAGAACCAGTAACTTCACTCATTATGCGCCATCATAGCAGGACCGCGCACCTTCGTGGCTTTACAACTCCTTTACAATCTGCAGTCCAACGCACATAAGCGCTTTACCTTGCTGCGGTTTCATTGATATTACCGTTGGAGGTTGACCCTATGAAAACTGCGAATCAAATTTTAGCTTGCCTGCTCCTTGCCGGAACCATGCTGGCAGTGCCGGTCACTGCAGCCGAACTCACGGCTCAGGCATCACCTGAATCAGATCAAATGACCGATAAATATCAGCAGTCCTTGCCAGAGCCATGTATGAAGAACGGATGCCCGCAGCTCTCCTTCACTGATGCTCAGCTAGAGAAACTGAGCACTCTAAAGGATCAGTACGAACTTGCCACTGCGGCTAAAAAAGCCACACTCAAGTCGCTCAAGTGCCAGGTTCACAAGCTAATGACCGAGCCCAATATTGACCGCCAAAAGATTACCGGACTTCATGACAAGATCAATTCATTGCGCACCGAATTGTCAAATATTCGCCTCGGCTATTCCCTGGACCGAGCTGAAGTACTGACTCCAGAGCAACGCAGTAAAATGCGACACTTCTTCCTCACTCGTCAAGTCATGGGACACCGCTGGCACCATAAGTTCTGGCAACACCATGGCTCTGAGCAGCCACGCGACTGAATAAAACAAATACGGTCCGAACATGTATACAGCCAACCAATATCCTATTGATCAATCAAGCAGGGATGATTCTCAGAGTCTTCCTGTCAGAAGCCCGGTCTTCTCCAGAAGAATTGACAGGCTTATCCTGGAGATCTGGCTATTGGGCGGCAAGAATGCACTGTACGAAAACATTCAGCGTCTGAAACAACTTGCTGAGCTAGAATTTGAGTCGGAACTAGAGGAGATGCTCCACCGGCTCAAATCTGGCCAAGCGCAATACCGCACAGTTAAGGCGTAGGGGCGCGTCGGGACGCGCCCGCTGGGCGGCTCTCGAGCCGCCCCTACAAGTTGTAGACCGCTTATCTAAACGGTATTGAGGCTAAGCGCCAGAAGTTGGCAATAAGCAAGGATAGAATCATCACCATCAGTAATACTAATTTTTTTACACAATAAACTAGTCAAAGAAGCACAAGCATCGGGAAACATTAGAACTAAGGCAACGTCTGGGCAAGAAGTGAGGACAGCTAGTCCTTACTTTGAATAAGGATGGAGCAGTAGTTTTACTAAAGGAGAAGCATCATGCGCGCTAGACTGAGCTCGGTCGCAATACTGACCACTACTCTTATAACCGCTTCCATGGCGGCTGCACAAGCCCAGAATGTTCAAAACTGGATCAGTAATGAGGCAAATAAGATAATACAAGATTCGGCTTCCGGACTGATCACACCCAACCAAGGCGCCAAGCTGCAAAAGCGACAAGCACAAATCCAATCGCAAGAGCAAACAGAGCTCATACAAAATGGTGGCTTCTTAACGCCACAGCAAAGTCGACAAATTGCTACAGAAGAAAAGCAGTTAGACCAAAGTTTGAATAAGGATCTACGCAAAAATAATCCCGCCATCAACAACGGCTATTATGGGACGCCGACGGTGCATCAACGGCCAATCTGGAATGGTTATTCAACTGTAAATTCAGCTGCCAATCCAACTGTCAATCCAGCACTAAATCAAGCAGTCTATCCAGTGCCGGGACAGCAAACGTCAAACAATCACCGCCACCACCATCATCATTATGATGGCACCGACTATCACAACTAAGGTCGCCTGCGCGCTGGTACCAAGCAGCTCAGTCAGCTGGAGTACCTGACTGAGCGCTTTTGTGCTAGAGATATTTACTGCCTTAAATGCCGTCCCAACGAGCCAAAGAATTATCCAGAGCCAATAATCTGGACGCATCGGCAGAACCTCGCTAAAGTGGGCTCTATTGAAATTTAGGTGGGTGAACTTTGTATATACGGGTTGATTTTTGAGAAATCCAGCTTGCCGAGTCGAAGAAAGATCACTACTCGAATGGTAGAGAAGCGGACATAACCGC